>CAYUAK010000230.1:0-58717 GCA_964442765.1 uncultured Tannerella sp. | reverse complement strand
CCATGTTTTTTATTGTTTTGAATTAGGCCGCTAAGGTAGTTATTTTCAATGACTTTAGCAAAAAAATATGGCACTTTTTTTGTCTTTCTACCCTATCTCTATCCTCGTTTTTCAAGGATTTAGAGGGTGCGAAACATTAGTCTTTAAATAAAAGTTATTAAAAATTTTATAAATCGCTGATGCCGGTCAGTGTCAATTAACCGACTAATTTGTAGGGTTTTTACATACGGGCTGTCTCATAGGCAACTGTTTAATAAAGTGTAAATAAGTTCGATTCAATTTTTTTTTCTCCTGTTTGAAGCCGCAAACATACAACAATAATTTCATTTCACAAAAAGCTAATAAATTTTAACTATTTAGAGGTTAGGGAAAAGAGAAGGGTCTGTCATATATCAAGGCGAAATATAAATAATTAATCGATGAATTGAAAAAAAGTCGTACCTTTGCATCGCATTTTTGAAATGCTTTTCTGTTATTATGTCAATTGAAGAGTACAAAATGTTGTCAAGGAAGAGTTTAGTAATGCCTGCACCAACATCGAAAAATAAACCTCTTTCTTATTAACCGCTATTTATAAAAATTTTAGATATGAAAAAACTATTGTGTTTGTTATCAATGATTGCTTTTCTTATGGGATGCGGCACGACCAACGTCGGTCGGATAAAGGTGAAAGGCAATAAATTTGTTGATGCTCGTGGAAAAGAAATCATTTTCCGTGGCCTCTGTTTTGCCGATGCACACGATGTAGACAGGCAGGGTCATTGGGACGAAAGGCTTTTCAACGAAGCTAAGAGTTGGGGTGCTAACATTGTACGGTTTGCCGTACATCCTTCCAGTTTACGTACCCGTGAAAGGGAAGCGTATTTTACACTTTTAGACCATGGTATAGAGATGGCGAAAAAAGCCGGGTTGTATGTCATCATAGACTGGCATTCGATAGGTAATCTGAAAGACGAGAAGTTTACCGGTCGAAGTTATGATACTTCCATTGAAGAAACCTTTCGCTTTTGGGCAGATGTGGCTAAACGCTACAAAAACGAACCGACCGTAGCGATGTACGAATTATTTAATGAACCGACTGTTTCAGGTAGAGACCTCGGTACATGTACTTGGGAGGAATGGAAAGCGCTTTGCGAAAGACTTATCGACACCATCAGGGCATATAACCCTAAAGCGCTATGTCTTGTTTCGGGTTTTGACTGGGCTTATGAACTGCGCAATGTAGGCGCTTCGCCCATCGGTCGCAATAATATCGCATACGTTTCGCATCCCTATCCCATGAAACGCCCAGAGCCGTGGCCCGAAAAATGGGATGCCGACTTCGGCTATGTTGCTAAAACATATCCGGTTATCTGTACCGAACTCGGATACTGCTTAGAAGGGGAACGCGGAGCGCACGTCCCTGTTATTGCCACCGACGATTATGGTGTAAAGATAACCAAATACTTTGAAGAACGGGGTATATCCTTTACCTTGTGGTGCTTCCATCAGTCGTGGGCGCCTACTCTTTTTTCGGATTGGAATTTTACACCGACAACACAGGGGCGATTCTTTAAACGTTACCTGCAACAATTCATCAAAAATTGAGAATTACCAGGATACTGTTCTTTGCATCATCACAAGCTATAAACTCGCACCAAAGCGCTCTTTTGCAGGCAGTTTACCTATACGTTCCGCATCAGTTTTGCCGAAAGGGTTGACGGGTGGCCACGTGTATCCGGCAAAATAATCGGGCGCCGTGGTGAGATATAGCGAGTTGGGAAGCTCGACAGGAACAGTCCATCCTGTCTGCCTGCCCGGCTCGATGCTATTGTTTGCATAGTTGTAGTCTAATGCCCAATAGAACCTGTCGAAAGCCCACTGCCGCCCGCCATCGCTCAGGTAGCTACCCATCGTGTTGTTACCTGTAGTGGTGCTGAAGTTATATACCGGTATCCCTCTGCCGGGGCTGTGGGCGGGGCTGTTCCATACCCTTGCACCGATGCCGTTAGCAGGGTTCAGGTAAACGTTCCCAATGGAAGCATGTTCGTTTTGCGGGCCATCAATACATACGCCGTTTAATGAGCCACCTGTCGTCGGACTATGGGCGTTCCTGCCAAAGGAATGATTGCGGAAAAGGACAAAAAAGCCATTGTTACTGGTGCCATCTGTATGTATATTAGCGGTATAGTTGCCTTCGAGGAGGTCAGAATGTGAATAACCGCCATGACTGGGGTCGATGGCTGTCTCGTTCCACCCGTCAATTGTCTGGGGGTTGCCGGGTGTCGCTGCGCTTAAATATGCGCCATCATTTCGGATAGTGATGATAGCATTCGGGACATAGTTGTAAGCGATTACATTGCCGCCGTTGGACGTCTGCCCCAATAGCGGTTTGTTCAGCATATCACAGATGTTGTTGTCGATGATACAGTCAGTGCCGTGCCAGCGGATACCATACCCGTTGCCACCCGGACTGACTTGCGATGAATGGTGTACATAGTTGCCTGTCACATGGTTACGGAAGCCATTCAGTTCGATATGGCGTCCCTTGAAGCCGTTCTCACCGTTGAACTTCGTGCCGTCGCTTTCGATGTTTCTAACCCAGCAATACGAACTCGCTAAACAAATCTGAACTGCCGGCACATGCCACTGATTACCGCCGGCGGTGATTCCGGTCGCTTCTAATTTTAAGTTCTCAAGGCCTATATATTGATACTCATGCGCCATAGTGTTAAAAACTTGAGGTGTTAGCGCTTTGCCGCTCTTGCCGGTTAATGGGAAGTGAATGTTCAACCGGTTCGACAGAAACAACACATTATCTTGAATTCTTTTTATCTCAATATACTGCGATATGGGGCGTGTGCTGCCACCTGTAGGACCAAACTCGTTGTTTCTGCCACGTTGGAACTGGTTATGTCCATTTGGCCATTCCGAGCCACCGTTTTCGGCGGAGGCATCGTCAGCCAAACGGTCTATTTTAAGTATCTGTCCGACGCTGAACCCACTAACGTCCGCCACTGTAATGCACGAATCGCCGATATGGGCGCTTTGGATTACATCGACGGCGTTTTGCCATACAGGTCTTTGGTTACCAATAACGAAAACCCCGTCGCCGCCGTTTGTGCCGCGAACTAAGGTTGTGTTTCCCATCCCGCGGAGGATGACGCCGGGTCGGTTCAAAAGAATATCGGTGATACCCACGTCGAAGATACCCTCCCCTAACTGCACGACCCGCAGATTAGTGGGCGATGCTCCTCCGGAGCTGCTGACAGCATCGCCGGCGGCTTGAATAGCATTGTTGATTACCTCAGCAGTAGCGCCTGCCCGGAGGGTTGTGTGAATGACAGTAGCTTTAGGGATACCACCCGGTATTCCGGCCAACTGCCAGTCGGTGTAAAATCCTACAGTTCTTAGCGATGCCTTCACACCGGCAACGTCCGCTGCTTCTTCTCTGTCAATCAATGAATCGGGATTCTGTAACGGATAATGTGCAACAACCGGTAAAGAGATAGAAACACAAAACAAAATAGTAATAATCAGCCTTCTCATATATAAATTATCATTTATTATAGAAAAAAAGGACTTGCAAAATGAATCGCAAATCCTTTATGTTGTAGTGACTCCGGAGGGATTCAAACCCCCAACCTTCTGATCCGTAGTCAGATGCTCTATTCAGTTGAGCTACGAAGCCTTTGTTAAGCGGGTGCAAAGATACGACATTATTTTTATTCTGCAATTTTTTAATCAAAAAAACCGGAATCGAACAAAATATATCCAATGTTTAACCCGACATTAAAATTATTTTTAGGGAAACTGTAGCTGTTGGCATACAAGCTGACCGATACAAAGGGCAAGTGGAAAACCAAAGCCGCCTCACTCATAAACTGAAATGTGTTGAAATAGCTTCCTTTTCGGGCAAAGATGCTGGTATCAATGACCTCTCGTTTGGTCGCACGCACCGGGAGAAAACCGTAACTTTCTATCCGAAAATGAAGCCGGTCGGTAAGTTTTACTATAGGGATAATGCCGGCAGCCAGGTAGCTATCAGCTCTAAAGGCTTCATTAAAAGAAATCTGACTGTACGGCGTGGGAGCAAAACGTGAAGACTGTAAGATAGATGCCGTATAATTGGAACTTAAATTTTTATTTGATAACACCGCTTCACCCAAAAAACCAAGGTTAAACTTTGGCTTCTTGACTGCATAATTAAGCCATGAACCTTTTATCTGAAACCATTCATGCCGCCTGACATCAACAAATCGATTACTGCTACCTGCCCTAAAGTTTTCGTCGCCTGTTATGAATTGAGCAATCAAATACCGATGACGGCCTTCTGTCGGATACTGTCTGTAATTGAGCGTTTTCTGTTCAAACCGAAAACCTGTATTGAAAAAATAATATCTGCTGACATCAAAATTGATACCGGTCAATGTTGGCGTCTGATAATACAAATCCGATAACATCCCAATACCTGTAAAGGCTTCTAATTTAGCGCTAATTAAAAACGGCGCACCATAACGAACCCGTAAGAAACGCTCCCGTTTTTTGATGAAAGCCGGTACTAAGTCTTCATAAAACAACGACTGACTTTGGGAATAATTTTTGTTCGCGTAAGTTAACTTAACACCTACATAACCGGGTAAACGCGCAGAAAAGAAAAACCTGCCATCGACCGATACGCCGCTAAACGAATTACCCATTTGAAAATTAGCATTGTAATCAGCAGATGTCTCTCCCAGACTTTGATAATCCAATCCTAAAAATAATTGATTGGCCTGATGGGACGATATATTGCCTCCAATCGACACTTTCAATTCATCGATGACCTTGACCGACAGATATAAATCAAAAGTCTGCGTATCCCAGTTATAGATGGTCGATGGGATAATTTCTTTTATTTTGGAATAAGTCAGCATTTTGAAATAAGCGTAACGAAAATCTTCTAAAGTAAAATCTCCATTTACGTCATGCGTCAATTGGGAGATAATATAATGTCGCTGTTCATCGGTTACCCCTGAAATAAAAATATTTCTAAATATAAGTGGAGGCAAACTTTCCTTGTAGGCTTTACGTCGCTCCCTCACGCTTTCTAAAGGGGCTTCCCTGCCGGCTCTTTTTTTGATGCTGTCAATGACGGCTATCGTGCGGTCATAGCCAACTTGCATCACCTCTTTGGCTTTGTAAAAATCCAAAAGAGATACATCCGGGAACCGCATCTGAATTAACATCCCTTCTTCTTCGGACACATCGTAATCGGTTTTCTGCATGACCATCGGTTCGAGCTGATAGATAGGGTTCTCCGAAGGTCTTATTCCTCCTCCACGCACGGCTGAGCCTAAAATAAAATCGGGCTTAAAATCTTCCTTCATAACACTTATCGGAAAATTATCATAGATACCCCCGTCAAACAGCGGCACCCCGTCCTTCCAAAGCGGTTTAAAAATGAATGGAAATGTCATTGAAACGCGCACAGCATCACCCAAGTCGCCGTTACGAAAAGTTATCAGCTTCTTACTGTAAATATCGGCGCCCGTACAACGGAAGGGAACAAACAGATTATCAAAGTTCCAAACCGCTTTGGCTGTTGCCTGTGCATAAAGCCCAAGGAAAGCCTGGTTCATCTGTATCGGATTGACAAAACTGCCGGGTAATAAGTTGTTCAGCACAATCGAATCTTCTAAATTGATAGAAAATGTCAAAAACTGAGGCGTGTTCTCCGGTTTCCTGAAAAAGAAAGCAGGCTCGGTTTTTACCGTACCTGTCTGCCAATATCCAAATTCTTCCGAGAGCATCAGCTCCAGCATCTCGTCCGGAGAATAGCCCATTGCATAGAGACTGCCAACAATGGCTCCTATTGAAGTTCCTGATATATAATCAATTGGAACATTGTTTTCTTCCAATGCTTTGATAACGCCAATATGAGCAGCACCCCGAGCACCGCCGCCGCTTAACACGACTCCAACCTTTTGAGCCGCTAAAGCAGATACACAAAAGAACAATAAGAAAGTGATATAAAAACGTCGGTTCATGTCACATTTGAGTTGATTGAGGCCTCAAATGTACAAATTATTATTATCTTTGCGTTATTTATAAACGATAATTTAAGAAGGCATTAACATAATAATACTGTAAAACACCTTTGTAACAGGCGGATACGTATCTATTAAGGAAATTGGCTACAGCGTATATGACAAGTTTTTTGAATTGTGGATAAAGGGAAATTATTAAAAAAATCCTACCTTTGCACGACTTTAGGCAAGACGACTATGGTAAAAAAGTTTGATTTCTTAGTTATAGGTTCGGGCATAGCGGGCATGAGCTATGCGCTGAAGGTCGTTCACAAGGGCAAAGTGGCATTAGTAAGCAAGTCGGGCCTCGAAGTAGCGAACACGTTTTTCGCGCAGGGAGGCATCGCTTCGGTCACTGATTTATTGGTTGACGATTTCGACAAGCATATCGAAGATACGATGATTGCGGGCGATTTTTTAAACAACCGCGAAGCGGTCGAAAAAGTGGTTCGACAGGCTCCGGAGCAAATAAGCCAACTGATACAGTGGGGCGTGGAGTTCGACAAAGACAAGAAAGGCGACTTCGATCTGCACCGCGAAGGCGGTCACTCGGAATTTCGTATTCTACATCACAAAGACAATACCGGAGCGGAGATACAGGATAAGCTCATCGAAGGCGTAAAAAGACATCCCGACATCACCGTTTACGAAAATCATTTTGCAATAGAGATACTAACCCAGCACCACCTCGGAGTGACCGTTACGCGCCATACGCCTGATATCGAATGTTTTGGGGCATACGTTTTGGATATGGATACAGGACAAATAGATACGTTTCTGTCGAAAGTCACCGTCATGGCTACCGGCGGTATAGGCGCGCTATACCAAACGACGACCAATCCATTAGTAGCGACAGGCGACGGCATAGCAATGGTTTACCGCGCCAAAGGAACGGTCAAAGACATGGAATTTGTTCAGTTTCACCCGACAGCGCTCTTTCATCCGGGCGACCGCCCGTCGTTCCTTATCACCGAAGCGATGCGCGGTTATGGCGGCATCCTCCGGACAATGGACGGGAAAGAGTTTATGCAGAAATACGACCCGCGTTTAGAGCTTGCGCCACGCGACATCGTGGCACGCGCTATTGATAATGAGATGAAAAATAGGGGCGAAGACCATGTCTATTTGGATGTCACACTCAAAGACCCGGACGAAACGAAAAATCATTTCCCGAATATTTACGAAAAATGCCTAAGACTCGGCATCGACATCACGAAAGAGTACATACCCATAGCCCCGGCAGCCCATTACTTGTGTGGAGGTATCTTAGTCGACTTGGATGCCTGCTCATCTATCTACCGTCTTTATGCCATCGGCGAATGCGCCTGCACAGGGCTTCACGGCAGCAACCGCTTAGCCTCTAACTCGCTGATAGAAGCCGTTGTCTATGCCGATGCTGCCGCTAACCACTCGGTGCGTATCATCGATACCCTTACATTTCAAGATAATATACCCAATTGGAACGATGCAGGGACAAGCTCGCCCGAAGAGATGGTGCTTATCACACAAAGCCAAAAAGAGGTAGGACAAATCATGTCTACCTACGTGGGTATTGTAAGAAGTAACCTGCGCCTGAAACGTGCATGGGACCGCTTAGACATCCTCTATGAAGAAACAGAAAGCCTCTTCAAACGCTCCATAGCCACACGCGAACTGTGCGAACTCCGTAACATGATCAATGTAGGGTACCTGATCATGCGCCAGGCCATCGACCGCAAAGAAAGTCGTGGATTGCATTATACTTTAGACTATCCACCTGTCTACCAGCACAGAGACACTGTTTTTTAACACTTTAAAGAATGAAAATCATTTTTATTACCCTTCTCTCTTTCGTCAATATTCTTCATGCTTTTGCTGCTGAGCCTCCTACCGGCTTAACCACTGACCTGTTGGAGTTTACCGATCGCATGTTCTTAGATGGCTACCCTGCCAATTTGCCATTAGATGCGCGTCAAACGGCCATCGAGCGTTATCAGATAGCAGCTATTCGCAACGAAAAGCCCCATTTCGGATGGATCATGAACGACGCCAAACCCAACACCCTGCAAACCGCTTACCGTATATTAGTAGCAAGTTATGCCCATACCCTTGCACAAAACCAAGGCGATATGTGGGACAGTGGACGCACCGAAAGCGATAACTCCACAGCCGTGTTATATGCAGGCAAGCCGCTGCAACCGGATAGCTTGTATTACTGGAAAGTGCAAACATGGAGCAACCACGGAGAAGAAAGCCCGTTTTCGGAACCCAAAAGTTTTGTCACTGCCACAACCCTCGACAACACCACTGCTTGTTACCCTTTACAGGTAACTGATGAATATCCGGTACTGATACGTAACATCAATGAAAATAATACTTTTATAGATTTCGGTAAAGCCGCCTTCGGACGCCTGCGTTTAACGCTGTCATCATCCCAAACCGACACCCTTATCATTCACTTAGGCGAAGCAACGAAGGATGGTCGCCTCAACCGCACACCCGGTGGCACTATCCGGTACACAACCTGTAAGTTACCCTTAATGGCTGGAACACATTCCTATACAGTAAAAATTCCCCCCGACCCCCGCAATACCAGCGCCACGATGAACGAAAGTGGCGTTAGCGCTATCCTGATGCCCGATTATATAGGCGAAGTATTCCCTTTTCGTTATTGCGAAATAGAAGATTACAACCGAACTATCCGTTTTACCGATGTTATACACCAATCGGTACATTATCCTTTCAACGATAGGGCTGCCTCCTTTCACTCGTCGGATACAGTACTGAATCAGGTCTGGGAACTGTGCAAGTACTCAATAAAAGCAACCTCTTTCATGGGTGTTTATGTGGATGGCGACCGGGAACGAATTCCTTACGAAGCAGATGCTTTTATCAATCAATTATGTCACTATTACGTCGATAGAGAGTTTTCAATGGCGCGTCATTCGCACGAATATTTGATGCAAAACCCTACATGGCCTACCGAATGGAACCTTCAATCAGTATTGATGGCTTGGAATGATTTTATGTACACAGGTAATAAAGTTTCGTTAGAACGCCATTATAATAACCTGAAAGCTAAGACCTTGATGGGATTAAAGGAGGAAAATGGTCTCATCTCGACACGTACCGGCAAGGTCACTCCCGCGTTTATGCAATCTATCAACAACCGCAGCAACCGATTCAGGGATATTGTCGATTGGCCTCAGACGGGTGTTGTCGGCGACGAGAAAGAACACGGCGGCGAAACCGACGGGTTTGTTTTTACTACATACAATGCAGTAGTAAACGCCTATCATTACGAAGCTGTCCGTACTATGAGCCTGATAGCCGAAGCATTGGGAAATCATAACGACAGACAGTTCTATATGGCAGAAGCTGAAAGAATTAAAAGACAGTATAACCGGTTGCTGTTGGACACAAGGAAAGGGTATTACCGGGATGGCGTTGAAACCGACCACTGTTCCTTGCACGCCAATATGTTTCCGATGGCTTTCGGAATGACACCCGACCGATATGTCGGACGTGTGGCTGACTTTATACGTTCCCGAGGCATGGCCTGCAGCGTGTACAGTTCTCAGTTTCTGATGGATGCAGTATACCATTCGCACGATGCCGACCATGGTTTGCAGTTGCTGTCATCAACCGCTCAGCGTAGTTGGTACAACATGATCCGGTCGGGTTCAACCGTCTCGCTTGAAGCATGGGACATGATTTATAAGCCTAACTTAGATTGGAACCATGCCTGGGGCGCTGTCCCTGCCAATGTGATACCCCGCAAACTGATGGGCGTTGAACCATTAGAACCGGGGTTTCGTAAGATACGCATCAAACCGCAACCCTCCACTTTGGCTCATGCCGAACTCATAACCCCTACCATTCGCGGCAACGTAAAAGTATCCTTCCATAATACGCCCGGTGTTAAATTTGAACTTGCAGTCGAAATACCCGCCAATACAATAGCAGAAGTATGGTTGCCGTTTTACGACCGACGACAGCGGCTCACTATGAACGGCATAGAGCAAAAAGGCGCTATAGACGGAACTTTTGTCAAAGTAAATGCCGGCTCCGGCAAACACCTTTTCATCGTCGAAAAATAATCATTTTATCTTCTATACCATTTTTATTACTATCTTTGCTGCACATAATTAATACATAATGCAAACAATAAAAATATAACAAATGATTACATCAGACCAACTAAAAGACCTGTTGGAACGCGAGTTAGCGTTGAGGGGGTACCTTTGACATCGAAACGATGACCGTTCAATTGGAAGAAGAAGAGCTGAGAACGCACGACCCTGCTTTCTGGGCCGATACCAAACGCGCCGAAGCGAACATGCAGAAAGTAAAAGGGCTAAAAAAATGGCTCGACCTCTACAAAGAAGTGTTAAACGCCACCGAAGAGCTAAACATGGCTTATGAGTTTGTGAAAGAAGGCCTTACAACCGAAGAGGAAGTGGATGCCGCCTATACGAAAGCCAAAGGACTCATAGAGAATTTGGAGTTCCGTAATATGCTGCGCGAAGAAGCCGACCAGATGAGTTGTGTGTTGAAGATTAACTCCGGCGCCGGCGGTACAGAAAGCCAGGATTGGGCGTCGATGCTCATGCGTATGTATATTCGGTGGAGCGAATCGAACAACTACAAACTAACCATAAGCAACCTGTTAGACGGTGACGAGGCCGGCATCAAAACGGTCACTATGCAGATAGAAGGCGATTATGCGTATGGCTACCTGAAAGGCGAAAACGGCGTTCACCGGTTAGTCCGCGTCTCACCCTTTAATGCGCAGGGTAAACGAATGACCTCCTTCGCTTCCGTTTTTGTCACACCTCTCGTCGATGATACCATCGAGGTGAACATCAACCCTTCTAATATCTCATGGGATACATTCCGGTCGAGCGGCGCCGGCGGCCAGAATGTCAACAAGGTTGAATCGGGCGTTCGCCTTCGCTATTTATATAAAGACCCTTATACCGGCGAAACGGAAGAGATACTCATCGAAAATACGGAAACACGCGACCAGCCAAAAAACCGCGATAACGCCTTGCGTCAGTTACGCTCTATCCTCTACGACAAAGAAATGCAACACCGTTTAGCCGAAAAGGCCAAGATAGAAGCCGGCAAACTGAAAATCGAATGGGGCTCGCAGATACGCAGTTATGTGTTCGACGACCGCCGTGTCAAAGACCACCGCACCAATTACCAAACATCCGACGTCACCGGCGTGATGGACGGGAAAATCGACGGCTTCATCAAAGCATACCTGATGGAATTTGCCGGCGCAGGCTACAAATAGCAAGTAAAGGAAAAGCGTATATGAGAAGATTCAACCGGCCAACCCTATCTATGCTGAAGTAATTACCCGAACCCTAAGTTTTAGTGCACAAGAAAAATTTATGCTCAAAAAACCTAAAGCCGAACTCCCCCGCTATCTGAAAGACGGTAAGATGGACATTGATTTTCTGATGTGATATAAGTTCCCTCATTTCATCCTCCAAACAGCCATTGGATGTTCTTTAATCCGTTTAATAATACTTTCATTGTCAAATAATAATTCAGGCTGATAGACTCCTTGATTGGATTTCTCAATAAAAAACTTTTCATCGTCTGTAAGTGACATCAGTTTGGAAAGATAATCTATGACTATTGTTTTTGCATCTTCAAAATTGAAATATTCGCTTTTCCTTAACACAGGAGTAAGATTAGCGCGTATCTGGTTATATTTCAAACTATTGAAATACTATCCCTATTTCCGGCAGCATTTTGAAAGTAAAATACCCACGAATCCAACGAATGAGGATTTTTAGTATTTGGACTCAAAGCATAGCCTTGAGCAAACATAAAAATCAATAGCTTGTCATTGATGATTGTCCTTATTTGGAGCATTTCCTCCCGGCTACATTCTTTGGTAAAATCCAAATCAATATCGACGGACAATCTTGGCGCATCAAAAACTGTCAGGTTGATTGCTGTACCCCCTTTCAACGCCAAATGGTCAATAAACAGTAGTTCTTCGTTCAAATATTGCAGAATTTCACAAAGCCGGAAGACCTTTTCCAGATTATCTCGGATAAAGCCGGTTTCGGCAGATACCTTTTCCAAATCCCTTTTCGAGTAATTTCTTCATTTATAATTTATTAAATTAAACAGGAGCGCAAAGGTACATAAAAATATGTATTATCAAGCAAAAATTAAAACAATAATTATTGTGTGTCTCTTTGCTGAAGACCGGTTTTTTGTCGACTTAATTCATTGACAACCCCGAAGGAGGAACTATTCCTGGTAGATTCCGTCTTTATCCCTGCCGAAATTACCTTCGGGGGTTTCTACTACTACAAAATAGGAGGGCTTGTCAACCGTTATCTTTGAGAGGTATGACATGGCATGAACTTTTGACGGCGCTTTATAGATATGCCAAACGTTGCAGTTATCCCTATCTTCGCGAATAAAAACTACATTTCGGCGACTCTCCATACTAATAGGCTTGTTGACAATCGGTTCCTGTATGGTTGGCTTACCGGTTGCTGCTTGACTGATATGTTCTTCTTTCAGTTTTGTTTCTAATCCGACTATCGGTTGAATGGTAACCTTTTGACTAACGACCGGTTCAGGAATCTTTTCTGCTATCGCTTGGCCGGATACCGATTCGGATTCCTTTTCGAACAGAACCTGAACAATATCATCCGCTTGTTTTGCTTGGAATAGTGGAGGGGCAGCAGACTTTTCATCTTTTTCCGGTACTGAAAGGGCATTTTTCGATTCATTAACAGGTTTTTCTTTCAATAATAAGGTGCGTGCAAAAACGAACAAAGAAACAGGTGCTACTATCACCATATTAGTTACTAAAGCGTATATGTAAACAGGAGAAATATTCGATAATGTGTCGCTTATCAGTATGGATATTATCCAAATAAATGAACCTACAAACAATAAACAGGCAGGGATGGTACGATCGGATTTCTTTAACAGAATATACAGACCTGATAACAGTAAAGCAATGGGAACTAAAACAGTTAATAAATTTATTACCTGCATTATATCGAATCTTTCAGCTAAAATGGCAATAACCATTCTTATCTTTAAAGCAAACAGAAAGAGCCAGAAAGCCGACAAAGCTATCAATGACAGAGCGACGCCGGCTGAGAACGCCCTCCTTGAAAACAAGGCAGCGCCTGTAACAAACAGGCCCAAAGGAAGAAGCAGATAGAATATTTGTTCGCTAAATCCATTAGGGAAGAAAAGGTAAAGCGTAGAACAGGAAAAAAACCATAAGGTAGCAGCTAACATCAATGCGACGGCAGCGGATCTTTTTCTATGATAACGGAAGTTGTTCGTTGTGTTCGGGTTCTTTCCATAAAAGTTTTCCTCGATATTGCCTTTTTTACATAAAGCAATAATGAATAAAACTGAGCCAACAACCGGAATCAGATTGACAAATACAAACCATACGTTTCGGCCCGTATCGTGTAAACGCCTGACTGTAACAGCCAAGCAGGGTATCAATACGGACATTGAATAGAGAAAAGGGAAAAGCAAGGCACCTTCTTTTCCTGTCCATGTCATTAAACCAAACCCCATAACGCTTATTATAAAGGTTACAAGAGTATTGACCAAGACAAACATCCAATATTCGCTTCGGCTAACTCGTCCCTTAAAATCTGCATATTGATTCAATACTTTTATAAACTGTCTCATCTCTACAAACATTTAATCCATACAAACATTTAATCCAATGGGATAATTAATAAAAGGATACATCCCCCTGCCCCTTTCCAAGGGGGAAATGCGACATCCCCCTGCCCCCTTCAAAGGGGTAGTTTGATAATTTCGCTTCCGGCAAGCAGGAAAGCGCCTGAGCCATACACCTCCCAGCTATCGGCGTTGAAATTACGACGCGGGTCGGCGCCAATGGGTTGAACCCAGCCAAGGCGTCCTTCTTCATTCACGCACTTATTAAGCGCTATCCATGCTTTTTCGGCAACCGGACGGTATTTATTGGCGTCTAATAATCCATGGTTGATACCCCAAGCCAGCGCATAACAAAAAAAGCCCGAACCGCTACACTCGCCTCCGGGATACGAAGCGGGGTCTAACAGGCTGGCGCGCCATAAGCCATCGGCTTGTTGTAACTCGGTCACCCGGGCGCACATCTCCTTGTATACCTGCTCGTAAAACGGACGTTTAGGGTAATCTTTGGGTAGCTCTTTCAGAATCCTGACAAGTCCTCCAAGTACCCATCCATTACCGCGCGACCAGAAAATAAGCTGACCGTTGGCTTCGTATCGGTCGTTATTCTCACCCTTGATGACATAGTTGAGGTCGCGTGCAAACAAACGCTCGTTCTTATTATATAACAAGTCGTAACATTCCTGAAAATACTGGTCATTAGCCGCCAAAAAGCGTTTGTCGCCTGTTGTCAATCCAAACTTAACAAGCACAGGAGGTCCCATAAACAAAGCATCACACCACCACCACTTGATAACCTCAACACCTCTTACCGGATAGGGTGTGGAGATAAACTTGACCAATGTGTCAATCGTCGGCTGAATCATCTCCTTCCTTTTTTGTTTCTCATTACGATACAAATCCATGTAGGTCTGCGCTATCACATGGTCGTCGGCATGATACCATCGACGTCCCAGCAGCCACTTGTTCGAATCGCGCGCCATCGCCATCATGGCATCGTACACAGGCTTCGATTTAGTTGTCTCATACGCAGCAAACATGCCGGCATAAAATGCGCCGTTGGTCCAGTCTTTCTGACTGTGCTTCGGGTTGGCCACCTGCCAAAGAGCCACTTTGTTCATGGCTTGTTTGATGTATTTGCTGTTCAAATACTTCGCATCGCCTTCGGGCATCTTACTCGAACAGGCTAATAATGTTGGTAATAATAATAGAAAAATCTTTTTCATAATTATATAATAAAATTGTTTTACATCCCCCTGCCTCTTCAAAGGGGGAAATTTCTGAAACCTGAATTGAAAATCGGCCTTAGCCAAACCTTATTTGTATTTCGCTGCTTTAGCAATCAGTCCGGGTATATCCATAATATGCATCTGGCCTTTAAACAACTCCTGTCCAGCGCCGATTGCATACACCGGAATATAACCGGCCGAATGTGCGCCTGTAGCCCAGCCAAGTCCGGCGATATCATTTATTATTACTTTAGCCCTGGTAGCTATCAGGGAGAAATTACGGTCTCTTGTATCCCCTCTTCTTACGGCAAATACCTCTTCGTAGGCATCGCGAAGCAACTTCTCACGTTCCCAGTTTATCGGGACAGCTTTCCAAAAACCCATGGTCTCGGTTAGGAGGTTTTTTATTTCCTCCCAAGTAACGTTTCCATTCTTCGATGCCGACAAAGCGCCGATTTGCTCCGTCAGCTTGTCTAACGACACTTTTTGATTACTTATCACTCGGATATTTAAACTTCCCTTACCGACTGTTAAGCCACCTGTCTCGTGGTCGGCGGCTACTACTATCAGGGTCTCTTTCGGGCGTTTCTTATAGAAGTCGTAAGCTACCTGCAGCGCCTCATTCATATCTATCACTTCCTTTATCACCGCTGCGCCATCATTAGCATGTGC
The DNA here is from genome assembly GCA_964442765.1 of uncultured Tannerella sp. Lineage (GTDB taxonomy): Bacteria > Bacteroidota > Bacteroidia > Bacteroidales > Tannerellaceae > Tannerella. The sequence goes on along the minus strand of CAYUAK010000230.1, from coordinate 43,098 downwards.
AGCCCAATCGATGCGTCCGGCTTCCAACATCACAAAAAACCCTTTATTATTATCTTTCATGAGCGATTCAATAGCCGCTTCGGTTATTTCTTTTAATGACAGGTCTTTATCAGTACGGTCGATGGCATAAGGTATACCGTCGGTCTTCTCCCAATTTTCGTGAACGAGGAAAATTTTCCCTGCTTTAGCGGCATTGGCCTTGTAGTCAGCATACCCTTTAGCAATATAAAAACCGGCCTGCTCTATCAGCGGATATATATCCGGAGCGGTTGAATTGTCAAAAAACCGATTCCTGTTCATCACACCGGCGCCTGCGAAAAAGTCCATCCCTGATTTTATCATATCTTGTGCTATCTCATAATACATGTTACGGTCGCGTTGATGGGCATAAAATGATGCCGGTGTAGCATGGTTGACGGTAACAGTCGAGGCAACACCCACTTTCTTTCCCGCCTTTTTTGCTTTTTCGGCAAGCGTTTCCACGCGGTTCGCGTTAGCATCAATGCCCACATGACTGTTCTTGGTTCGCACGCCGGTTGCAAGTGCTGTCCCCGCTGCCGATGATTCGGTCACATCATTATCCGCCGAAAACGTAGCAGCCATTGTCACTGCCGGAAACTGCGTCATCAATAAGGATGCCGAGCCACGCTCACCCTTCAAAGCTGAAAGATAGACCTCCGTCATATTGACATGATTGACACCCATACCGTCGCCGATAAAATAAAACACATATTTTGCTTGTCCGGTCACTACCTGCAAACAAACAAACATCATCACAAAGACACTGATAATAAACTGCTTTCTCATAAGGGTATTTTTGAAATTATATTTTTTTCTTCTTAAACGTCTGCAAAAATAGATAAATCCATTGGATATGCCAAATTTAATTAAAAAATTTTTTCTACCCATCTTATCTCCCTCAGGGATTATCGAAAGGAGAAATCCGTACTACTTTTCTACAACTTTCTTCACGAATTTGTTTTTGTTTGAAAAAGTAGTATTTTTGCATTCCAATAACCGTAATTATTAAAAACTAAATAATACAGATAGATTATGAAAACTAAGACAACAGTCGTACTGTCAACGATGATGTTCCTGCAGTATTATATCTGGGGATCGTGGTACGTTACGATGGGGACGTTCATGTCCAAATATTTAGGTTCGTCCGGCTTGCAAATTGGGGCTGCTTACAGCGCTTTGGCTATCGCCACGATGATCTCGCCCTTTTTTGTAGGGATGATTGCCGACAGGTACTTCCCCGCCCAAAAAGTGATGGGGGTATTGCATATTTTGGGAGGTATTTTGCTGTTTTTGGCTTCCAAGATTACGACCAATGGCGCTTTTTATTGGGTCATACTCTTTTATTCGCTTGCCTATATGCCTACATTGGCCTTATCTAACAGCGTCGCATTTCGTCAAATGACGGACATCGGCAAACAGTTTCCGCCTGTTCGCGTTTTCGGCACAATCGGGTGGGTCATCTCCGGATTTATGATTTCAATTTTCGGCATCGAACAAACGCCCAACACCTTTTACATGGCAGCGATGATTTCGGGCTGCTTAGGGTTGTACAGTTTTTTCCTGCCCGATACCCCTCCGGTTAAAACCACCACAACAACGGCCAAATCGATTTTTGGTATTGACGCCTTTGTCTTGTTTAAAGATAAGCCCTATCTGATTTTTTTCATAGCGGCTATCTTTGTGTGCATACCGCTATCGTTCTACTTTGGATTTGCCAATTTGTTCCTTAATCAATCGGGTATGAATAATGTGGCGGGCAAAATGGTCATGGGACAGATTTCGGAGGCATTGTTTATCCTTGTCATACCGTTCTTTTTCAACCGGATAGGCGTGAAGAAAATGTTACTCATCGGTATGTCGGCCTGGATTTTACGTTATCTCTGCTTTGCTTTTGGCGACATGGGCACATACGTGTGGCTGTTATATCTGGGTATCATCCTGCATGGCGTATGTTATGATTTCTTCTTTGTGACGGGATATATGTATACGGAGAAAAAATCCAACGAGAGAATCAAAAGCGCCTCCCAGGGGTTATTCACTTTCGTCACATACGGGCTGGGGATGTTTATAGGCACTTGGTTTTCGGGTTTTGTAACAACTTATTACTCAAAAGGCCAGGAATACCAATGGCAAAATATTTGGTTTGTGCCTGCTTTCATCGCGGTTGCAGTGCTGGTTAGTTTCATCTTCTTTTTCAAAGAGAAGAAGACTATTGATATTGTCAAGTAAGGTATGGTTAATTAGTACGATCCTCTTACTTGCAGATGCTGCAGCCGGCGCACTGGGCGAGTTCGCCGCGGAAACGTTTTTCGACTAGATACTGTAAGCGGTCTTTCAGGGGTGATAGCCTTACGTTGGCTATCACCTCCGAAAGGAATGCTACGCTGAGCATTGTACGGGCTTCTTCGTAGGGGATACCCCGTGTTTGCATGTAAAACATGGCCTGTTCGTCTAACTGTCCGGTTGTCATTCCGTGCGAACATTTTACGTCGTCGGCATAGATTTCGAGTTGCGGCTTGCTGTACATACGCGCTTCGGTCGTCTTACACAAATTACGATTTGTTTGAAGGGCCTCTGTTTTTTGTGCGTCCTGTTTCACTTGGATTCGCCCGCTGAAGATACCCACAGAACGGTCATCCAACACATTTTTAAATAATTGCGTACTCTTGCATCGGGGAGCGTCGTGTGTGATGTGGGTATAGGTGTCGACCTGCTGGCTGTTATCCTGAATAGCCATACCGCAAAGTGTCGTTGATGCCCCCTCGCCCTTGAGCATGAAATGATAGTTGTTACGGGTTAATCCGTTGTTTAATGTGACGCCATCCACCAGCACATTCGAGGAAGCCGCTTGTTCAACAAATAAAGACGAAAAGCGTTTCGTTTGCTGCGTACTCTCTTCTAAGTCATAATAGTCGAAATATGCGCCCTCACCGGCAAAAACCTCAACGACTTGGGTTGTCAGGCTACTAATTCGGTCCATGCTATGGTCACAAACTAACAGTCGCGCTTCCGAGCGTGGCTCCATGATAACCAAAATACGGCGGTTAACCATTATATTGATATGGCTGCGGACTACATTCACCAATTGTATTGCCTTATCTATTTTTACATCGATGGGTACATACAAAACGAAACCATCTTGGACTAACATTGTATTGAGCATAGCTACGGTGTCGTTGGATGTTTGCGCTATTTGGCCGTAATACGCGGAAAAAATATCCGGATAACGGTCTGCAAAAGTCTTCATCCCTCCAGCATAAACCCCTTCAGGTAACAAGGGTACGGGCTGAACCTCTTCATAAAATGAATCGTTGACAACGAAATACAATTGGGTACTCATATTTGGGACGTCGCAACGAAAGACCTCCGCGGGGTCTATGCGGGTTTTAAAACGGTTCAGGTTAAGACCATAGTCGGGCGTAAAAATTTTTGATACATCTGTATAACGGTAATTTTCAGCTTTTAGGGTTGGAAAGCCGTTGCGCTTAAAATCGTCATACGCCCCGGCGCGTAAGACGTTCATGCCCTCCGGCGCATGATGTCTTATCACGTCTTCAAATTGTGCATACAGTTCAATATATTGTTTCTCTGCGCTCATAATATGTAGGTTTCAGTTTTTAGGTTTCAGCAATTAGTATGCAAGAAAACAACCATTAACCACTAATCATTAATCATTATTTACCCATTCATAGCCTTTGGCTTCGAGTTCGAGCGCCAGTTCGGGGCCGGCTGTCTTGACTATCTGCCCTTTGTACAGGACATGAACAATATCCGGTTTGATATAATCGAGCAGTCGCTGATAATGTGTGATAACGATAGTGGCATTATCGGGCGTTTTGAGTTTATTGACGCCGTTAGCGACTACCCGTAGAGCGTCGATATCAAGTCCGCTGTCGGTCTCATCGAGGACTGATAACGTGGGATTAAGCATCGCCATCTGGAATATCTCATTACGTTTTTTTTCCCCTCCGGAAAAACCTTCGTTCACACTGCGCCCTGTCAGTTTGCTGTCCATCTCGACTAACTCGCGCTTTTCGCGCATCATCTTCAGGAAATCCGTTGCGGACACAGGTTCATCCCCTCGCTTTTCGCGATGGGCATTGACGGCTGCACGCATAAAATTGACCATGCTGACGCCGGGTATCTCTACCGGATATTGGAAGCTAAGGAAAATGCCGTCGTGACTGCGCTCTTCGGGCTTCATCTCTAATAAGTTTTTCCCTTTGTAGATGACCGACCCTTTGGTTACTGTAAAAGCGGGATGGCCTGCTAAGACGTTGCTAAGCGTACTTTTCCCGGAACCGTTTGGCCCCATGATGGCATGAACCTCGCCAGGACAAACGGTCATATCTATGCCTTTTAATATCTCCTTGCCGTTGACCGAGGCATGTAAATTTTTTATTTCTAATAGGTTGCTCATATTTTTTTAAATTCAGAAGCATTTGCAAAGGGGGAGTTTAGCCAACGCTTCCTTCTAAGGAGATGGCTAACAGTTTTTGGGCTTCGACAGCAAATTCCATCGGAAGCTTGTTCATTACCTCACGGGTGTATCCACTCACTATCAAGCTAACAGCCTTTTCGGAATCGATGCCACGCTGGTTGCAATAAAATAACTGCTCTTCGTTAATCTTCGAGGTCGTTGCTTCGTGCTCAACGATAGCCGTCTCGTTTTGGATGTCGGCGTATGGGAACGTATGTGCACCACAGGTAGCGCTAAGTAATAAGCTATCACACTGACTGTGGTTACGCGCATTTTCGGCACGGGGCGCTATCTTCACTAATCCGCGATAGCTGTTTTGACTGTGGCCGGCCGAGATGCCTTTCGACACAATCGTGCTGCGCGTATTGCGACCTAAATGAATCATTTTTGTCCCTGTATCAGCCTGTTGGTAGTTATTAGTTACGGCTACCGAATAAAATTCTCCAATAGAGTTATCCCCGGCTAAGATGCACGACGGATATTTCCACGTGATAGCAGAGCCGGTCTCTACCTGTGTCCATGATATTTTACTTCCTTCGCCTTTACACAGCCCCCTTTTGGTAACAAAATTATAGATGCCCCCTTTACCGTTTTTATCGCCCGGATACCAGTTCTGGACGGTTGAATACTTGACCTCCGCATGTTCGCCGGCGATAATTTCCACAATAGCCGCATGAAGCTGGTTCGCATCGCGCCGGGGCGCTGTGCATCCCTCTAAATAGCTGACGTAAGCTTCGTCTTCGGCGACAATCAGTGTCCGTTCAAACTGCCCCGTATTAGCCGCATTGATACGGAAATAGGTGCTTAGCTCCATTGGACAACGCACCCCTTTGGGGATATAGGCAAAAGAACCGTCGGAAAAGACAGCCGTGTTGAGCGCAGCAAAAAAGTTATCGCGGTAACCGACAACGGTACCGAGATATTTGCGAACCAAGTCGGGATGGTGTTTGACCGCATCGCTGAAGGAACAAAAAATAATTCCTTTTTCGGCCAGCGTATCCTTGTAAGTCGTCTTAACCGAGACGCTGTCCATCACTGCATCTACTGCCATGCCACTCAGCATTTTTTGCTCAGTAAGGGGGATGCCTAACTTATCAAAAGTCTTTAATAGCTCAGGGTCGACCTCCTCAAGGTTTTTCGCACCCTCTTTTTTAAGCGGAGCGGCATAGTAAATAATATCCTGATAATCAATCGAAGGAATAGTTAGATGCGGCCAGGTGGGCATCTTCATGGTCTGCCAGTACCGATAAGCATTCAGACGGAAATCCAGCAACCAGGCCGGTTCTTCTTTCTTCAAAGAAATAGTCTTTATAATGCTCTCATCCAATCCTTTCCGAATAACTTCCGTCTCAACATCGGTCGTGAACCCGTATTTATACTCACCGGTAGTTAAATCATTTATTATAGGGTCCTGTGCATCCATGACACGAAAAATTCATTTTTAATATCGAAGATATTGCCGGGGAAAATTTCCGGAATGATGTTTTTTATTATACTATAGAAACGAGACGCTTCTTTAATTTCTTGTGAGAGAATGATGGAGTCAATATCAAACACCTCAACCAGGTTTAGCAGGAAGCTGATAATGATTATGATAAATACAAGTCCTACAATTCCGCCAAAGAGATGGTTGATAATGCTTAAAGGAGTTGCGTCTATCAGTCGATGAACGATATTACCGGCCGTTACGATAATGCCGACAATCAAAATAAACCCTAACAGATAACTTATTAACAAGCCTCCTTTTTGCGGGAACCAATCCCATTGAACAATATGACCGTATAACCAGGTAGCAACTCCAGAACATAAATAGATACCTACAATCAAAGCGACGATTGCTACCAACTGTTTAACAAGTCCATCGTGCAACCCCTTTACTAATCCGGCAGCACAAAGAATCAAAATAACAATATCTAACCAGCACATAATCAATAACGAATTACGAAGTTCTTTTTACGAAGTGAAAAAATTACGAATTATAAACTAAACTTTAGCCGTTTATCATTAGAGAACATCCCCCTGCCCCCATTTCTTCCACTTCGTGAAAGAGACACATTGAACGATTTTTTAGAGGAACGTTCAAAGGGGGAGTTTAGAGCGTTTTCTTTATCTCGACCTGGTCAAACGGTTCGATGATATCGCCTATTTGAATGTCGTGATAATTATTGATATAGATACCGCAATCTTGACCGGTAACGGCTTCTTTCACTTCATCTTTGAATCGTTTCAACGAGCTTAACTCGCCTGTATGAACAACGATACCATTGCGCACAACCCGCACTCTATTGGTCCGTTTGATCTTACCTTCCTTAACGATACATCCGGCTATGGTCCCTACTTTCGATATCTTAAATACCTGCTGAACTTCTACTTCTCCGTTAATATCTTCCCGTATTTCGGGCGATAAGAGGCCTTCCATAGCATCCTTTACTTCGTTGATAGCATCATAGATGATTGAATATAAGCGTATTTCCACACCTTCTATCTCGGCTGTACGACGGGCTTGCGATGAGGGTCGTACTTGGAATCCGATAATTACAGCATCGGCGGTAGCCGCTAACGAAATATCCGATTCAGAAATCTGTCCAACTGCTTTATGGATAACATTAACCTGTATCTCTTCGGTTGATAGTTTGATCAACGAATCCGACAGCGCTTCGACCGAGCCATCCACATCGCCTTTTACTATCAGGTTCAGTTCGTGGAAATTACCCAAAGCGCGACGACGACCGAGTTCTTCCAATCCAAAGCGTTTCTGGGTACGAAGCCCTAGTTCGCGTTGTAACTGTTCGCGACGTGTTGCTATCTCACGCGCTTCTTGCTCTGTTTCTAAAACGTTAAACAAATCGCCGGCTTGGGGTGCGCCATCTAATCCGAGTAAGATAGCCGGCGCTGAGGGGCCGGCTTTTTCTATTCGCTGGTTACGCTCGTTAAACATCGCTTTGATGCGCCCGTAATGCGTCCCGGCTAATACGATGTCGCCCTGTTTCAGGGTGCCGTTACCGACTAAAACCGTACAAATATATCCACGTCCTTTATCTAACGATGATTCTATGACCGAGCCGGTCGCACGACGATTCGGGTTGGCTTTCAGTTCGAGCATATCAGCTTCTAACAACACTTTTTCGAGCAGGTCGGGGACGCCTGTACCCTGTTTGGCCGAAATCTCCTGGCTTTGATATTTACCGCCCCAGTCTTCGACTAAGTAGTTCATCTGCGCCAATTCTTCTTTTATTTTTTCAGGTGTAGCATACGGTTTGTCTATCTTGTTGATAGCAAAAACAATAGGGACGCCTGCAACTGAAGCGTGGTTGATAGCTTCGACCGTCTGCGGCATCACATTATCGTCGGCTGCAACGATAATGATTGCAATATCAGTCACTTGTGCGCCGCGGGCGCGCATAGCAGTAAACGCTTCGTGTCCGGGTGTATCTAAGAAAGTGATCCTCCTTCCGTCGGGTAACTCTACGTTATAGGCGCCAATATGCTGCGTAATACCTCCGGCTTCGCCTGCTATCACATTGGTCTTGCGTATATTATCAAGCAAAGAGGTTTTACCGTGGTCGACATGACCCATCACCGTTACAATGGGCGGACGGGGCAATAAGTCTTCGGCTTTATCTTCCACTTCGGTTATCGCTTCTACTACATCGGCGCTGACATATTCGGTTGCAAACCCAAATTCGTCGGCTACAATATTGATGGTTTCCGCATCTAAACGCTGGTTGATAGAAACCATAATACCGATACTCATGCATGTTGAGATGACTTTAATAACTGGGATATTCATCATATTGGCCAAGTCGTTAGCTGTCACGAACTCCGTCAGTTTCAGTACTTTACTTGCACGTTTCTCGACTTCGATCATTTCCTGTTCCCTGTGCGCCGCTGCATCCCGTTTTTCACGTCGATATTTGGCTGCTTTACCCTTCGTGTTCTTACTTGTCAGGCGCGCCAGCGTTTCCTTTACTTGCTTTTGTACATCTTCTTCGTTTACTTCCACACGAATCGGGCGTTTCGGACGCACCTGTTTGATACGGTCATCACGACGCACATTGGTACCCTGCGTACTTGAAATATCTACACGATCTTTCCGGATACGTTTGCGTTTCAGTTTATTTCCCTGACGGTCAGCGGGCAGACTACGGTCGGGTGGTTTGACAGATGGCTGGGTTTGGGGTTTACGTGGCGGTATGGATTTATCACGACGGTCATCCCGTTCCTTTCTTTTTTCTTCTTTTGTTTTCTTTTTAGGGCTTGTTGCCTGGTTGATAGCGCCTAAGTCGATTTTTCCTTTCACTTTCAGGTTAGGCTCTGTCGGCGGTTTATGTAATCGAAACGGTTGGTCTTTAGATGTATCACTTTTTACAACCGGAGCCGAACCGTCGGATGGTCTGCTTCCAAGTCTCGGCTCTCGGCCTTTTCTATCATCGAATTTGGGTTTGGGTCTGGTATCTGATTCCCTTTGCTGTTTAGCCTCCGGGTGTTGGGGGCGTTTAAATTCCGGCTGTTTCTGTTGTTTCATTTCCGGACGTATCGGATGCTTAGCTTCCGGTTGTTTGGGTTGTGTCGGTTGCTTAGCTTCCATCGTTTGCTTCATTTCCGGCTGTATCGGTTGTTTGGCTTCGGGCTGTTTTGGTTCGGTATTCTCCGGTTGTATCGTTTGAATGGGCTTTAGCTCTTCTTTTTGTGGTACAGGAATTATTTGCGGCGTCGGGATTGTGACATCTGCCGGCAGAGACGGCGCTTGTGTTTCAACCTTTTCGACTTTTTGTTCCTCCACTTTTTCAATAACAGGTTCCTGCTTTGGCTGTTCTTTTTCAACTGCTGGCGTGACAGGCTTCATGGGTGTTGATGAAATATTTTTTCCGGGTGAAAACTTGTCCTGTCTATAATAGGAAGGTTGAGGTTTATACTGCGTTTCAAGGTCGATCTTCCCTTTGACTATAAAACGAGGCTTGATGTCGTCTAAAACGACGGTTTGTATTTCTTGCGGCTTAGGTTTGTCTTTAACTTCAGGTTCTCGAACAAAAGGCTTAAAGACTTTCTTTTCCTTGAAAGGCGTACTCGACCGACTAAACTCTTTTACAAGTAAGTCATACTGTTCGTCCGAAACCTTTACATTAGGATTACTTTCGACCCCATAGCCTTTTTTATTTAAGTATTCGACTACTGTGGTTAGACCAACATTCAAATCTTTTATTACTTTGTTTAATTTTACAGGCATTTATTATTAATCTATATTCTTGATTTTATAAACTCTCCATTCTTTACATCCCTCTGCTTCAATTTCTTCCCTTCGGAACTTTCCTTAGTGTAGCAAATAATTATGTCGTTTTACGAAGTGAAACAAAGAGACACATTGATTCATTTTCAAAGGAACGTTCAAAGGGGAAATTAATTATAATTATTATCCTCCTCTTCTTCAAACTCGGCCGATAGGACGCGGAACAGTTCTTTTACAGTCTGCTCTTCTAAGTCGGCGCGTTCCATGATTTCTTCAGGCGACAACCCCAAAACGCTTTTAGCTGTGTTAAGGCCTAAGACCTTCAAGGCGTCAATAACCCAAGAATCGATTTCGTCCGAAAACTCATCCAAATAAATATCTTCTTCGTCGGCATCTTCAATATCGCGGAACACATCTATCTTGTAATCTGTTAGCATACAAGCTAATTTGATATTCATTCCTCCCTTGCCAATGGCGAGCGAGACTTCTTCGGGGCGCAGAAAAACCTCCGCGCTTTTTTCCTCTTCATTGATACGGATAGAAGATATCTTCGCTGGACTTAAAGCGCGCTGGATAAATAGCGCTATGTTTGAAGTATAATTAATGACATCAATATTTTCGTTTCGCAGCTCGTGAACGATACCCCGTATACGGGAGCCTTTCATGCCCACACAAGCCCCGACAGGGTCAATACGGTCGTCATACGATTCGACGGCAATTTTTGCACGGTCGCCGGGAATACGTGCAATCGACTTAATCGTTATCAATCCGTCATTTATTTCGGGTACTTCGAGTTCAAACAAACGCTTTAAGAACAGGTTACTGGTGCGCGACAGGGTTATCTTCGGGTTGTTATTGACATTGGTAACCTCTTTGATAATGGCGCGAACCGTCTCACCCTTGCGGAAAAAATCCGTAGGTATCTGGTCAGATTTCGACAGTATCAGGTCGTTCCCGTCGTCATCCAATAACAGGATTTCCTTTTTCCATATCTGATACACCTCAGCCGAAATAATGGTGCCTACCAGCTCTTTGTAACGGGAGAAAAGACTGTCTTTCTGAAGCTCCAAAATTTTCGATGCCAGCGTCTGACGAAGGTTCAAGATTGCGCGACGACCAAAATTTTCAAAATAGACCTCATCGGTCACTTCTTCGCCCACTTCGCAATCCGGGTCCATTTCACGTGCTTCGCTGAGAGGCACCTCCAGATTGGGATCAAACAAACTTCCATCAGGAACTACCGTCCGGTTTCGCCATATTTCAAAGTCGCCTTTCTCCGGGTTGATAATCACATCATAATTCTCGTCAGTGTCGAACATCTTAGCAATAACACTGCGGAAGGATTCTTCCAATACATTGATCATCGTTTCTTTATCAATGTTCTTCAGCTCCTTAAACTCCGCTAAAGTGTCAATCATACTGATTGATTCTCCTTTTCTCCTCGCCATTTTATTACTATATCTTTATAAATTATACTTTTATATTTTAAAAAAGAAGGGAAACTTACCGCTCCCCTTCAACCTCCCTCTCTCATAGAGGCCGCAAAGATAATACTTATTTTTTACTTACAAGAAAAAACGCAAGAAATTTTTTCTGCAAGTGTCAAAAAACTCCCAATGATTGACCGCATAGTTCAAGAAAAAAAAGACAAAAACGGCCACAACAAGGCCAACACTAACTATCCGTATCATCTTTTTCGTTGTCGCAGTCCGGTCAAAGCGCTCTTTTTCTTCATTTTGTTTGGCTATTTCTTCTAATTTCGACAGCGATACTTTTTTATAATTAATCTTCTTTCCCAGCACAGATTCGGAACGTATATCCCTAAGCCTTTGGATCATTCCTCGGCGCAATTCGCGATTTTCGCTATCGCGCCTTATCATATCGCTTATATGTCCACCGTAACTCATAACGCTTTGATTTTAATGCTGCGGAACGAAACGGCATCGCCATGGTCCTGCAAAAGGATATGACCTTGGGGCGCTTCGCCGAAACGGCCTAACACATTGTACTCTTTGCCGGCGAATTTGCTGTTTTTCACTAATTCGCGAAATGCCTCCGAGCCTCTCTCGTATTCTACTGTCTTGAACCCATTCAACCAATGCTCTACATGATTATTAGGAAACACTTTGATTACTGCCAAGTTCCAAATACCTGGGCCATTTAACCGGACGTTCTGCGGGCGGATTAAATCGTACAACGCGGCGCACCGCTGTCTGGGGTCAAAAGTGGCGGGATTTCGGGCTGCTGGGTGATTGACGTCATCTATAATCTGATATTCAAGGCCAAAAGCGCCTTGCTGTTTCGGGGCTTCTGTCACGAAATATTTGATGCCGCTATTGGCGCCCTGGGCAAACTTAAATTCTACACTTAGTTCAAAGGCCGAAAACTGTTCCATCGTCACAATATCGCCGCCTCCGGATGCAACATTGGATAGCTCGCCGTTACCTGCTTTCCATCCTCTCTCGGGAAACGCTTCTTTCTGTGCACCACGCCAACCGGCAGAGGTACGACCATTAAACAATAGCTTCCATCCGAGGGCTATCTCATACGAAGAAAGACGGTTAGGCAGCCGGTTCACTTCGGGTATCAATGTCCCTTCCATCAAGCGCTTGCGGATGTCTTTGGTCAGGATACGGATATTTTTCCATTTTATTTCTTTTCCCTCCTGGGCTTGATTGCGGCCTATCGAATGAACCTGAAAGGCTATAAATCCTTTGAGGGTCATGTTATCAAGCAAATGCGCAGTATTGACCCCGTTCAGCCAAATGCGTATCGTATCGCCGAAGGCTTCTATCCGATAATGGTTCCAATCGTCCTTTTTATAGGCTGCCTGTCCCAATCCATGTCCCTGCAAAGTAACTAACCACCCCCGTCGCCCTTCGTCATAAATACCTCCGCTCCAGGCACGGTCCGACGGGTCCATCTCACACTGATAACCATGTACGCGGCCATTCTGATAATCCGGCCTGCTCTCGCTGCGAAACTGAACGCCCGAATTGAGCGACGGGTCGCACCAGGCATCAAACTCAAGAATAAAATCACCGTAATCAACCTCCGTCGCTAAAAAGCTGTTTGGCTGGTTCATAACCGATGTCCCAATCAGAACGCCATCTTCAAACCGAAAAGGAGCTTTCCCGTTTAATAAATTAAACCCTGTCAAATCTTTGCCATTAAAGAGGTTTTCCCATCCATCACCCGTCGTACAGGCATTCAAAATAAGCAAAGCGCAAACTGTTGTTTTCAATAATCCTTTCATATCATTAGCTATTTAATAATCTTTTTCTTTAAAACCGGAACTAAGGATAACATCTTTAGCTCAGTTCGACCACAAAGATAGCTGTTTTTTAAATTTCTACAAAAAAAAACATTTTTTTGCGAACGATTGTATTCAATTATTAAAGGATGGCTGTTAAACTTTCCGCGCATCGCTCTCCGTCGATGGCTGCCGAAACGATTCCGCCTGCATAACCGGCACCTTCACCGCAAGGAAAAAGGCCTTTTAATTGTATATGCTGCATGGTAGCGCTATCCCGTAAGATGCGGACAGGCGAGGAGGTGCGCGTTTCGACGCCTGTCAGACAGGCTTCATTGGTTAAGAATCCGCGTGAAATTGTATTAAACCGTTCAAATCCTTCACGCAGGCGGGAGGTGATAAACGCCGGCATCCATTGGTGTAAGGGCGATTCGGTTATGCCGGGAGTATAAGAGGTGTCAGGCAAGTCGGATGAAAGCCTTTTTAGCACAAAATCAACCATTCGTTGTGCCGGCGCCGACTGCTTCATGCCGCCTTCAACCCAACACTGACGCTCTAACTGTTCCTGAAAATTCATCATTGATAAGGGTGAAAAGAGTGACATGCTTTGCAAGTCTTCGGGGCGTATTTCGACAACAATACCGGCATTGGCCCACCGTGAGCTGCGGTTCGACGGCGACATGCCATTCACGGCGACCTCGTCCGGCCTGGTAGCCGCAGGTACGATAAATCCTCCGGGACACATACAAAAAGAGTAGACACCCCTACCCGATGCCTGCGTCACAAAACTATATTCGGCAGCAGGTAGATAGTTGCCGCGCCCTTCCTGACGATGATACCTGATAGCATCTATTAACTGCTGTGGATGCTCTAACCGTATGCCTGCCGCTATCCCTTTCGCCTCAATAGCTATTTGCTGCGTTTCTAAATAGCGATAAACATCCCGTGCCGAGTGTCCAGTTGCTAAGATAACAGGCCCCATAAACAAACGCCCATCCCGCACTTGAACGCCAACAACTTCATTCCTATTGATAATCAATGATTCCAAGCACGTCTCAAAATAAACCTCACCTCCGGATGCTATGATTCGGTTTCGTATGTTTTCAATAACTCGTGGCAGTTTATCCGAACCGATATGAGGATGGGTATCAGACAGGATAGAAGTCGAAACACCAAACTGGCATAATATTTGCAGGATACGCTCTACCGAACCCCGTTTCTTGCTGCGGGTATATAGTTTGCCGTCGGAAAAAGCGCCTGCGCCCCCTTCGCCAAAGCAGTAGTTAGAATCAGGATTGATGCGGTGTTCGCGGCTTATCAGGGCTATATCTTTTTTGCGTTCGTGGACGTTTTTTCCTCTTTCAATCACAACAGGTTTTATTCCACGCTCTATCAACCGAAGTGCAGCAAACAACCCTCCCGGCCCGGCGCCCACTATGACAGCTTGCTTGCCATGTGAGACATCCCGATAGTCTATTTGGGGGAATGCTATAGCGGCCGGCTCTTCATCTATAAAAATCCGTACATATACATTAATATATATGGTTCGTTGCCGGGCGTCTATGGAACGTTTCAAAACATGTACTCCTTTTATTGTCTCTGGATTTTCCCCCAATTCGCAACAAGCAACCCTTCGCAACGACTGTTCATTAGCCGCCTCCTCCGGTAATACCCTCAATTGTAATTCTCGAATCATTTATTTTCTCTGTGATTCTCTGTGCCCTCTGTGTCTCTGTGCTGAAACTGACTCTTATCCAAACAGCTCTCTAAAAGCTTCCTCAGCTTTTTTTACTTTGATAATTTTGATTTTGGTTTTTAGCTCTCCTACCCCTTTCATAGCGGGGATGATGATACGGGTAAAACCGAGTTTTTCGGCCTCCTGTATGCGTTGTTCGATGCGCGTCACCGGACGTATTTCGCCGGAAAGCCCTACTTCGCCGGCCATACATACGCCGCGCTCGATGGCTATATCTAAGCTGGACGACAGTATGGCGCAGATGATAGGCAAGTCGATGGCCGGGTCGCTTACCCGCAACCCGCCGGCAATGTTCAAGAACACATCTTTTTGCATCAGTTTGAAGCCTGCCCGTTTTTCCAAAACAGCTAATAGCATGTTCATACGGCGTATATCAAAGCCGGTAGCGCTGCGTTGCGGGTTACCATACACAGCCGAACTGACTAACGATTGTGTCTCTATCAAAAACGGGCGGACGCCTTCGATGGCAGCGGCTATGGCTACCCCGCTCAATCCTTCATGGTTTTCTGTCAATAATAACTCCGAAGGATTATCTACCTGCCGCAGTCCGTTCTGGCGCATCTCATAAATACCCAATTCGGACGTACTCCCGAAGCGGTTTTTGATGCTGCGCAGGATACGATACATGTATTGCCTGTCGCCCTCAAACTGAAGCACAGTATCCACAATATGTTCCAACACTTTGGGGCCGGCTATACTGCCTTCTTTGTTTATATGCCCTATCAAAACTACCGGCGTACCGGTCTCTTTGGCATATTTCAATATCGCCGCACTACACTCGCGCACTTGGGTGACGGTTCCCGGCGACGATTCCGCCAACTCGGTAAACATAGTCTGAATGGAATCGATAATCAGCAAATCGGGTTGAATTTGTTGGGCTTGCACAAAAACCTGTTCGAGGTTCGTTTCGCAAAGCACATAACAGTTAGCCGGTGCATCAGCCTCTTCAGTCAGTCTGTCGGCGCGCAGTTTCAATTGCTGCGCGCTTTCTTCTCCCGAAACATATAATACTTGTAACGATTGAAGACCTAACACTGTCTGCAGAACGAGCGTCGATTTGCCTATCCCCGGTTCGCCGCCTATCAGGACGAGCGAACCTTTGACAAGTCCGCCACCTAACACCCTGTTCAGCTCACCGTCGTTTAAATCCAAACGCGCCTCTTCTATAAGCGTCACATCCCGCAATAGCTTCGGTTTGGTTTTGCTACGCTCGACGTTGCCAAATGCACGCTGCACAACCGGCTCTTTACTAACCGTTTCTTCTTTATAGGTGTTCCATCCACTACACGACGGGCACTTACCGATCCACTTCACCGATTCGGCTCCGCAATCGGAACATACATAGACGGTTTTGGTCTTCATTATCAGAAATAATAGGCAAACCGTGCCAATAGCATCGCCTGGTTGTAGAACTGTTTTGTCCAGTTATATCTAAACTCTGCGCCTAATATAAAGTCTTTCGTTATACGCATCTCCCCGCCAAAGCCTAAGTTAAGCCCAATGCGCAAATCCGATTCGGTTTGTTTTTTGACAGTAAAGCCAACCAGCTCCGGAACCCAATTTCGCCAGACAAAAACGCCAAGGCCACCTAAAGGGTACAGGGTTATTTTGGGCGTGATACGCGCCAGATAATGCACATCCGCATTGACATACAAGATATCCGCCTCATTCCTTTTAACATTATATAAAACCGAAGGCGCCAGGCGCACCTTGTCCAAGATGTTATACCTGTAATCAATCCCTGCGACTGCTTTTTCTGTTTCTATACCATATCCAACAATAACACCCACCGACGAAACACCTTTTTCGCCGGGTACCCTCCGCTGTGCAAATCCATTCGTAAAAACTATTACGAAAACTGTTATTAATAATAGTACTCTCATACGCTTCAAATTGTTTATATTGACAATAATTTCTTAAAACTTTTTACATCCCCCTGCCCCCCTGCCTGTCGGCAGACACGGCTTCAAAGGGGGAATGAAACCTAATTAAATTTATTTCACTTTCAATCTATCGCCGGTGCTGTTCACTATCGACCGGTAATAATCTTCGTTATATCCCGGGAAATCAGGCGCAACCGGCATGGCATACGGTGAGCGTTTGAACTGTCCGTTCTCTTCTTTCTTCACATTCCCGTCGATGTATTTCACTAACAGGTATTCGCCCAACTTTTTCCACCTCTCAGTTGCCTGGTCGGCAGTTGTTGTGCTGAACCAGGTCAGGAACTTACGTGCCTCTGTCGGGTCTTGTTTGTATAATTCTAAAGCCGCCTTATCAATGACGGGTATTTTCTGCCGGTACTCGTGTTCCAACTCTTGTTGCACTTTCCGAATATCCTGTATCATAAAGCTATATTTGCCGTAAGCCATGTTGGCAACCCAGTTGTGGATCCAAAATGCCGAGGTCCATGAAAAAGTATACATATCGCCGTTACCCACGCGATAACACTCTGGAACAGTGAGCGATGAGCAATAAACGGGATTGAAAATCGTCATATCGGCATCATCTGTTGCAAACCAAAGTATCCCGCCGATGGCATCGGGAAGCCAGTCACGCATTTGCGGCACAATCACAAACCCGGATTGTTGGGTTGCGATAGCTCGTTCGTTTACATATTCCTGTCCATCAACTTTAAAACGCATCGGACGCCATCGGTACGGAACTTTGTAAGGGCCGGCCCCAATATCTTTCGTCATATCTAAATCGGTACCTTCATAATGGTCGCGCATCCCATCTATGACATCCTGAAGCGACAGCTTGCGGTTCGGCTTGATATACAAAGGCATCGGCGCTTTTGTAACATCGCCTTTGATGAGTTCCTTAAACTGTTCTATCGAGGGGTCGTATTTGCGGAAAAACGACCATACACGCGCTTCGCATCCTCGCAATCCCCCAAACTCGTAAGGGCAGTAAGCATTTGTAAAACTGAAATCCTTATCATTACCTTTGAAATACCCTTTCTCACGTGCGAACGACACCACATCGGGAGCATATATACAGTTTTCCTTATCGCCAAAAGGTATCTGGTGTATACGGGATTGGTTGGCATGGGCCGAGATACAGTCGTCGGGGATACGGATAGCCACCCAGACAGCTCCTTTTCGTCCGGGTCCTTTGCCTATCATCTCCAAAATCCAGGCCTCGTTTTTGTCGGCTACCGAAAACGATTCGCCGCTGCTGCAATAGCCATGCGTCGCTACCAAATCGGTCATCACCCGGATGGCTTCGCGGGCGGTCTTGGAACGTTGCAATGCAATGTAAATAAGGCTTCCGTAATCCATGATCCCGGTAGTATCAACCAATTCAGGACGACCGCCATAAGTGGTTTCCGTAATAGCTACTTGATATTCGTTCATATTACCGACGACCGAATACGTTTGCTCAACTTGCGGTATCTGCCCAAGCGGTTTGCCTGAATCCCACTCTATGACATCGAGCATAGCGTCTTTCGGCCACCGGGCTGCCGGCCAATGGTACATCTCGCCGTATAGCGAATGCGAATCAGCCGCGTAGGATATCATCACCGAGCCATCCGCAGAGGCTTTTTTGCCAACAAGAAACCCGGTACAAGCTAACGCCTCCACGCTAAAAAGCAAAAGCGAAACACTCCCAAAAATTGTAAAAAAAATCTTCATATTTGTTAAATAAATTCATTTCAAAAAAACTTCATTTCCCCTAAGAGATGCCAATTTGTAACCGGTTTTTCTCTGTGGCTCTCTGTGTTCCTCTGTGAACTCTGTGCTGAATAACAGTTACTTTTTGATCTCTATCAACTGGAAATCCACGAAACAAAGCCCGGCTATAGCCGTTCCATAACGCTTTTCAATCGTGATGCCTTCGGTGACAAAATTCAGTTCACCTAAATAATATTTGTGATAGGTTCGCTGATGCAAGTCATTAATCACACGTATAAGCCTGGCTTCTAATTCTTCGATGCGATAACGACCGCTCACTTCACAGACAAGCCCGCCGACTTTATCGTCGAAATTTTCATCTCGGTACATCCAGGCATAAACGATCCCTGCTGATACAAACTCATCCTGAAAGCCGTGCGAAACAGCCATAATCGTTTTGAGTTCGGAACCAAAAGGGGGCAAATCCACCTCATCAATTGACACCAAACGTGCGGTACCGGGGATAACAGACGAATACGTCATAATGTTAAAATCGGCAATACCGGCATCATACAAAGCCATGTGATAGGAACCGGCATGCTTTTCCAAATCCGAATCGCCACTGCCTTTGGCGACAAAAAAAGTCTCGGGGATGATGTTTCCAATCTTCTTAACCATCTCTTTTTCAAATATTTATCGTTAATATTATATTTTACTGAGTGTGCAAAAATACAACATTTTATTTAATCCGTCATGGATTTACATTTAATTTTAATTTTAACTTCTCTATCATGTCTTTTGTCATCGTTTCCAAGTCAAACACAGGGTTCCAATCCCATTCTTCCCGTGCACAGGAATCATCTAACGAATCCGGCCACGATTCTGCTATGCGTTGTCGCAGCGGGTCAACATGATACTCCATTTTAAAATCCGGATAGTATTTTTTTATCTCATTATAAATGATTTCCGGATCGAAACTCATGGCTGTCACATTAAAAGTATTTCGTTGTTTAAGCCGAGAAACATCTGCTTCCATGATTTGTATGGCAGCTTGTATGTCGTCGGGCATATACATCATATCCATAAAAGTGCCTGCCGCTATGGGGCAAACGAACTTCTCCCCTTTTACCGCCGCATAGAAAATATCTACGGCATAATCGGTAGTCCCTCCGCCTGGAGGCGCCACATACGAGATAAGTCCGGGAAAACGCACTGCGCGCGTATCTACCTGATAACGTTTAAAATAATAGTCACTCAACAACTCGCCCGTTACTTTTGTCAGTCCATACATGGTCAGCGGGTTGCGAACCGAGTTTTGCGGTGTCTTAACCTTCTGTGCATCAGGGCCAAAAACGCCAATCGAACTGGGTGTAAAAACAGCGCAGTTCATTTCACGGGCTACCTCTAACACTTTGAATAGCCCTCCAATACCGATATTCCAGGCTAAAAGCGGTTTGGCTTCAGCCACTGCCGATAGCAGCGCTGCCAAATTATAAATCGTATCCACATTGTAACGCGAAACGGCCTCCGCAATCTGCTGTTCATTCGTAATATCCACTGTAGCCGAAGGCCCCGTTTCGGCTAATTCACCCTTGGGTTTTGCGCCGGGAATATAGCCGGCTACAACGGTGCCTGTCGGATACCGTTTTCTCAACTCTAAGGTCAGCTCCGAACCAATCTGTCCGGTAGAGCCAATCACTAAAATATTTCTCATTGTCGTTTATTGAAAAAAATCAACCGCAAAATTACATGAATATTTTAAATTTCCGCATAAACGGATAAAATAATTATTGCGCATTTATAGCAAAATGAGTTTTTATGACTAAATTTGCGGTTCTTTTAATGCAAAAAAATGGAAATAATATGTACAGTAAATTTCAACAATTCCTTCAATATGAACTCTCTGAGATAGAGAAAGCTGGTTTATTCAAGAAAGAACGCATCATTCGTTCGCCTCAAAAGGCGGATATTTGCGTGAATGATGGCGACGAGGTTCTCAATTTCTGTGCCAATAATTATTTAGGCTTGTCGGACCATCCCCGATTGATAGCGGCTGCTAAAAAAGCGATGGACGCGCGCGGGTTCGGGATGTCGTCCGTCCGCTTTATTTGTGGCACACAAGACCTTCATAAACAGCTCGAAGCAGCGATTTCAGACTATTTTAAAACGGACGACACCATCCTCTACAGCTCCTGTTTTGATGCTAACGGCGGCCTTTTCGAGCCTTTGTTAAGCGAAGAAGATGCCATCATTTCCGATGCTCTCAACCACGCTTCTATCATCGACGGCGTCCGGCTATGTAAAGCCAAACGGTATCGCTATTCGAATGCCGATATGGTCGAACTTGAACAATGCCTCCAAGAAGCTCTATCACAACGTCACCGGTTGATAGTTACCGACGGCGTTTTTTCGATGGACGGAAATGTGGCTCCCATGGATCGCATTTGTGCGCTTGCCGAAAAATACGATGCGCTTGTGATGGTCGATGAATCCCATTCGGCAGGCGTTGTCGGACCTACAGGGCACGGCGTTGCCGAATTATATAATGTATACGGGAAAATTGATATTTTCACCGGTACGCTCGGCAAATCTTTTGGCGGTGCGATGGGTGGCTTCACCACCGGACACCGAGAGATTATTGACATGTTACGCCAACGCTCCCGGCCTTATCTTTTTTCTAACTCTGTAGCCCCTGCTATCGTGGGAGCAGGTCTTGAGATGTTTAAGATGCTGACAGAAAGCGACTATCTACATGCCAAATTGTCAGAAAATGTAGCTTATTTCCACGACAGGATGAAACAGGCCGGCTTTGACATCAAACCGACCCAATCGGCTATCTGCGCTGTCATGCTGTACGATGCCCGTCTATCACAGGTCTTTGCACAGCGAATGCAGGAAAATGGCATCTATGTTACCGGCTTTTATTACCCCGTCGTACCCAAAGGACAAGCCCGCATCCGTGTTCAACTATCTGCCGGACACGAGACATCGCACATCGACAAAGCCATCGAAGCCTTTATCCGCGTCGGAAAAGAATTAGAGGTGATTAATGAATAGTGATTAATGATTAATCAGATAATTCCTGAAAACTGAAAACTAATTAATGGGTAATAGTAACTTCCATAGCCACTGTACTTTTTGCGACGGACAAAGTCATCCGGAAAACTTCATCCAGTTTGCTATATCAAAAGGCTTTCGCGCTTATGGCTTCTCATCCCATTCGCCTATCCCGTTTGAGACATTTTGGAACATGTCTCTATTAGATGTGCCGGAATATATCACTGAAATCCAACGGCTCAAAAATAAGTATGACGGTATTATTGAAATTTACCTCGGCATGGAAATCGATTTCTTAGATAAAACGTACAATGCTGCTATCCCTTTTTTCCAGACACTACCGCTCGACTACCGGATTAGCGCTATACATTTCTTAGCCTGTTCGCCTACCCTGTCGGCGAAAAACATGGTATGTATTGATGGCGCTTATCGAGACTTCGAGGTTGGACTTATTACCTTTTTTGACGGAAATATTCGTCGCATGGTTGAGTACTGCTTTGAATCATCGATGCTTATGGTCGAAACAGGCGGGTTTGATGTAGTGGGACACATCGATAAGATCTATATGAACGCGAGCAAACATCCGGATTTCGACCTCCAAGCAAGCTGGTATCAAAAGCCTTTTTTACAACTTCTTGATTTAATAGCCGAAAAAGGCCTCATCGTCGAAATAAACTGCAAAAACTTACCCCGAAAACGTCTGACCTATCCCCATATCACGTCCTTTAAAGAGTTAAAAAAGAGAGAGATACCTGTTATTGTCAGTTCCGACTGCCACGAGCCCCATCTGATAAATGCCGGACGGTCTGAAGCCATCGCTTTGCTCAAAGAGGCAGGCTACAATACTACCCGCGAGCTTGTCAAAGGGACATGGCAAGAGGTGTCCCTACTCCCCCTTTGAAGGGACAGGGGGATGTTAATTTTCAAAATGTTAAAATTAACTAAATGCTAACTTTTAAGTCTATCGAAATAGAAGATAAAAAGACGATTACCGATTATACTTATTCGAGTAATCTGCCCAATTGCGATTATGCTTTTGCTAATATGTGCAGTTGGCGCTTTCTGTACAATACCGAATTTGCCGTCCAGGACGGGTTTTTGTTCATCCGCTTTTACATCGAAGAAAAAAAACAAAAACGCTTGGTTTATATGTTTCCTGTGGGAGACGGCGACCTGCAACATGCCATTAGCCTTATGGAAAAAGATTCGGAAACATCCGGCCATCCGTTATTGATTTTAGGCGTTACTTCCGAAAACAAAAACAACATCGAAAAGCTGTTTCTTCGTCAGTTTAGATTTATTGTAGAACGGGATTACTTCGATTATATCTATCTACGTGACGATTTGATACAACTAAAAGGTAAAAAATATCAACCCAAACGCAACCATATTAATCAGTTTATCAAGCAGTATGATTATACATATCTGCCTGTAACAAAGGATATTATATCTGAATGTAAACAATTAGGACAAATCTGGTATGAGGCAAATAAAGCAGCAGAAAACAACAAAGACTTACTTCACGAACAAAGCTCAATGACTTTTGCTTTGGAGCATTTCGATGCGTTAGGACTTCAGGGAGGCGCCATCGTTGTCGAAAATAACATCGTCGCGTTCACCTACGGTTCGCCTATCAACCAAGTGACTTTCGGCGTTCATGTCGAAAAAGCTGACATCCGCTATGATGGCGTTTTTAGCCTTATAGGCCGAGAGTTCTCCAAACGTATTCCACAACAATATGTTTATATTAATAGGGAAGAAGATTTGGGCATCCCCGGCCTGCGCCAATCCAAACTCTCTTATCACCCCTTTCTGCTACTTGAAAAAAATGCGGCCATAATCAGGGTTTAAGGATTTTCTTGATTTTTTAATTCTCAATTCAAAAATCTCAATTTTCAATTAATTATGACTTACTCCTCAACTTATGACGATTTGAAAATCTGTCATCCGGCGCCTGAAGACAAATGGATGCTTACCGACTTATGGCAGGATTCATTTAATGACCCGCCCGAATACATCGAGTTTTTTTTCAATCACGTGTATAAACCCGAAAATACACTCGTCATCAAACGAAATGGATTCGTTGTTTCCGCCCTGCAAATGATTCCTTATAAAGTTAAATTTCTTCAAAGCATCTTACCCGCAGCTTATATTTGCGGAGTTTGTACACACCCATTTGAACGAGGGCAAGGATTAATGAAGGAACTGATTGCTTCCGCAAAGTCGGAATTGTATTCAAAAGGATTTTCCCTTGCCTTTTTGATTCCGGCTGAGGTTTCGCTTTATGAATATTATATAAGAGCAGGTTTTACACAACATCTATATCAAAACACGAAAAGCATGGATAAGAATCATCCAACGTTCCTGAATGTTAAGATGAATGATTATTCATTTGAAGATTGTACCCAAGAACATTTTCCTTTTTTTGACCGTCTTCAAAATTTGCGAAAAAGAACTATACTCCATGATGAACAAGATTTTAATAGTATCCTTCAGGAATATCAGCACTTTGAAGGCAAAGTAATTGTCGCGCTTGAAAATCAAAAGCCAACTGGAATAGCTTTTGCCGTAAAATCATCCTGTTCCGAAGCTGTAATCAAAGATGTCTTGGCCGAAAATGAACACACACACCTTGCTCTCTACAAATATACCTTACAATGCTTTGATGTTCTTGTTTTAAGAATACACTCGCCTTGGGAAAATGTTTTTGGTAGTAATTTGTATGGGTTATACTGTTTCTTGAAAAGACCAATATATCGTTTTAACTTCCATGCTTCCTTAGTACATGACTGATAATCAACATACAAAGTACAAGGGAGTCTTTTTCTCAAAAGGCTCCCTCTATACAGGTTTTAAATAGGAATTAGTCTCTAAGGCAAAAAGATTGTTTAGGTTATCGCCGCAAAGGTGAGGATATTTATTCTACCCTGCAAATTTTTTTTTATATTATACAACATATTTTTGAAAAAATTCGGCTTTTTCCTCATTTTTTGCCAAAAAAAGTGCATTTTTAACATTTGAGGCGCAAAAATGACTGTTTTTTTTAGTAAAATCTTACCTCTTTGCCGACGCAATCCCCCACAATTTGACCTTCGGAATAGATTTCTTGTCCGTTTACAAAAGTTTTCCAGACGGAAAACGGAAAGGTGACGCCTTCAAATGGCGACCATCCGCATTTATACCATAAATTCTCCTTCGTTACGGCAGTTGGCTGCGTCGGATCTATCAAAACCAAATCGGCAAAATACCCTTCTCGGATAAAACCACGCCTGTCTATCCGAAACAACTCTGCCGGATGATGCGCCATCTTTTCGACCACTTTCTCCTTTGTAAAAATCCCTTCCTTAGCCATAGTTAACATGGCAAGTAATGCGTGCTGTACTAACGGGCCACCCGAAGCGGCTGTCAGACACGAGCCTTCTTTCTCGGAAAGCAGATGTGGCGCATGGTCGGTAGCTACAATAGCAATCGTATTATCATTGAGCGCTTTACGCAAGGCGTCCCGGTCGGATTTCGACTTGATAGCAGGATTCCATTTGATACGACTGCCTAACAGACGGTAATCGTCCTCACAAAACCAAAGATGATGTACGCATACTTCGCCGGTTATCTTCCTGTCTGGCAAGTCGCCTCCGTCAAGCAACCCCAACTCTTTTCCGGTTGATAAATGTAACAGATGCAAGCGTGCGCCGAGTTCTGTTGCCAGAGCTACCGCCTCGGATGATGATGCGTAACAGGCCTCTTCGCTGCGTATCAGCGGATGAAAGGACAAATCTAACTCCGAGCCGTATTTTGAAACATACCTCTCTTTATTGCGACGGATGATGTCTTCTTTCTCCGCATGAACAGCTATCAACAGATCAGTTTCTCCAAAAATTCGACGCAAGGCCGCTTCGTTATCTACTAACATATTACCCGTAGATGAACCCAAGAACAGCTTGATACCCGGCGTCCTGCTACGGCTCAACAGCTTTATCAGTCCGGCATTGTCATTCGTACCGCCAAAGAAAAATGAATAATTGGCAACCGAGACCTCCGAGGCACGTCTATACTTCCACTCTAAAGCTTCTATGGTAATGGTCTGCGGTATCGTATTAGGCATATCCATGAACGTCGTGACCCCGCCCGCTACAGCCGCCCGGCTTTCACTGTAAATATCGCCTTTGTGCGTTAGCCCTGGCTCCCGAAAATGTACCTGGTCATCTATCACACCCGGTAATAACCACTTGCCACTTGCGTCTATTTTTTTTACATGCTCAGATGTTTCATTGACAGCCTTATCAGCCGCTTGTATAGAAACGATACAATCGTCATCTAT
Source organism: uncultured Tannerella sp. (assembly GCA_964442765.1). Classification (GTDB taxonomy): domain Bacteria; phylum Bacteroidota; class Bacteroidia; order Bacteroidales; family Tannerellaceae; genus Tannerella. The sequence continues at coordinate 17,372 of CAYUAK010000230.1, read as the reverse complement.
CAATACCGAACCCTTAAACGAAATCCCTTCGTTTATTATCAGCGCATTAGAGATTAATGTTCGCATCTTTTTCAGGACATGTTTTCGCCTTTGGAAACTTACGGAAAAAACTCCCCCATTTCAACCGGATGACGCCAAAAAGCGCTTCTCCAAAAATCGAAGTGTTCATCTTGGAAGTCCCTAACACACGGTTTACAAAAATGATAGGTATCTCCACCAACTTAAACCCACATTTATAAGCCGTAAACTTCATCTCAATCTGAAAAGCGTAACCCTTGAAATGAATCTTGTCCAATTCAATCGTTTCGAGCGCATGGCGGCGGTAACATTTAAACCCTGCCGTCGTATCCCGTATCTTCATACCGGTCACTATCCGCACGTAGGTAGAGGCAAAATAGGACATCAACACCCGTCCGAGCGGCCAGTTGACCACATTGACGCCATTGATATAACGCGACCCGATAGCCACATCCGCCCCCTGCTCGGCACAGGCGGCATACAGTCTCGGCAGGTCATTCGGGTTATGGCTGAAATCGGCGTCCATCTCGAAAATATAATCATATCCATGCTCGATAGCCCATTTGAAACCGCATATATAAGCCGTACCAAGACCTAACTTACCGGCGCGCTCGACCAAAAACAGGCGTTCTGTAAACTCCTGCTGCAATTTTTTAACAATAGTCGCCGTTCCATCCGGCGAGCCATCGTCAATAATCAGCATATTAAAAACCTTCTCCAACCCAAAAATAGCCCGAATAATACTCTCAATATTCTCCTTCTCATTGTACGTTGGAATAATTATTACACTGTCTGACATACGTTTACCTTTTAAATAATCCCTTTTTAAACGGTAAAGATACAAATTTTTCCCCAATCCCATCATTTCTTTTTAAAAAATTCATGTACCTTTGTCCCACAACTAAAACGTTTTTATTATGAAAAAGACATTAATTTTTATTGGTTTGTTACTCATTATGAGTATGAGTTGGACTGCTAAAGCGCAAGACAACACCCCTGAATGGGCGAAAGAGACAGCTTTACAAAAGGAAAAAAGGATGGCCTGGTGGACGCACGACCGTTTCGGCATGTTTATCCATTGGGGCATTTACGCCGTACCTGCGCGCCACGAATGGGTGAAAAACAGGGAACGTATTTCGGATGCCGACTACCAAGTCTATTTCGACCGTTTCGACCCCGACCTGTATAATCCGAAGGAATGGGCGGCCAAAGCCAAAGCGGCTGGGATGAAGTATGTCGTTGTCACTACCAAACACCACGACGGGTTTTGCCTGTGGGATTCCAAGTTTACGGACTTCAAAGTAACGAATACACCCTACAAAAAAGACCTTCTCAAACCCTTGGTCGATGCCTTTCGTGCGGAAGGCCTCCGGATAGGCTTTTATTACTCGTTGATAGACTGGCATCACCCCGATTTTACCTTCGACCGCAATCACCCCAACGGCCCCCGTAACCCCGAAGAGCTGAGAGCCGCCAACGAAAAACGGGATATGAAAAAATATCGTCAATACATGAAAGACCAACTGACCGAGTTGTTGACCCAATTCGGACAGATTGATGAGCTTTTTTTAGATTTCTCGTATCCAGGCGATAACGGTAAGGGACATCAGGATTGGGAAGCAGAAGAGTTATTGAAGCTGATCCGAAAACTGCAGCCCAACATCTTAGTTGATAACCGCTTGGACTTGAACCATACCGATTGGGGATGGGATTTTATGACACCCGAACAGTTTATGCCCACCGAATGGCCTACCGTGCGCGGGAAGCGTGTCCCGTGGGAGACATGTCAGACCTTCTCCGGCTCATGGGGGTACTACCGTGATGAGTATACGTGGAAAAGCGTACATCAGTTAGTAGTGATGCTTGTTGAAACGGTGAGTAAAGGAGGCAACCTGCTTCTCAACGTAGGACCCACCGCCCGCGGCGTTTTCGACTACCGCGCCGACGAGCGCTTAGAAGGACTATCCGGATGGATGAAGTTTCACGACCGTTCTATCTACGGCTGTACACAAGCGCCGGACGATTTCAGGGTACCGCAAAATTGCTTGCTCACCTACAACCCGCAGACCAAACGCCTGTACATTCACGTGCTCGAATGGCCCTTCCGTTCCTTACATCTCCCTGGCTTCCGCGGCAAGTTCAAATATGCGCAGCTCCTCAACGACGCCTCCGAGCTTCGCTTCCGTACAGTAACCCAAGCATCGGGCAATACCGGCGAGACATCGGGCGAAAACGACGTCATATTAACACTCCCCGTCGAACGCCCCAATGTCGAAGTCCCCGTCATCGAACTGTTCTTAGAATAGCCCTTGCTCCTACTATGAGCGTTACTATACCTAATCCGATAAAAAAATAAATAAGTTCCATAAAAGCGTCGTTTCAATCTTTCAGGAATTTTTTACCTGCATTTGTGTTTGCGAACAATAAAAAAAACAGAGCGATTGAAATCAGGAATCCGCACCAAAAAATAAAACCTACCATAATATTTATATTTATAAATTATTTATTATCCTTTTTAATTAATGCGAGCCCGACTGCAAGCAGTATGCCGACAACAAAAAAACCGCAAACGTACAAAACCCATTTTGGCTCCAATCCCCCAAAGAACGAACCTATCAGTACAGCGGTAGCCACATATTTAGCTACATCCATGAGCCATTTACCTATTTCCTTTTTCATTTGAACGTCAAATTTTGATGCAAAGGTACGATATTTGCCGGAATAAGCAAACAAAAGTATAATAAAAGAAAAAAAACGCTTTTCATCTGTCTGACCAAAAAATTCAAAAACTTTCTGAAACTGACCTGGCAATTATTTTACGGGACAAAGAGATTATTTTCAGATTTGAATTTGTCGCTACATCAGACGGAATAATTGCAATAATTGAAGGACAGTAAAAAGAGACCTTCTTACGCTCCGGACATGATGAACTCTTTGCGGCCGGAGTCTATGCGGAGGAAGATGAATAAGAGGATAGTGAAGCCTAAGAGGGAGGAGCCGCCGTAACTGAAAAAGGGTAAGGGGATGCCTATCACAGGGGTCAGGCCGGTGACCATGCCGATGTTGATAAAGACGTGAAAAAGGAAAAATGATACGACACCGTACCCGTATACCCTGCCAAAGGTTGTATCCTGGCGCTCGGCAAGGACAAGCATCCGTAAAAGGAAAATGCAGTAAAGCACGATAACGGATAACGAACCCCGAAACCCAAACTCCTCGCCTACTATGCAGAAAATAAAATCGGTCGCATGTTCGGGCACAAACTTGAGCTTGGTTTGCGTCCCGTTCAAGAATCCCTTTCCTGTAAACCCGCCAGAACCGATGGCAATCTTCGACTGGTTTACGTTGTAACCAACGCCGGTGGGGTCGTTAACCAACCCTAACGACACCTTGACGCGTTGCTGCTGATGGGGTTCCAATACATTATCGAACACATAATCCACAGAAAAAAGAAATCCAAGCGATAAGATGGCAAAGAGGGCTAAAAAGGAATAGCTCCATTCGATGACCCTCATTGAATAAAGTACCAGATAAATTGAAAAACCGACGACAAGAACTACCCCGACCCATACAAAGTTGATGGTGATAAAAAAGGAGGCTATATAGGATAAAAGAGCGGTCAAAGCCACAATACCAAGAAAATAAATCGAAAAAGCTCTTTTCTTTAGTACAAACAGCAGAAATATATACATGATAACTAAGATGATACCTGTAACAATAAGTTCGCCCAATGGTGTATCGTTCCAAAAAAGAAAGTCGTATTTTAGTTTGACAATAAAAAAAAGTATAGCGCAAGCGCTTGAAAAAAGCACATATCCGGACATGCCTTCACGGTAGAACACAAGCGCTAAGGCTAAAAAAACAAGCGCTGTTCCAGTTTCCCGCTGAAGGAATATACATATCATTGGAAGGAGAACTATGCAAGTGCAAATGATAAAATTCTTTAATTTTAACAGGTTAAACTCGTATGAGTTCATATATTTGGCAAGCGCTAACAGTGTAGCAAATTTAGCTATCTCAGCCGGTTGAAAGCGAAGGACAGGTAAGATTACGAGCCAGGAGCGCGACCCTTTAATATCGGGAGCAATGAAGATGGTCAGTATTAGTAAAAAAATGATAGCGCCGTAAATCAGGTAACTAAAGGTCTCAAAAAAATTCTTATCGAGCATCATGATAATAAAAATAACGATAACCGAAATGCCAATCCATAGAAGTTGATAACCCTGACGGCTATTTAAATCGAGCAGTGTGGGCGCATCAATGTCATAGCTTGCGCCATAAACACAAAACCATCCCGCTGTTATCATGATAACATAGAGGATGATTGTAAACCAGTCGACCGACTTCCATAAATTAGTTTTATAGCTCGTCATGTTCGTCTTCAACTACAATTTTTTTAATATAAAAAGGAGAGCCGGGGCTTGTATCCCAGATGATGGTTCTATCTTCAAGCCATTGATCAAAGTTGTAAATTTCGCCTCTCAAATATTTCGATAGCATCAACCGTGCAATGGGAATAGATAATTGAGCGCCTGTACCACCGTTCTCAACAAAAACAGAGATAGCAACCTTGGGTTCATCTTTGGGGGCAAAAGCAATGCAAGCCGAGTGGTCGCGGCCATGCGGGTTTTGGACTGTTCCTGTTTTAGCGCAAATATCCAGGCTATAAATGAAATTTAACATATTACAGGTACCACCGGTAACAGCCGCCCGCATGCCTTCTACCACTAAATCATAGTACTCTTTTTGAATACCTGAATATTTTCTTTCTCTGTATTGGCTTTCTAACGGCATATCCTGTATATTACGCACGACATGCGGGATAATATAATAGCCTCTATTCGCAATTGTCGCTGCTAAATTGCACATCTGTAGCGGTGTAGCAGTAACTTCACCCTGTCCGATAGCTATCGAAATGATGCTTCCAGAACTCCATCGGTTATTACGTGTAGTGTTGTAAGTGGTGCTACTCGGTATGAATCCATCAACTTCATCGGGCATATCTATGCCCAAACGCTTACCATAACCCATTGATACCATGTAACTTCTCCATTTATCGAATGCTTCCTGAATCGTCGGATAGCGGGAACGATAATCCAACATCTCATGTAACCCCCAGCAATAATAAGAGTTACAAGATGTCGATAAAGAATACACAAGCGATACCGGCGAGCTGTGCGAATGACATGCCGGGCGTCCATCAAGCGAATAGGTATATCCGCTGTAACAGGGATATGTTTTATCTTTGGTAACAACCCCTTCCTGTAAATATACTAGCGCTTGTGCAGGTTTGAACGTAGAACCGGGTGAGTAAGCACCTTTTATGGCACGGTCGTACAAGGGACGCTTCGGTTCGCGCAGAAGGGTCTGATAATTTTGTCCGAACTGGCTTCCTGCAAGCATGTTAGGGTCATAAGTAGGCGAAGTGACAAGGCAAAGAATCTCGCCGGTTGCGGGTTCTATCATCACAATAGCGCCCGTTTTATTCGTCAACAGTTTCTCACCGTAAGCCTGTAATTCCATGTCAATAGATAGCGTTATATTTTTCCCTGAAACAGGCGCTACATCGTAACGCCCTTCTTCATATCTTCCTTTTGTACGTCCATGCGCATCCCGTAATAAGGTCTCGACGCCTTTTTGTCCACGCAAAATCTTCTCGTATGAACTCTCAACACCTGAATGACCAATATAGTCACGTTGTGCATAATAACTGTCTTTTCTTAAATCTTCGAGCCAAACTTCACTGATATATCCCAAAATATTAGCTCCATTTTGGCACCCATACTCCCGTAATGCGCGATTTTGAACATAAAAGCCCGGAAATTTATACAGCTTCTCCTGTAAAACGCCATAGTCCTTTGCCGGTAACTGATTCATAAACAACTGCGGCATAAAAGATGAATAGCCCGGATTGAGTTCTCTGTCTTTGATATTGGCTACCCTTCTATCGAAATCTTCTTTTGATATACCTATCGTTCTGCAAAAATCTATCGTATCAAACGGCTGCACATCGCGCATGATGACCATCACATCATATGTAGGGCGATTATAGACAAGCAGGCGGCCTTTGCGGTCATAAATGATGCCCCGCGAAGGATTAAGTGGACGTTTTAGATAGGCGTTGCTGTCGGCCCACTTTTTATAATCATCGCTCATGATTTGCAAATAAAATAGCCTCGCTACAAATAGAAGCAAAAAAAGGATGATGACGCCAACAATGAAGTTGCGCCGTTGGTAATAATCATATTGACGGCGGCTATTCTCCATGTTTTATTTTTCCCGGATAAAATGATTCAATAATAAATATCAGCAAAGAAGTAAATAATATGCACGATATCAGGCGAATAATTAATAAAACCGGTTGATGAAAACCGAAGGCGTCAATCGTAAACAGGATGACATGGTGAATAGATACGATTATCAACGCGTAGCGCAAAAATTTGCCGAACCCGAATAACTGATATGAAGGTGCGCTCCGATCAGGTATGTCCTTCATGTCCACAAAGCTGTCTAACAATGGTTTACGAATATAACCGATGAACGAACAGGCTGCGGCGTGCATGCCATACGTATTTGAAAATATATCGATGACAAGGCCTAATAAAAAGGAAATGACAATCAAAACTGAACGTGAAATATTTATGCGTAACTTCAATAATGCAAAAATGTAAACAAAAGGCGTTACGGTTCCAAACAGCCGGATATGATCCACCACAAGCGTCTGTAACAACACAAACAATATTAAAACAAGTATTTCCCGAAAGCGACTAATCATTTCTCCTGGCCTCCCGCTCTAATTTTATTTGTTCTTGCTGTGAAACGTTATCAATCACGAATAGTGTGTTTAACGATTGAAAATCGGTCGTTAACCTCACTTTCAACGAATAATAGTTGTCATCGTCCTGTTTCTTGAACGATTCAATAACGCCTACCATGATACCCGGCGGAAAGACATCGGAGTACCCGCTGGTTACGATTGTATCGCCTGTTTGAAAGATGGCATGGGTTCCTATGTGTTCTAAGTAACCATATCTCAAATCGCCCCCTTTCCATGACAGGGGGCCGAAAAAAGGGGTGTTCTTTATTTTACAGCTCACGGCTGTCTTGACATGCAACAATGACATGGCTACGGATAGGTTCTCATCGACATCCGTAATGATTCCGACGATACCGCTCGGTGAAATAACACCCATATCCGGGCGAATGCCATCTTTAGCGCCTTTATTGATTGTAATATAATTGCGATGCAAATTTACACTGTTTCTTCTTACGCCTGCAGGTATAAACCGGTAGGAATAGTTCTTGCGCTTCAGGCTGTCGGTTAGTACTGTATCACTCAAAAACACCTGATTGAAAGGCGTTTTATCTATCTTCTGGTTATTCAGTTGTTCTTGTAGCCGGATAACTTCCATTTGGAGCAGGCCGTTTCGTTCTAACAGTTCGCTGTTTATATTTTGCAGGTCGAAGTAGGAAAAAACGGCGCTCGAAACAGACAAAATCCTGCCTGTAATCGCGTTTGCCGAGCTTAACATCACATTTCGTTGATAAGCATTGTTTTGGTATATCAATACAAACGAGATTATTTCACATAAAAGTAACAAAAACAAATGCCTCTTAGCAACAATGAATGCCAGTAGTTTTTGCATGACGGGAAGTTAGCTCTTGTAGAGAAAATTGAATTTGTTCAAGTTTTTCAGCGCAATACCAGTCCCGCGTGCGACGGCGCGAAGGGGGTCTTCTGCTACATGAAACTTGATATTGATTTTATCTGTTAAACGTTTTTCCAATCCGCGCATCAGGGCGCCTCCGCCTGTCAGATAAATCCCGTTATGAACGATATCGGCATACAGTTCGGGAGGTGTATTTTCTAAGGTGTTCATGATTGTCGCCTCTACTTTGATAAAGGATTTATCTAAGCAATGCGCAATTTCCGAATAGGTGATAGGCACTTCCATCGGCAAGGATGACATCAGATTAGGGCCGTGTACGACAAAGTCCTTGGGCGGATTTTCTAACGTTGTCAGCACTGAGCCGACATTAATTTTTATTGCTTCGGCTGTTCTTTCACCTACTTTGACGTTGTGTTGCCGGCGCATATACTCCATGATGTCTGCCGTAAAGGCGTCGCCAGCCGATTTGATGGATGTCTTTGTGACGATGCCTCCTAACGATATAACGGCCACTTCGGTTGTACCGCCTCCGATGTCTACGACCATGTTTCCTTCGGGCGCTTCTACATCAAGCCCTATCCCGACGGCGGCGGCCATCGGCTCGTCTATCAGGTAGACCTCTCTACCGCCGGCGCGCTCAGCCGAATCGCGCACTGCACGCCGCTCTACTTCGGTGGCGCCCGAAGGGATACAAACAACTATACGCAAAGGCGGTGAGAACCAATGATTGCGGAAATTGATGCGTTTGATCATCCCGCGTATCATCTGCTCGGCGGCGTAAAAGTCGGCTATCACCCCGTCGCCTAACGGACGGATAGTCTTGATGTTATCGTGCGTCTTTTCGTACATCAACCGCGCCTGCTCGCCAATAGCTAACACCTTGTCAGTCCTTCTGTCTAAGGCAACGACCGAAGGCGCATCGACCATGATCTTGTCGTCGCAAATAATAATCGTATTAGCAGTACCTAAGTCGATAGCTATATCTTTTGTAAATGAAAATAAACCCATAAAAAAAGTGGTTAGTGGTTAGTGGTTAGCGGTTAGCGGGAAAAAATTAATTAATCGTTTGCCATTAAACACTAACCGTTAATAATTAGTGTTTAAAGTGTCTTACGCCTGTTTTTACCATGCACATCGAATGTTCGTCACAAAATTGTACCGATAGCTTGTCGTTCACAGAGCCTCCGGGCTGTATAACGGCCTTTATCCCTGCCGAATATGCTATCTCCACGCAATCGGCGAAGGGGAAGAAAGCATCCGAAGCCATCACTGCGCCGTGCAGTTCAAAGCCGAAAGAACGCGCTTTTTCGATGGCTTGCTTCAGTGCGTCAACCCGTGAAGTCTGGCCTATACCGCTGGCGTACAACTGCTTATTCTTCACTAAGGTTATCGCATTCGACTTGCTGTGCTTCACTAATTTGTTGGCAAACAGTAAGTCTTCAATCTCTTGTACGGAAGGCTCATTGACCGTCATATTGACCAGATCGTCAGCCGTTTGAATACTTGAGTCACGATCCTGCACCAAGACGCCGTTTAACAAAGAGCGGAACTGTTTGGGAGGCGCATCTACAACCGTATTTCTCTTCAGGATTATACGGTTTTTCTTCTGCATCAGCGCCTCTAATGCGCCCATGGTATAATCCGGGGCAATGATTACCTCAAAGAATATCTTGTTGATATCTTCGGCCGTTTCGGTATCTATTTCGCTGTTCGTTATTAGGATACCTCCGAAGGCCGAAACAGGGTCGCAAGCCAGCGCATCCTTCCACGCTTCCAAAACGGAATCACGCGAAGCTATTCCACAGGCGTTGTTATGTTTCAGAATAGCGAATGTCAACTCATCAAACTCGTCAATCAAGGTTATAGCCGCATCGATATCTAACAGGTTATTGTAAGAAATCTCTTTCCCGTGCAGTTTTTCAAACAGGGCTTCAAAATCGCCAAAGAACACCCCCCGCTGGTGCGGGTTTTCGCCGTAGCGCATCAGATAGGGGTCGTCTTCGGCTGTCCGGAAGGCCGAGTCTTCGCCTGCATCAAAATAATTAAAGATAGCGCTGTCGTAACCGGACGAAACGGCAAACGCTTCCTTGGCAAAAAAACGCCTTTCGACTAACGTTGTCACAGCGCCTTTTTCTTCGAGCAAGCTCAAGAACGGCGCATATTGTAACTGTGAAGCAATAATCACTACGTCCTTGTAGTTTTTTGCAGCAGCCCGAATCAAAGAGATGCCGCCGATATCAATTTTTTCAATGATAGCCGCATCGTCTGCTCCGGAGGCAACCGTTTCCTTAAACGGATATAAATCAACTATCACTAAGTCTATCTCCGGTATCTCATACTGTATAAGCTGCGCTTTATCGGCATTATTATCCCGCCGGTTCAGGATGCCGCCAAAAACCTTCGGATGCAACGTCTTAACACGCCCCCCCAGAATGGAAGGATAACCCGTTAAAGCCTCTACCGGTTCACAGGGAATCCCTAACGATTCGATGAACTGCTGTGTGCCTCCAGTCGAAAGGAAGCAGACGCCCTCGTTATGTAACTTGTTGATTATTAAATCTAACCCTTCTTTGTGATAAACCGAAACCAACGCGCGTTTTATCTTTTTACTATCTTCCATTACTATCTGTCTTTAAAAAGAAACCGCAAAAATAGTATTTTTTTTTCAGATAACGCCATTTCCCACTCCAAAAAATAAAAAAAACCTTTTTTGAATCCCCCTCCTGCTAACGCGGATTTCTACATCCCCTTGCCCCCTTAAAAGGGGGAAACCGTGTGCCGCCACCTGTTTGGTTTATCTCAAATAGCCGTGTTCTCTCAATTTATCGATAGCTTCGATTTTATAACTGACGCCTTCCTTTATCAGATAAAGGCTATCGCTTATCTCTGTAATATATTCGTACATTTGGTCGGTAATGATAAATCCCTTATTATCTTTCTCTTGGTTAATAATATCCATAAAAGTCCTTGCATTTTGGGGCGATAAATGAGTAAAAGGCTCATCTAAAAGACAAAACTTCGTTTTGCTTTTCACGATTAAATACGTTTCGATAATTCTCACATTTCCACCTGATAGCTCTTTGATCCTGAAACGAGGCCACTCGGAAAACTCACTAAACAAACTACAAAATTCCGCGAAATCTAAATCGAAAAATTTGAACGCCTGAATAACTTTTATGTGTTTGGGTAAGAAGTTGAACTGCGGTAACATCTTCATATCGTCCGGGTTTCTATTGTCCTCGTAAAGCGTTTCTCCGTTTATTCGTACCGATTTCTCATTCGTTTGAATTTCCCCAAAAATCAACTTTAACAGGCACGATTTGCCGCAACCATTGCGACCGAGGACTCCAGTTACTTCCCCTGTTTTGGTTTGCAGATAGATGTTATTCAGGATGGTTCTATCGCCCAATTTCAATTGAACGCTGTCTATTTCAAGCCAATTTTCCATACAGTTTTAAAGCGATTAGTACGAAAGCAAAATAGATTAAAAAGTCGATGGAAGCCGAAAAAATCCAAAGCGCTTTTTTGCTGACACCCAAATTTTTATAAAAATAGAACTCCTTCGTTTTGTATTCCTTCATATAGTAAAATATCAGTCCTGACGTTATCACTTTGAACCAAAATAGCATTGCATATTCAGCAGGTCCACTTTTAAAAAGGTCATAACCGCAAACGAGCGAAATAACAATCGAAACAAAACAAAATGATTTGTAAAATGTGAAATACAACGCTTTCTTTTTAAAAAAACTCTCTATCATTTCTATCGAAATATTACTAAATTTCTTGCAAAAGATGCATTTTTTTGATGATGCACTGAAAAAAGTGCATTTTTCTGGATGATTAATTGACTAAGTTTCTGAACTTGCTGAAAATCTTTTCTTTGATGGATTGGTTGGGCTGGAAATTGGGGGACGATTCTAAGCGGCGGATGTTTGCTTTTTCGTCGGACGACAGCGATTCGGGGATGTAAACGCTTATGTTCACGAGCAGGTCGCCGTTGCCATATCCATTCACGGAGGGTAAGCCCTTCCCGCGAAGGCGCAAAATCTTACCGGGCTGTGTGCCTGGGTCTACTTTCACTTTGGCGCGTCCATCAACGATGGGGACTTCTATCGTATCACCCAAGATAGCTTGTGGTATAGATAATAACAGGTTATATATCAAATCGTTCTCATCACGTATCAGTTCCTTATCCGGCTCTTCTTCTATCACAACGAGCAGATCGCCGTTTTCGCCTTTAAACCGTCCCGCATTGCCTTTTCCTCGCATCGACAGTTGCATGCCCTCCATAACGCCGGCAGGGACATTGATTGCTATCACTTCGTCGTCCTGAACGATGCCTTCGCCGTAGCAGGCGGTACATTTTTTGGTTATTGTTTTACCCTGTCCGTTACAAGCAGGGCAAACGGATTGTGTCTGCATCTGGCCAAGAATCGTATTAGAAATACGCACCACATATCCGCTACCTTGACAGGAATGGCACGTGGTGATGCTTCTTTCATCTTCGGCGCCGCTTCCCTGGCATTTTTTACAATGGACATATTTTCTGACTTTTATTTTCTTTTCTACGCCGTTTGCTATTTCTTTCAGTGTCATCCGCACTTTGACCCGGAGGTCTGAGCCTTTAGGTACTGAGCGTCCGCCTCTGCCGGAGCGTCCACCGAAGCCGCCAAACCCGCTAAATCCGCCAAAGTTACTAAAATGACCGCCGAACAGGTCGCCAAACTGCTCGAAGATATCATCCATCGTCATGCCGCCACTAAAGCCGCCACCTGCTGCCGAACCGCCGACGCCGGCATGACCAAACCGGTCATAACGCTCGCGTTTGTCCTGGTTACTCAGTATATCGTAAGCCTCAGCCGCTTCCTTAAACTTCTCTTCGGCCTCCTTATCGCCCGGATTCTTATCCGGATGATACTGTATGGCTTTTTTACGGTAGGCTGTTTTTATCTCGTCAGCCGAAGCGCTTTTACTTACGCCTAAAACCTCGTAAAAATCTCTCTTGGACATATTTATATTTGTTTATTCGCCAACAACGACTTTTGCATGGCGCAGTACTTTGTCGTAAAGCATATAACCGGTTTGAATACAATCGATTACTAACCCTTTCCTGTCTTTTTCGGGTACGGGAACGGTAGCAATGGCTTCAAATAAGTCGGTATTAAATGGCTCGTCGATAGTGTTTATCACCTTCACACCCTGTTGGGATAAGAAACTGATAAACTTATCATAAATCAGCCTCACCCCATCGACAGTAGAGGACGCTGCATCCGTTGATTGCAAAGTGGACAGGGCGCGTTCAAAATCATCAATAACAGGCAGTATGTTTGCCAAAACATTTGCGCCTCCCGACTTTATCAGGTCGGCCTTTTCGCGCAGGGTACGTTTCCTGAAATTGTCAAACTCGGCAATCAAACGAAGATGAGAATCGTTCAAAGCCGCATACTTCTCCTCCCATGAAGGCTCTTGTTTCGTTTCTACCTCTCCCGAAGCATCTGACATTTTGTCGGCTTCCGGATATGTTTCAGACAAATTTTCCGCATCATCCTGCAAATTTGTCATGTCATCCGAGTCCTCATTTTGAGCCGTATGGGTCTCCAAATGTGATTGTTCAACCTGACTGAACGGTTTTTCCGCATGTTTGCTCATATTATCAAATCATTTTATAATCATATTATCTTGTTATAAGCAAAAACATTGCCAAGAAATTGAATCAGCAGGTAAATCATGTTTCAAAAAACAGGAGGCAAGCGAAGGCTAAGGAGTGCGAAGTCGCGTGCCGGCAGGCAGATAATTGAACTGTTCGTTAGCGGAATAGATGCCAACTCTGTTTATTGAATCGGGGACGTTAGGGGGCAATACTGCAGCGCCATTGTTATAGGATACTAATCTTCTGGCAGTAGCTGAGTTTTGGTTGGTGATGGTCTGGCCGGTGCCGTTCACGATGCTGGTCGTTCCGCAAACGGCTCTTTCGCCGGTAGCCGACGGGCGTCCGGAAAGCTCGGTAGTGATGGCATGATAAATCCATACGTCCGGTTTGTTCGGCACTTCGATGGCATTTTCCAAGAAGACAGATTCGGATTGGTTTCTACCTTCGCCGGTGCGGTTAAAAACGCCATACATCCCAAGGCCTATTGCGTAGTGCTTGTTAACAAAGTTTGCGACCTTGTACGACGCCCATCCATTGACTGTTCCGGAATGGCTCATGTAAGCGGCCTGGTTGGTTGGGTCGTAGGGCGATTCGTTTTGATAAAAGAAGGTGAGGCCGTTGTCACCCATCCAGAGCGTCTCGTATTTTTTGAAGTGTTCGACAAACAACCCGTACATTTTCACATTGTTGCCCGATACTATCAACCCGTAGTCGCCGGTATTTCTATCCCATCCTACCCCGTTGCCGTGGTCGGCGCGCCATATCCATAAATGGTCGCCAATGACGTTGTTGCTGTTTATCTGAACCGATACGTCGGCATTAACATTCTCTGCTTTATAGCCTCCTATACGGACAAAAATATCGGAAATAATAGTCGGGTTATCCGAATGGTCTTTGTTAGCTTTTTCATCACCGGCCCGTAACAGATAGGTAGAATTATAATGCGCATCGAGCATCAGAGAAGCGACGATAACGCCCGGCACATCGTCGATGAAAATAGCGCCCTCACGGTTATCTTTTCCGGGAAACAACGTGGCATAGCCCGTTCCTAAAAGGATAGCATTGGGGCGTGTTACACGGATAGGCGTTTCCAAGTCGTACCAGCCGGGCGTAAAGAAGATGTGCTTCCCTTCTGCTAATCGGGCATTGATAGTGGCGGCTTTATCGCCGGACTTGGCAATATAGAAATCTTTTTCAATATCAAGCGAATAGCCCTCACCTGCATTGTTTGTCTTATCGTCCCATGATATACCTGCGGAGTTATGTCGCCATGCTGGTACGAAAACCTTATAAGCAGCGCCATCAAAATAGAGGAAAGGTTTTTCGCGTACGATCGGCGTTTGTTCTATGTTTGAGCGGGCGCCGCCGGTACTCCAGTTCGACGTATAGGGATGACCGGTTACGCCCTGGGTTACCCTGTTCCAGTTGTCGCCATAAAACTCCGAATGACCGAAATGGCTGTTACGGGTATACCATTGTTGCTGATTGCTCGAACCTAACACATCTGTAAAACGGCTGTCGGATAAAAACCCACCGGAAGCCCATGGCGTGTTCATCCCTGTCACACCGTTCCAATCAAACACCATCCGCACATTTACACTGAGCCGTCTGGCGGGCGCCGCCTGCGATACGGCCCATCTAAAAAGGGTAGCGTTATCGTCCGGTGATTTTTTATTTACTTCAAAATTCTCGACCGACCGCCAAAAAGTACAGGTCGCATTCCCGCCACCTAACGGAGCAGGTATTGTTATGGAACCATATAACTTTGTGTCGGTTGGAAGCTTTCCAAGCCCCGCAAAAGAGGTGTAATAGCCGAACTGCAAATCGCCAAATCCTTTGTAGTCACCCGGTTTGAAATTCATTGAATAGCGCCTGTCAGAAAACTGTCCGTTGGCTGCCCCTGACGCAGATGAAAACATCTCGTCCCAATGGATGCGATTGATTTCCTTCGCTATCAGTTTGCTGTCGTCGTAACGCGCATCATAAAACAACATATTGTCTCCAAACAGTTTTTTCTCAAAGGAAATGGTTTGTTCGGGCACAACAACGACTGCTCCGGGTGTAACATTGGCAGGTTCGCCCCTGTTATTGGTAATCGATTCGCCCGCAGCATTTAAAACCGCTATTCGATAACGATAATTGTGCCGGTCTAAATCGCGTACCTTATCCATATAACTTAACCCCGCTGTCTTACCAACAGATACAAATTCGGCGCTATCGCCCAAGGCGCGTTGAACCTCGTAAGAGGCAGCATTGGCATTTCTTCCTAACTCCCATTGGACGAAAACGAGCGTATTGCCTTGTGCATCAACCGGAACGATTCTGTAGTGGTTTTCAAATCTTTCCCGATTGGGTGTTGTGTGAGAAAAACTGTAGACCACACGGTCACCGAAGCCAACTTCGGGACGGAGGTCGGAGGTCTTTACGCCGGCTATCAAGCGCTGCGCGCTAAGACGGGAGCGACCGTGAAAAATCTGGTAGCTATCCGCTCCTTCGACCTTAGGCCAGGTTATCTTCAAAGCATTTCCGTTTAGATTGATATCTAAAGCAGAGATTTCATTTGCCGGAGTTAGTTTTGTATAGTTACTTGAAAATCCGGATAATAACACTAACGCAAAGAATAAAAACAGGTTCATCTTTTTCATCATAATAGTACTTTTATTAAATAATTGGCTGCAAAGATATTCATTTTTACAAAAAAATTATATCTTTGCAAACTTTTATGAACCATTATTTAACAATAAGGATAAACTATGAAAAAGTTAATTGCATGTATTACAGCGACCACCTTCTTTTTTCTGTCTTCATTTTCAGTGATGGCAGCAGGCGTAGGCGAGTCGGTTTTCAAACAAAAACCCAATGATCCGGAGGCTATTTTTTTTATTCCGGAGAACTTTGGCGTGACGGGGAAAAATGCTGATGTTTCCGATGCTTTGCAAAAGGTCATCAACGAAGTGAAGCAGGAGAAGAACTTTGGTATCGTTTTTATTCCCGAAGGTACGTACCGTATCAATAAGACGATTTATATCCCTCAGGCTATCCGGTTGATAGGCTATGGCGCCAAGCGTCCGGTTATTATCTTGACAAAAAACTCGCCCGGCTTTCAACAGGAAGTGCCAACGGATAGAGGAAATGCCAACTACATGTTCTGGTTTACCAGCAGAATTGTTAGCGATAACAGCCGTGTCGCAGACGCCGGCGCCGGGACGTTTTACAGCGCCATGTCGAACATCAACCTGCAGATTGAAGACGGCAACCCGTTTGCCGTAGCGCTTCGTACCCATTATGCTCAGCATAGCTTCATCTCGCATGTCGATATTTTTATTGGAAAAGGCAAAGCGGGGCTGTTTGATGTGGGTAACGAAATGGAAAACGTCTGCTTTTTCGGCGGCGACTACGGGATATACACTACCAAAACTTCACCGAGCTGGCAAATGATGATGCTTGATACTTATTTTGAAGGTCAGCGAAAAGCTGCCATCAAAACGCAACAGGTAGGACTTACCCTTGTGCGCTTACAGGCGAAAAATGTTCCGACAGTGATAGAGGTAGATTCCGCCTATTGGGAAAAACTGTATATGGAAGATTGTTTGTTTGATGACGTGAAATCGGCTGCCATTTCTTTCACTAACGAACACAATGCGCAAAATCAAATCAGTCTGCGTAACGTTTTTTGCCGTAATGTCCCCAACCTGATTTTTCATCGCAATCGTGGCGAATATACTTCAAATAGAGAAAAGATATATCAAGTTAAAAATTACACGCATGGTTTGCATCAGGATGATTTGCAAGCGCTACCCCAAATAAAAACCATGATTGATATTGTTCCGGTTGCTATTTTTCCCGCCGGTTTTCCAAGAGATATTCCCGATTTACCGCCAATGAACACATGGGTGAGTATAAAAGACTTGGGAGCTAAAGGCGATGGCGTGACGGATGATACCCAAGTATTTTTGAATGCCATAGCCAATCATGCAAATATTTATGTCCCGCAGGGATGGTACATTATTTCGGAATCGTTGGTATTAAAATCA
>CAYUAK010000229.1:0-14819 GCA_964442765.1 uncultured Tannerella sp. | reverse complement strand
ATCAAAAAACTTTACCACAAAGAACACAAAGGAAATTCACAAAGAACACAAATCGCTGTAAAACAGGTTGTTTTCTTTATGTCATTTGTGTTAGTTTTGTGTTCTTTGTGGTTAAAAATACTTTTCGGAGTGGACTCAACTAATAAAAAGATGAACCTCAACTTCAATTAAGAATTAAAAGTTAGGAATTAAGAGTTGTATTCTAAACTCTAAACTCTACACTCTGTATTATCATGAACCTTTACCTTTTTAACGCGAATGACAGCGCCGCGACCTACGGGATAGGGACTTATCTCAACGAACTGACCGGCGCGCTTGCAGGTACTGAAATCCGTATCCATATCGTACACTTACATGCCGACCGCCCCGAATTTGAGATTGTAACAAAAGAGTTAGTTGAGCATTGGTACATTCCGGATGTCTGTAATAAAAGTACGGCCTCCGGTTTAGTGCTGAAATTGGAAGATTATTACCGAAATGTGGTTTACCTGCTGCTTCTCAATATGAACGACACAAAGGATTTGGTTTTTCACTTCAACTACAATCATAGCTATTGGCTTGCCAAACGGTTGAAAGAGGTATTTACCTGCCAAACGGAATGTACGGTTCATTTTATGAAATGGTCGCAAGAGTTGCTTGGCAATGTGACCCGCCTACAAGCGATAAAAACCAAGCCCCCGGACAAACGGACTGCACACGAACAGTTGCTGATAGACACCGATGAATATGAAAGTCGGCAATACAAAGCATCTGACAGGGTGATAGCGCTTTCGGATGACATGAAACAATTTCTTAACAGCGCGTATCGGCTTGAGCCTGAAAAAGTAACCATTATACCAAATGGGCTACACGACCTGAATTCAGAAAAGGGAACCGACAGGTACAAGCTACGGAAAAAATGGCATTTATCAGAAAATGAATTGTCTATACTTTTTGTCGGACGTCTTCATCCGGTAAAGGGCATCAGCTTTTTAATAAGGGCTTTTCGTAAAGTATTGGAACAAATGCCGGACTGTCGTCTGATAATTGCCGGAGGCGGCCATGATGACAGGTACCGGAAGGAGGCCACAGACATCAGCCGGAACGTCACCTTTACCGGATTATTAGAGAAGAAAGATTTGCTTGAGTTGTATCAAATAGCTGATGTCGGCGTGATTCCATCGCTGTATGAGCCTTTCGGATTGGTTGCCCTGGAGATGATGATGCACGAACTACCCATCGTTTCAACTTCTACTTCTGGTTTAAACGAAGTAGTTGATGAGCAATGCGGATTGAAAATCCCCGTGATAGAATATCAAGACAGGGTAGAGATAGATGTAAATTTGCTGGCGGAAAAGATACTTTATCTCTTGCATCATCCAGACGAGGCTAAGACAATGGGACAAAACGGGCGGAAACGATACTTGCAGAAATATACATCGGAAGTGTTCCGTACAAACATGTTGAATTTATACCGGTCATTATATGCTGTCTATTCCTAAAATTATCCATCAGATATGGTCAGGCGTTGAAGAGCCATTGCCTGATCTGTTCCGCAAATTGAGCGAGACATGGAAAGAACAATACCCCGAATGGCGTTACGAGTATTGGGACAACGACAGGATGAACCGTTTTATTAAGACCTTTTACCCTGCCCTTTGGGAAGCGTATAATCGTTATCGTTATAATGTACAGCGATGGGACGTCATCCGCTATCTGATTCTCAACACAACCGGCGGTTTGTATGTAGATTTTGATTACGAAAGTCTGAAGCCAATAGATTCGTTGCTCGCTGAAAAATCCTGCTGTTTTGCCATGGAACCTACACTGCACGCAAAAAGTTTCAATCGCGACTTTATGTTTAACAATGCGCTCATGGCTGCTGTACCGGGTCATCCTTTTATGCAAAAGATTATCAGCCGTGTTTTTTCCGAAGAAACGGTAAATTATCGCGATGTCTCCAAGGATAGGTGCGTGTTGAAGACAACCGGCCCCTTGCAACTAACCGATTTATACGAGCAAATGACAGAAGCAGAAAAAGCTACAGTTTACTTAATCCCTGATAAATATGTTACGCCGTTCAGCGTCGGGCAGGCAAGACTGTTGAGGATAGGAATCGAGAATGAAGAATTAGATAGTTGTCTGTTAGACGCTTACGCAGTTCACTATTTCTTTAATAGCTGGTTTGCAAATGATAATTAACCCGAATAAATATAACTGTCATGAACATCGAACGCCTTTTCCGAATCCACGAAATGATTGAATGGGAAAAAACCGGCACACCGGCAGATTTTGCACAAAAATTTAACATTAAAACGAAACAGTTGCAAAACCAAATTGAAGAGTTGAGGTTATGCGGTGCTAACGTTAAGTATAGTCGAAAAAGGAAAACGTATTTCTATGCGGAGAGGTTCGACTTCTTTGGCAACATCGACTATCAACACATCGTCCGTACAATGTCGAAAAAAATCTTTAGGGATTTGTTAAAATTCTTTTTAGAGAAAAACAATAATTGGAAAGAAAAAAAGTGATTTTTTTCATTCGATGTAATGTACATTATACCGGCGAGATGGGTTTGGCGCTGTTTTTCTTTCGCTATGCCGAAAGAGTAAGTTGAGCGTTGGTACGTCCCGGATGTCTGTAACTACTATTTGTAAATATCCTTCTTATTAGCAAGTAAGGTGTTCTGCAGTAAGGAGATAATTGTCATTGGGCCAACGCCACCGGGGACGGGTGTTATTAGACTGCACTTAGGCGCTACCTCGATGAAAGCGACGTCGCCGGTCAGCTTGTAGCCGCTTTTAGTGACGCTGCTTGGCAAACGGGTCGTTCCGACGTCAATGACGATGGCGCCCTCTTTGACCATATTGGCTTTTACAAATTCGGGCGAACCGAGCGCTGCGATGAGGATGTCGGCGCTCTGACACATCTCTGCCAAATTCTCCGAGCGGCTATGACAGACGGTGACTGTACAGTCGCCGGGATAGGCTTTTTGCATCAACAACATAGCTAACGGCTTGCCTACAATGTTGCTCCTGCCGAGAATAACGCAATGCTTGCCCTTCGTTTCTATTTGATAGCGTTTAAGCAACTCGACAATGCCGGCGGGAGTCGCCGACCTGAAACAGGGTAAGCCCAATGCCAGACGACCTACATTGACAGGGTGGAAGCCATCGACGTCTTTCCGGTAATCAATCGCTTCGATAATCTTTTGAGAAGAGATATGGGACGGCAACGGTAGCTGGACAATAAAACCGTCTACATCACTGTCGTGATTAAGTTCGTCTATTTTGGCTAATAATTCGGTTTCTGTCACATCCGCTTCATACCGGATGAGAGAAGATTTGAACCCCACAAGCTGGCAGGTGTTCATCTTGTTTGCAACGTAGGTTTCGCTACCGCCGTCGTGCCCGACAAGGATAGCGGCTAAATGAGGCGCCTTGCCGCCGGCGTTTATTATTTGTGCTACTTCCTCAGCTATTTCTTGTTTTATTTGTGCTGCGACGGCTTTGCCGTCAATTAAATTTTCCATACATAATTGATAATTGAGAATTACATACTCAAACCACTAATCACTATTCACTATCTTCTGAGCGTTGGTTTTTCCTTTGTGGTGGCTACTTTTTGCATCATTTTGCACGCTTCGTCAAACTGTTTGATAGTAGCATTGACAGCCTGAACTGTGGTACCGCTTCCTTTTGCTATTCTTTGCCTCCGTGAGCCGTTCAAAATAAGAGGGTTGTTTCGTTCTTCAGGGGTCATTGAGCGAATGATAGCCTCCGTATTTTTATAGAAATTTTCGTCTATCTCAATGTTCTTCATCATTTTGGCGGCGCCTGGTATCATCGAAACAAGGTCTTTGATATTACCCATTTTTTTGATTTGTTGAATCACTTGGAGGAAATCCTCGAAGTCGAACTGTTTTTTGGCAATTTTTTTCTGAATACGCCTGGCTTCTTCTTGGGTATATTGCTCCTGTGCACGCTCTACAAACGATACGACATCGCCCATTCCTAAGATACGGTTGGCCATTCGGTCGGGGTGGAACACGTCCAAAGCATCCATTTTTTCGCCCGTTCCTATAAACTTAATCGGCTTATCGACAACGGTACGGATAGACAGGGCGGCGCCCCCGCGCGTATCGCCGTCTAACTTGGTCAGCACGACGCCGTCGAAATCCAACCTTTCGTTAAATTCTTTGGCAGTATTGACAGCATCTTGGCCGGTCATTGCATCGACGACGAACAGTATCTCGTCCGGCTTGACAGCGTCCTTGATGGCTTTGATCTCTTTCATCATCAACTCGTCGATTGCCAAACGGCCGGCAGTGTCGATGATAAGTAAGTCGCGTCCGGTTTTTTTGGCTTCGTTAATAGCCTGTTTGGCTATCTCAACCGGATTGTTATTCCCCTCTTCAGAATAAACAGGGACGTTAATTTGTTCGCCCAGTATGCGCAACTGTTCGATAGCAGCCGGTCGATACACATCGCAGGCTACAAGTATCGGCTTTTTGCCCTTCTTGCTCCGAAGCATGTTGGCTAATTTCCCTGAAAACGTCGTTTTACCGGAGCCTTGCAACCCCGACATCAGGATGACAGAAGGCGAGCCTTTCAGGTTGATATCGGCGAAGGTACCGCCCATGAGCGACGCCAGTTCGTCGTGTACAATTTTGACCATTAACTGACCCGGACGGAGCGATTTCAACACCTGCTGACCCATCGCCTTTTCTTTGACAGTATCGGTAAACTGTTTCGCAACTTTGTAATTCACGTCGGCGTCTAATAATGCACGACGCACATCTTTAAGGGTTTCAGCAACGTTGATATCCGTTATCCTGCCCTCGCCTTTCAGTAATTTGAACGAGCGTTCAAGCCTGTCACTTAAATTTTCAAACATATTTTTCTTCTATTTTGGGGCAAAATTACTGCAAATTATATATCTTTGCAAACTTTTTGATGAATTTTCAAAGAATGACAAAGAAGAGAGCACACCGTCAGGGGTTGATTTACCGCCTATTTCGTGCGTATATGTTCTATATACACGACTGTTTTTTGTATAAAAATGTTTACCGTATCGATACAAAAAACGTGCCCGCAGCCGGTGTTCCGACATTGTTGGTATCAAATCATCAAAACTGCTTATGCGACCCGCTGACACTTGTTTTTACCCTGCGTGACCGGAGAATCAATGAATTTGTAAGAGCTGACGTCTTTAATATTCATCCTCTGATTACCAAGATATTACAATATTTAGGCCTTAATCCGGCTTTTAGGCTTGATTTTGACGGCAAAGAGGCGCTGTGGGAAAACAGAGATATGTTTAAATCATCGGAAGAAAAACTGTTAGCCGGCGAGACCGTTCTGATGTATCCCGAAGGCCGTCATCAGCATAAGCATTGGTTAGGTGATTTTTCGTTAGGATACACGAAGTTGGCTTTTGAAACAGCCGCGCTTGGCAACTTTGAAAAGGATATTTTTATTCTGCCTTGCTGCAATCATTATTCTGCCTACCAGGGGCTGCAACACGATGTCGTCGTGAAGTTCGGCAAGCCGATATCCCTAAAACCTTATTATGAGCTTTATCAAGCGAAACCCCGAACCGCACAACGACAGATAAACGAGGTTGTGAGGGAACAGTTATTAGGTTTGATGCTTCATATAGCCGACCTAAATAATTACCAGGCCATTGATTTCCTGCGAAATACATACGGACGTAAGTTTGCCCAAGCGAATGGTTATAAAGCAGACTTCTTGCCGGATAAATTGGAATCGGACAAGCTGTTTGTGCAAAAACTGCAGAAGGCCAAAGAAGCTAATACCGCTGAGGTTCAATCGATATTTGAAGACGCTTTAACGATTAAAGACCGGTTGAACAAGTTGAACGTTAGGGATGAACAGTTTGACAAGACGCCCGGATGGCTTTCCATAGCGATGACTGTCCTTGCTTTAACGGCCTTGTTGCCGGTGTGGTTAGTTGCGTTGTGGCCTAACATTTTTATATACCTGTTACCTTCGGTTGTGATGCGTCGTATAAAAGACAAACAGTTTACTAACTCATTTCTACTGACTATCAGCGGTGTTGTCACTATGCCGTTCTTTTATATCCTTTCATTTATCATAGCATGGATTGGAACCAATGTTTGGATAGCATTGATATATGCACTGATGTTGCCATGGTTAGGGCTTTTTGCTTTCAAATATTGGCGCTATGCTGTCAGGACTGTGCAGAACATTCGATTTAAGCGTTTAATAGAAACTGCTAACTGTCAAAAAATAAGAGATTTACATCACAATATATATGAACAGTTAAATAAATTATTATAGTAACAACGGCATCCCTGCCGTTGCAATTTGTTGATTTAGAGATATTTTTTTATTCAAATTATAATTTTTTTAAAATAACGTATTATGGAAAAAATTGAAATTCAAAACCCCGCCGGTAAATTGGGCGTTTTGATAGTAGGGTTAAACGGAGCGGTTGCTTCTACATTTATTACAGGCACTTATGCTATTAGTAAGGGCTTGACGAAACCCATCGGCTCGATTACGCAGACAGCTACAATGCGGTTAGGACAACGAAATGAGAATCGTTTTCCGAAAATTAAAGAGGTAGTCCCATTGGCCGAACTTGACCAGTTAGTGTTTGGAGGCTGGGATATTCACGACGAGAACGTCTATGAATCGTGCATTCGCTCTGAGGTGTTAGACAAACGTGATTTCGATCCGTTACGCGAAGAGTTGGAACGGTTGCGTCCCATGAAGGCCGTTTTTATTCAGGATTATGTAAAGCGTTTACATGCCACCTATCAGAAAACCGGCGCTAACAAATGGGAGCTGATGGAGCAGTTACGGCAGGACATCCGCGAGTTCAAAGCTGCCAACCAATGCGACCGGTTGGTAATGATTTGGTGCGGCAGTACCGAAATTTACCTGAAAGAGAAGGACATCCACAAAGATTTGGCTACCTTCGAGCAGGCGATGAAGGATAATCATCCGGATGTGGCACCCAGTATGATTTATGCGTATGCCTCCATAGCGGAGAAAGTACCGTACCTCAACGGCTCACCCAACCTCACTATTGACATACCAGCCTTACTGAAGTTTGCCGATATGCAAAACTTACCGGTAGGAGGCAAAGATTTCAAATCCGGTCAAACGATGCTCAAAACCGTACTGGCACCGATGTTAAAAACCCGTATGTTAGGATTAAGAGGCTGGTTTTCAACAAATATTTTGGGTAATCGTGACGGTGAAGTGTTAGATGACCCGGATAACTTCAAAACGAAGGAAGAATGCAAACTGTCGGTTATTGACACTATTCTGCAGCCCGAACTGTATCCTGAACTGTACGGCGATGTATACCATAAGGTGCGTATTAACTACTACCCACCGCGTAAAGATGCCAAAGAAGCCTGGGATAATATTGATTTGTTTGGCTGGATGGGCTATCCGATGCAGTTGAAAACGAACTTCCTGTGCCGTGATTCTATCTTAGCCGCCCCCTTCTGCTTAGATTTGGTGCTGCTGATTGACCTGGCGCAACGTTGTGGTTTCAAAGGTATTCAACAATGGTTGTCGTTCTACTTCAAGAGTCCTATGCACGAAGCCAACCAACATCCCGAACACGATCTGTTTATTCAGGGCGTGAAGTTGAAAAATACGCTACGGATGATTATCAACGAAAAGCCGATTGATTTCTTAGACGAAACCATCGAACTTTTCCGATAGAAGTTAGATTTTTTTACATCCCCCTGCCCCCATTTTCTTTCCTTCGGAACGTTCCTAAGTGTTCAAAATTACTGTGTCGCTTTCAGAATGGAAGCAAAGAGACAGATTTGTTCCGCAAGCGAACATTCCATTGAATAATAATTATTGTGTCATTTTACGAAATGAAACAAACGGACACAATGTCTGATTATTAACACTAAGGAACGTTGATTGATTTTCATAGGAATGTTCAAAGGGGGAGTTGGGGACTAAAACTGAAACCTACTAATGAGAAGAGCAGTTATCACCGGTATAGGAATTTATTCCTGTCTTGGAAAAAATTTGGCCGAGGTTAAGGAATCGTTATACAATGGGAGTTCGGGTATCATCTTCGACCCTGTTCGCAAAGCGATGGGATTTCGCTCGGCCTTGACTGCTCGCATTGAATTACCGGATTTGAAACATGTCCTGAGCCGTAATCAGCGTATTTTTATGCCCGAGCAGGCTAAATATGCGTATGTGGCTACCGTTGAGGCGTTAGACAATGCGCGGTTAAGCCAGGACTATTTGGATACGCACGAAGCAGGTATCCTGTACGGCAATGACAGCAGCGCCGAGCCTGTCGTTAAGAGTGTGGATACGATGCGCGAAAAGAAAGATACGACCCTGATAGGTTCGGGGGGTATCTTCCAATCGATGAACTCTACTGTGACGATGAACCTTGCCTGTCTGTTCCGGTTGAAGGGTATGAATATGACCGTGTCAGCGGCCTGCGCAAGCGGTTCCCATGCCATCGGATTAGGTTTGTTATTAATACGTAACGGATTGCAGGACATCGTCATTTGCGGTGGCGCACAGGAAGTGAATCCATTTTCAGTGGGTAGCTTCGATGGGATTAGCGCTTTCTCTACGCGGGAAGACGAACCGACGAAAGCCTCCCGGCCTTTTGACCGTGACCGTAACGGCTTAGTGCCGGGAGGCGGCGCCGCTACCATCGTCCTCGAAGAGTATGAAACGGCTGTGAAAAGGGGTGCGCCTATCCTTGCTGAAGTAGTCGGGTATGGGTTTTCGTCCAATGGCGACCATATCTCCGTACCTAACATCGACGGTCCAAAACGCTCACTATTAATGGCTATTCGTGACGCGGGCTTAGACATTCGACAGATAGGCTATGTCAATGCACATGCTACTTCGACGCCCTTGGGCGACCTGAACGAAGCACGCGCCATCCATGCTGTATTTGGTGAACACAAGCCGGAAGTGACCTCGACCAAGTCGCAGACAGGGCACGAGATGTGGATGGCAGGCGCCAGCGAGGTGGTCTATTCAATGCTAATGATGAAAAACGATTTTATAGCGCCGAACCTGAACTTTGAAAATCCGGACGAAGCATCGGCCTTTTTAAAAATACCTGCCAAAAGAGTTGATAAGCATTTCGACATCTTTTTATCTAATTCATTTGGCTTCGGAGGCACTAATTCGACCCTGATAATCAAAAACATAGTCATGCAATGACGATACTTTATTAGCCGCTGGATTTATCCGGCGGAAGAGGAAGCAATATGAACAAACAGGAATTGATAGCGAAGATTAACGAGGTAATAACCGATGAGTTCGAGGTTGATATGAGCGCCATCACTCCGGAGGCATCGATAAAAAAATCTTTACAGCTTGACAGTTTGAGCTTAGTGGATTTGGTGGCGCTCATTGAAGAAAATTTCGGCGTAAGCATCAAAAGCGCGGATGTGTCAAGCATACAGACATTCGGCGCTTTGTTTGATTATATTCATGAGCGAAAATCGTGATGGCTATTATCTGTGGCAAGGCTATACAAGAACTAATTCCGCAATGTGATCCCATGATCATGATTGACACATTATTCGATGCAACCGAACTGGAGGCTGAGACAGGGTTTTCGATTGCTGATGACAACCTCTTTTGCAGTGATGGACTGTTTACTGAGCCGGGACTTGTTGAGCATATCGCCCAGTCGGCATCGGCTTTTGCCGGTTACAAAGCGAGGTTAGCCGACAAACCGACACCTTTAGGTTTGATTGGCGAGGTAAGGAAGTGCCGAATATACTTTTTACCCCGAGCGGGCGAAAAACTTCGCACCCATATCCGCATCCTGTCGGAGGCGCTGGGCGTATCTTTGCTCGTGGCTGATACAAAGAGAAATGGGGAGGTCGTTGTGCAATGCCAGGTGAAAATTTATACTCAGCGCAGAGACACAGAGGCACAGAGCGACACAGTTGTAAACACAGAGGGCACAGAGGGACGCAGAGAAGTTATCATGGGAGGTTATTATATAATAGATAGTGTGATGGGCGAGGGGGATGAGACGATTTTCTGCGTTACATTGCTTCCTGATTTTTGCGCTTACAAAGGGCATTTTCCCGGTAAGCCCATATCGCCCGGCGTCTGCAATATGCAGATGATTAAAGAATGTGCCGAACAATTGGCCGGCCAGCGATTATTCCTTGGATACATCGCCCAATGTCGGTTTTCGGCTGTCATCACTCCGCAAACTACGCCACACCTGCGAATTCGTATGCAACTATCCCAAGCGGATGGGTTATGGAAAGTGAAGGCTTCCGTTTCTGATGATACAACCAACTATATAGATTTTAAAGGAGATTTAGTAACAACGGCATCCTTGCCGTTGCATAATTAAAAACAGATGACACGTTTATTTATACACTTATATCATTTTTTCCGTAAAAGGCTGACATGGCTTTTTTTGTTAATGATTCTGTCTTTTGCCGCTTTTGTGTACTACGGCTCTAAACTGTCATACGAAGAAAATATCGCCAAGTTACTTCCCTCAACCGATAATACAAAAGCCGAAGGATTAGCATTCACGGAACTGAAAGTACGGGATAAGATTTTTATACTGATACGCTCAAAAAGCGGCGTTTCTGATCCGAACCTGTTGCTTGAGGCAAGTACCGCGCTTGTTGATTCGCTGTTAGATTATGATAGAACCGACGGCGATGTAGGTGATGTACTGTACCGGATTGACGAGGAGGTGACACAACAACTGTTAGCGTATGCGTTGGAAAATATCCCGGTGTTGCTTGACCCGGCTGCCTATCTAACGATTGATTCGCTAACAGATAAGGATGTTATTTTCAGACAGATGGAAGCCAATTTAGAGAAAGTCACGTCGCCCGAAGGGATTGTCTTTTACCGTACTATGCGCTATGACCCGCTAAACCTGCGCTCGGTGCTTATGCAGGACATAGACGGCGACCTGGCGCAACTGCTTGGCGGAAGCTATACCTTATTTAATAGTCACCTGTTTTCGACCGATACAACCGTAGCCTTTGTTTTTGTGTCGCCCGTTTTTATTTCTTTTGATTCGAGAGCCGGCACGCGACTTGTAAAAAAACTGCAGCGCGCTGCCGGACATATAGAAAGCATTTATCCCGATGTTGAAGTCATGTATCACGGGCCTCCGGTGCAAAGCATGTTCAACTCGAAGCAGATAAGGCAGGATTTGCTTTTTACGCTGGGTATATCGTTACTGCTTTCGTGCCTGCTTATCATGGTATGTTTTCGTAACAAGTCGACCCTGCCGATGCTGTTGCTGCCGATAGTCTACGGCGCTTTCTTTGCGATTGCCTGCATGTTTTTTCTGCAGGGTATGATGTCGCTGATGGCCTTAGGCATTGGCGCTGTGGTGCTTGGCGTGGCGCTGAGCTATTGTTTGCATGTTGTCACACATTTTAAATACCTCACCGACCCGGAGCGTGTACTTCAAGACCAGGTCAGACCGGTGACGCTGGGCGTCTTGACAACCATCGGGGCCTTTATGGGACTGTTGTTTACCGAATCGGCTATCCTTCGCGACTTCGGATGGTTTATTTCGTTTGCCATGGCAGGAACGATGATAGCCTGCCTGCTGTTTTTGCCCCAACTGTTTACCCTGATTAGCAACTATCGACACGAAAAAGCTTTCGTTGTACTCGAAAAAATAAACTCCTTCCCCTTCGACCGGCAATATGGGCTGCTTATTCTGATAACAGGCTTCTTCGTGGCAGGTCTGTGCCTTCAGTCGAAGGTGCAGTTTGATACTAACCTGCGCAATATCGGCTATTTCGACCCGGTTGTCACACGCTCCATGGATCTGTTTGCCGAAAAAACTTCCACAGGTTATAAAACGAATTATTACGCAGCCACTTCCGTCAATTTGGAGGATGCCATGGCAGCCAACCGACACCTTAGCGCCGTTTGCGATTCCCTGCAAAAAGCTGGAGTGATTGCCCATCACACCAATTCGGCGTTGTTCTTATTGCCGGAAGCCGAACAGGAAAAACGGATCGCTGCATGGAAAGCCTTCTGGAGCGAGGCGCGTGTCAGCGAACTGAAACGCAACGTGATAGCTGCCGGCGAAGCCAATAAATTCAGACCGGCCATGTTTGATAATTTTTTCGAGATGATTACGAAGGATTACAAGCCATCTTCTCTGTATGAGGCTAATGTAATACCCGAAGGTATCATGGCCAATTTAGTAGAAAACTCGCAAGGCATGTATCTGATTTATACCGCTGTTCAGATGAACGGAGATAAGCTGAGAACGGTGAACGACATGCTGGCGGCACAGCCGAATGTGATAGTATGCGATCCGTTCTATTACACTACAAATATGGTCGAGTTGATGCACCGGGATTTTAATACCATTCTAAGTATTTCCTCCCTGTTTGTTTTGCTGTGTCTGTTTGTTTCATTGCGAAGTTTCCTGTTAGGGCTGATAGCCTTCCTGCCTATGGGCATAAGCTGGTATATAGTTTTGGGTGTGATGGCGATGCTTGGTTTGCAGTTTAATCTTATCAACATCATCATCTCTACTTTTATCTTCGGTATTGGTGTCGATTACAGTATCTTTATCATGGAAGGGCTACTCTCGGAAGTGAAGAAACAAGACCCGAAACTGCTGATGTATCATAAGACCGCCATCTTCCTGTCGGCGGTTGTGCTTATCATCAGCATCTCATCGCTAATCTTTGCCAAACACCCCGCCCTCAAGTCAATCGGTATGGCCACGCTTATCGGCATGACCTCTACCATTCTAACAGCATACGCCTTGCTGCCTTTCCTGTATAAACGCCTGATGAAGACGCGCTATGGCAACTTGATACGCAAAAGACACGGGAAATAGTGGACAGTGGATAGTGAACAGAAAAACTAAAAAACTGACAACTGACAACTAACAACTAATAATGTACGATATAATAATAATAGGAAGCGGCTTAGGCGGATTACAATGCGGGTATATCCTGTCTAAACAGGGCCTTAACGTATGTGTTTTAGAGAAAAATGCACATCCGGGCGGATGTATACAATGCTTTCGTCGCGGCAAACATACGTTTGATACTGGGTTTCACTACGTAGGCGGGTTAGACCCCGGACAGCCGCTTCACCGACTTTTTGATTATTTCGGATTGCTCGATTTACCATGGCATCGCTTGGACGAAAACGGGTTCGATGAAATCATCCTTAACAATGAATCTTTTAGGTTTGTAAATGGATTTGACTGTTTTGCCGAAACGCTGTCGGCACGCTTCCCTCACCAGCGGGAAAACCTGAAAAAATATACCGGTTTTTTACAACAGGTATCGGAAGATATTTTTAATAACTTAGACCGCGAAAACGAGGGAACTTTTGACGAGACATCACTGTTTGCCCAATCGGCTTACGATTATTTATCTGCTACTATCGACGACCCGTTGCTTCGGCAGGTATTATCGGGCGCATCACTGAAAATGGAGTTGAACCCTTCCACTTTGCCCCTTTATATCTTCGCTCAGATAAACAGTTCTTATATCCAGAGCGCCTGGCGTTTAAAAGGCGGAGGCTCACAAATTGCAGATACGCTCATACGGCAAATTGAAGCCAATGGCGGAACGGTCTATTTGAACGCTGAAGTAACACGGCTAATAGAAGAAAACGGTAGAATTGTAGCAGCAGAAATAATTTCCCCTTTGAAGGAGGCAGGGGTTATTCCCCCTTTGAAGGGGGCAGGGGGATGTAGGGGATGTCAAAGGTCGCACAATTTCCCCCTTGGAAGACGACAGGGGGATGTCGAAATCCGCGCGAGCCATTTCATTGCAGACATACACCCTACTTTGGCGCTTGACTTGATAACCGAAAGTAAGCTTATCCGTAATATATACCGCAAAAGGATACATAACTTAGAAAATACTTTCGGCATATTTACCGTGAATATCGCCTTGAAAGATAACATGATACCGTATCAAAACCGGAATATTTACGTATATCAATCCGGCGATGTATGGCAATATGCAACATACAAGCCCGTAAATGTCAATACCTGTGCGCTTGTTTCGTTTCAACCCCCCGATGCCGGCTCTATCTATACCTCAAATATTGACATCCTTACCCATCTATACCGGCAGGAAGTAGAAAAGTGGGAACACACCCAAACAGGTCGTCGGGGTGACGATTACATTGCATTTAAAAACCAAAAAGCAGAGGCTTGTATTCGTTTAGTGACCGAACATATCCCTTGTTTGGCAAAGCTAAAAGATGCCATTGAGCGGATATATACCAGCACATCACTGACCTATCGCGATTATACCGGAACGCCTTACGGCTCCGCTTACGGAATACGCAAAAACTACAAACAGCTATTAACTACACTATTATCCCCCCGGACACCGATACCGAACCTGTTTCTCACCGGACAAAACCTCAACCTCCACGGCGTCTTAGGCGTCTCCATCACCTCCTTCCTATCCTGCTCCGAGATAACCGGCCAAAAAGTAACAACGTAAGTGTCTCCGCGATGCTGTCTTTATCAAAATGTTTACTTCATTCGTACTTTTGATGACAATGAAAATTTATTCGTCAGCTCAATTACTGATGGCCTTGGCGCGAAAACAAGTTTTTATTATGAGCCAATTACAAATCAAAGTATTTGCACTTATGATGCAAGTACTTTTGGTTTTCCGGTTTCGGGGAATGCTTTTTCTTTGTATGTGGTATCACAAATGAGCAACATCACCGAAGGAAATGAGATAAATGCTATCAAATATCGGTATAAAAACCCCAGAGTACACCGGCAGGGGAAAGGATTTCTCGGTTTCGGCGAGATAGCAGCCGACAATACCT
>CAYUAK010000228.1:0-2783 GCA_964442765.1 uncultured Tannerella sp. | reverse complement strand
CGTCTGCTGGCCAAAACTGGCTCCCTCGTGGGATAAGCCGGGATATGCGTAACCGAAACTGCCGTCCACATCGTTTGCCTGACGGGTGTTGTTATGTATAAATTCCGCAAAATCACGATAATGTTCATCACCGGTAATGACATACAATCTATAATAGATATACGAACAAGCCGCCATATACATATCTCCTCCGCCTCCGCCCACCGTAACGGGGCTTTGACCGCTGAAGGAATTCTTTGTAAAAGGATGGTTTGGCCAAAGGACACGTACAGGGAAAGACCATGCATAAGTCCATGTCTCGGTAAAATCGGCAGCGCCGATCAACGCCTCTAACCATTTCTTTTCCCCGGTAAGATCGTAAAGGGAAAGGAAACCAAACATGGCGTAAATACCGGATTCGTTATCTAAGACATCGGTATTGTCGCAGGTAGAACCCCTGTATTCCATGTTCTTGTAGATATTGTTATATGACCATTCTCCGGCTTTAAGCGCTGCCTGTTTGCATCTCTCGTCGCCGGTGACAAGGTAATACTGGATAAGGAACCTCACCACACTAATGGTATTGGCTTTTGAATCCATCCGCATGGAACCGTCGTTTGTATTGTAAGCGCGGTACCAGCTGCCGTCTTCATTTTGAATACGCACTAACCAGTCGGCAGACTTGCGGCAGAAGTCTAACCATGCAGGCTTTTCTTCCCCCTTCTTTCGCATATAGACGTATGCGTCCAAGATATTTTCAAGACCGTCGGCAATCATCCTTGTCCAAAATGGGTACGGCTCAAAGCCTTTTAGCGTTGGGTTATAACAATTCTGCGGCGCACCTATGTCCGTCATGGCAGTTCTTACCCAGAAATCAATAATGTTCAAACCTTTTTGATAGGATTCGATTCTTTTCTCCTTGTCGCCATAACGGATAAGCTGATATCCTATACCCGGTTGCTGCCCCACAAACCCAAATTGGAAGGACATGCTGGAAAAATCCATGTGGGGGAGTTGGCAGGCGAAAGGTGTACCCCAGGAATCCCCGTATTGGCGTGTCAGCTTTGTAAGGGTTTCCATGCAGTTGCGAAATAGCAATTCCTGATCTACCTGAAAGACAGGGTCCTTTAGGCGCGTATATGCAGTACGCCATGCATTCTTCATCATGGAGTAAAATCCGTAGTATTGCCCAAAATTTGCGGCAATAGCGTAATTTTGAGTATAACCGCTCTCCATTGGATGATAGACTCTGGTTATGGTTTTTGTCCTAAACATATAATCGATATTGTATCCGGACCCTCTCGACATCTCGCCATCCATACCCGGATACAAATAATCAATCGAAAGACCGTCCCGTTCAGTGCTAATTTCCTTGCGTAACGGGAACCCATAGTATAAATAGTTTAAGGTCTTGCTTTCCGGCTTGCTGATTCCGATTGAGCCTATAGTAAACTTCCTGTCAACGACATGCTCCGATTGCACAATATTGTGATCCCGCATGCTTACATCGGCTGCCCAGCGCGAAAGCATTGCCATTTCGCCAGAGGATCGATTCTGAGCGGCAAAAAGCGGCAAGGTATAGACGACTTCATTGCGCCAAAAATATTCGCAGTCAATGTCGTAGCCCATATTGGTGGGTCTTGCCCATTCATTCTGGCGGTACCAATTGGCAGGCGCAAAATAATCGTAATCGCGTATTTCGTCAGAAGCCGCTAAAATAAATGAAATCTTTGTCGCAAAGCCAATATCATCAACATTTTTGAGTACTGTAACTTCCCTTGAGATTTTAAAACCCGTCCCGGCAGATTCATATATATCGCTAAAAGCAATTTCTGAACCTGTCGGGGATTTCAGGATCCCTTTTGCCGTTATGCGTCCGTTGTTTTCGGAAATTTCATCGTAAGGCGCATCGTAAAATTCTGCAATGGTCAGCGCTGTTTTAAAAACAGCGTACATGGGACGCTTGTTGAAATACAAAACAACGCCGTCTTTTAATACCTCTGTTCCTCCGTTCCGGAACTGCATAACATAATCACCTGCACGAATTTCCGGATTGGAGTTTTCTTTCGCTTGCCCGAACATCATCTTTTGAGGTGCAAGAGTTATTCCTTCTTTTGTTTGCGTAATTGGCTGAATGGTGCCATCAGGGTTAAAATAAAGGTATTCAACGCAGACTGATCGACGGCAATCACCTCCTTCTATTCCATTAAGAGGTGTTGATCCGTCATGATAAAAGAAATACCATTGGTTTTTAAATTCGATAACAGCCGGGTGAATGGTGAAACCTACTTTGGCTGGACCAGTAACCAACCCACGATAGGTCCACGGACCGGTAATTGCCGGTGCAGTTGAATATGCTATTTGTTCAGGTTGAGTACCAGGCACATCCGCTGCGTAAATATTGTAATAAATGTCTCCGCGTTTGAAGAGCCAGGGGCCTTCAGCATAGTTTGTCATGGGAATTTTCATTATTTCGCCATCCAATTCAATCATGTTCTTTTTCAGTTTAACAAGGTAACAGTCTCCATTTCCCCAAGCCATCCAGGGGGTACCGTCGTCATCAATAAAAACAGTAGGATCGATATCGGCATTGGAACGACTTGAATCGGTTGTCATGTTATCGGTAATAAGGGGTGTGCCACGAGCATCTTTGAAAGGTCCGGTGGGACTGTCACTCACTGCTACAGCGATGCAATGTTCGTCATTATCGCGTTGGCGCAAGGTAACGTAAAAATAGTATTTGCCGTGGTTTTTGACCATTTGAGCTGCCCAAGCGCTGTTTTTACGACCGTAAGCGAAATCAT
>CAYUAK010000227.1:0-18559 GCA_964442765.1 uncultured Tannerella sp. | reverse complement strand
AAAAATTTGTAACATCCCCTTGCCCCCATTTTTCTTCACTTCGTAAAGAGACACATTTGTTCCGCAAGCGAACATTCCATTGAATAATAATTATTGTGTTGTTTTACGAAGTGAAACAAACAGACACATTGTCTGATTATTAACACTAAGGAACGTTGATCAATTTTCAGAGGAACGTTCAAAGGGGGAGTTGGGGAATTCGACGTCCATGTCTTTATAGACAATTTTTGTTTTGTCATGGAACGATTCTTTGTTTAGCTCTATCCATAGCTTGTCTTTCAGTTCATCGAGGCCTCTCTTCGTTATGGAGGAGATAAAAACATGCGGGATAGTAGCCGGGATCGTATGAAGAAACGTTTTTTTCAATTCATCATCTATCAGGTCACATTTTGTAATAGCCAGCACGCGGCTTTTCTCGGCGAGGTCGGGGTTATATTTTTCTAATTCGGCGCACAGTATCTCGTATTCTTTGCGTATATCCGTTGAATCAGCCGGTATCATAAAGAGAAGCAGTGAGTTTCGTTCGATATGTCTCAGGAAACGAAGCCCAAGCCCTTTTCCTTCGCTTGCCCCTTCGATAATACCGGGTATATCAGCAACGATAAACGATTGGTTATCATGATATTTAACCATGCCGAGATTGGGTTCGAGCGTAGTAAAAGGGTAGTTGGCTATTTTGGGTTTAGCCGCAGTGATGACCGAAAGAAGTGTTGATTTACCGGCATTGGGGAATCCAACAAGGCCTACGTCGGCCAGTAATTTAAGTTGCAGGACGATGGTACGCTCTTCGCCCGGTTCGCCGGGCTGTGCATAGCGAGGCGCCTGGTTGGTTGAGGTCTTGAAGTGAGTGTTTCCCCATCCCCCTTTTCCGCCTCTCAGCAAACGAACCGTCTGCCCGTCTTCGGTCACGTCGCAGATAAACTCGCCTGTATCGGCATCATAAGCGACTGTACCACAAGGTGCTTCTATATAACGGTCTATCCCGTCTTTGCCAGTGCATCCCTTTGCGCCTCCCCCCTCGCCCGGCGTTGCAATGACATGCCTTTCGTATTTTAAGTGCAGCAAGGTCCATAGATGACGGTTCCCCTTCAGGAAGACATGTCCACCCCGTCCGCCATCACCTCCATCGGGTCCTCCTTTCGGGATATATTTTGCCCTCCGGAAATGAATGGAACCTCTTCCACCCTTTCCGGAACTGCAAAATATCTTTACATAATCGACAAAATTAGATTCAGACATTATTATATTGATAATTAAGATGTTACATAAAGTTGTTTTTTCCCCACCAATTGAAATTGTCTGAATCATCATCAAGCTCTACCATTATAATATGGTTTGACAAGTTCTCAAACGCCGCTGTCTTTGACACTACCTTTCTAATTGCTCTTTGATTTTAGAAAAGATGTCGTCAATAGAGCCAACCCCTTCTATAACAATACGTTTACCTTTTGATTGGTAATAATCTGCAAGCGGGGAGGTTTGCGAATGGTATACTTTCAGGCGCGCTTGAATCGTTTCTTCGTTGTCATCCGAGCGGCCCGAAATCTTTCCACGCTCGAGTAAGCGTCGTATAAGCTCCGCCTCATCTACTTGCAGGTCAAGTAATGCAGTTATTTCCATCCCGCGCTCGGCGAGGATTTTTTCAAGCGCTTCGGCTTGTGGGATAGTACGGGGGAAGCCATCGAAGATAACACCTTTCGCCTCTTGAAGCGAATCGAGTGTAAGGGCGAGCATATCACAAATAAGGTCATCGGGAACTAGTTGTCCCTTTTCGATATACCCTTTTGCTATTTTCCCTAATTCGGTCTCATTTTTCATCTCTCGACGGAGTACATCGCCGGTAGAGATATGAGCAAGATTAAAATGATTTTTTAACAGGTCGCTTTGCGTACCTTTGCCGGAACCCGGCGCTCCAAAAATTACAATGTTAAGCATGAAAATCAATTAAAAAATAATAATTAAGAATTAAGAGAAAAGAAAAATTCAACTTTACATCTGACCCATGAATTGAAAATCTTTTACGAAGTGAAAAAAACCTGAAACCTGAAACCTATAAACTAATTTTATAAATATTGCGGGTTGTGCGTCCTAAACCGTTGTAATCAAGACCGAAGCCGACGATGAAATCATTTCCGATTTCTATACCTACATAATCCGGTTTGAGGTCGCATTGAAGGGATTCAGGTTTCAGAAGCATAGCTGCAATACGCACATCCTTAGCGCCTTGTTCATACAGTCGTCTCTTCACGAACTGCATGGTCAAACCGGTATCGATTACGTCTTCGAGTAAAATGACGGGACGGCCCTTCACCTCACTGCGAACAGGTAACAGTTCGTGCAGGATACCGGTGGATTTGGTGCCTTGATAGGAAGAATAAGCAGCGAAAGTTAGCTCGCAGGTTGGCGGTAACTTACTCATCAGCTCAGCTACAAACAGGTAAGCTCCGTTAAGGATACCGACAAAAAGCGGATTCTTTCCTTCCATATCACGACGCAACTCGTAGGCTATTCTTGATATAGCGCTGACAATCTCGTCTTCGGGTATATAAAGCTCAAAAATCTTATCGTATAATTGTATCCGCTTCTCTGTCATTTCGTTAAAAGCGATAGTCTAACCCGATGGCGACTGCTGTATTTGCGCGGTTATAGGTTTGGGTAAATGTCTGGCTTTTGATAGGAGCCTTCGTGTACCATGAATAGAGACCTCCGATGTTCAGCGTCAAGCGGTCGTTGAGATGTAAGGCGGCGCCTATTCCATGGGTGTAGTTATCTAAGTTATGGGTGATGTCGGTTTGCCAGGCATCCGAAACGCCTACTTTGCTCAACTGACCTCCGGTGCTTAATGTCAGTTTTTTAAATACCTTCCATTCTATTCCTGCCATAGCTTCATTCGTGCCGTGATCAATCAGTTTATTACGGCTTATGATTTTTCCATCGGCGTAGCTTTCGATTTTTGCCTGCGGTTCAAAATGATGAATGTAGGTTAATGAAAATTTTAATGACGGTACAATATCAATGCTACCGGCCAACGAAAGTAATGCCGGCACGTCCGAGCGAAGTTTCTTACCGTCGGGGTACATATTTACATCGTCCTTTTTCGTTTTGTTCGTGAGGGTGATTTTCGAACTGAACTCATACTTAGCAGCTAAATTTAGGATTCCGGAGTTGTAGTGAATGCCGATAAGTGGGGCAAAACCGTTACCTGTTTGTTGTACATCAAGCGCTTTATCGCCAATACCGGAGGCAACACTTTTCAGACCGCCGGCTACTGTTTTCAACAGGGTAATCGTTGCAGCATTTTCCGGCAGTTGCAGCAAGGTATTTGCATAAGCAGTAATAGCATCCGCTTTAGTGTTTAACGTATTGGCATCCATCATATCGCCGTTGAGAACACCACCGGGTATGGCTGCAAGGCTAGGATTAACCTTGATATTTCTCATATAACCTTCGTAGCTATTACTTGCCATTAGCATCCTGACACCCCCAAATACGCCGAACTTTTCGCCGATTTTGTAAGAGGCGCCAACCTGTATGCCGTAAACGATAGAGGTGCCTTTAAGCATTGATTCCATTGAATATTTGGTGGTAGTAATTCCGGCGCCGGATAATTGACCGGGAATTCCTGAAACAGGGATTTCGAGCATCGGTAAGCCGTCGGCGAACTCGACGCTACCGCCGCCAGCCGGTGGATTGAAACCAAAAGAGAATGTCCAATCTCCTGTTTTATAAGCGGCATAGACACCCGGAAAAACAGGCACAAATAACTTCCCAATAAACTCGGATTTATTCAACGATGAAAGGTCGTTGGTCAAGGTACGGGTCATCCAGATGGTCTGGCTGTTAAGCGAAATCGTAAGGCCCTGGTCTAAGAACGCCAAACCGGCAGGATTGTAATAAACGGCATCGCCCGACACTGAAGCACCGCGGGCTAACATTCGGTAATACGTAGCGCTTTGATTACTGTTCGTAACTAATCCGCCCGCATGAGCCCATAAAATTGTACTTGTCAAAACGACAAGGAGGAGAGTAATCTTCTTCATATAGATGTATTATTAAAAAATGAGGCCGCAAAGGTAGCGTTATTTTTTTCGTAATAATTGTTAATAAACAAAAATCGCACATAAATTTAAAATATGTGCAATAAATAGTTCTCATCTTCCCTACTAATAGATAGGGACAAATCATATATGGATGTTAATTCGCCATTTCTCTCACCTTTTGGGAGATACCCATATGATAAAAGTTCAGAGAGCAGTATCGAAAAGCTACTTGTAGGTGATTGATACCCCCTTACTGTCGCTCGTAGAAGTCGAGGATTTTTTTGCGGAGAAGGAAGTCGTATTTGGCTTGGGTGCTGTTGGAGAGCGCTTTGGTCATGGCCGTTTTTGATTCGTTGTACTCGTACATGGTGGCGCGTTCGTTGTCTAATTTTTCTTTCATGAAGCCGAAAGATTTTTCGGCCGACCGGTATGCTACTTCCGCCGCTTTGTATTTCTCGCCGGCGGTTAGCGCGTTATAATAGGCCTGCTGGATTTCTTTATACAGGGATTTTTTTATGTTTTCTAATTGCAGTTCCTGAAGTTTGAAGTTTAGGAAGGCTGTTTTAACGTTGTTACGGGTGGCGTAACGGTTGAAGACAGGGACTTGCAGGTTGAGGCCAAAATATTCATTCCGGTTATTTTTCAACTGTTTAGCAAAGGATATATTGTCAAAACCGTTGATTACGTAATAGTTATTACCATATCCTGCATTGAAGGAGATTGTAGGATAGTAACCGCTCTGCGCTATTTTGATGTATTTCTCGTTGCTTTGTAGCCTTAGCTCTTCCACTTGTATGGTGGCGCGTGAAGTGAGTGCCGACTGATAGATTCTATCCGGTTGTTGCAGGAGCGTAAAGATAGCTTCCTCGTCGGGTTCTTTCACATTGAACCCTTCGGGGGAGGGCAGTTCGAGCGCTTGGGTGAGTGTCAGGATAGCCATTTGCAGGTCGTTAGCTGCTTGGACGATTGACAGTTCGTCGTTGGCTATCAACGCTTCTACCTCGTAGATTTGTGCTTCGGAGGCTCGTCCGCTCTCAAACAGTTTTTTTGTTCGGTCTAATTGTTCGCGGCTTAGTTCCACCTGTATACGGGTGATGTTGAGTATTTCCTTGCTATATAACACCTGAAGGTACATTGAAGTGATGTTTATCTCCATGTTTTCCTTCACTTTTTCAAGCTCTGCGGCGACGGCCATCAGGTCTAATTTATTGGCTTCAATCTCATTCGTTATCATAAATCCGGTGAAGATAGGGACGGAGGTAGAAGCCGACCATTGGGTCGACCTGGAGTTACGGCTCTGGTAGGTGTTGTCGTAACCGGAAGCGGAGCGTCCGAAGGAGAACGACTGCGAGGTGTTGGCTGTTAGGTTGGGTAAACGCCTGTTTTGGGCTGTGTTAAGCGCAATTTCCTGCTTGTCGATGTTGACTTGCCGCATCTGAACTTCTAAGTTATGCTCATTGGCATAGTCGATACATTCCTGTAATGACCAGATTTTTGTTTGCTGGGCTTGAGCGCTTAGCGCCAAAAAGAGGATGAGGCATCCGGTAAAAATTTTCTTCATAATTAATTCTTTTTTTTATCCCCCTTTGAAGGGGGCAGGGGGATGTAATCTTGATTTCTTTTTCCACATTTAATCCCTACGGGATTATGGAAATCTTGCAATTATTAATTGATTTTAGCAGCGCCTCGTATCTTATCTTCGGCGGAAAGTCCTTCTTTTACTTCGATTTTGATACCATCGCTCAGGCCGGTCTTTATCTCATGCTTCTCGAAGACCTGCTTAGGCTTTTCTTCTTTCAGTATCTGCACGAAAGTTGAATCGCCGCTAAAGGTGACGGTACTTTCGGGGATGGTCAGGATGTCGTCGGCGCGTTTCAGAACGATTTCGGCGTTAGCGCTATAGCCGGCGCGTATAAAAACGCTGTCGGGGATAGCCACTGCCGCCTTTATCTCAAACTGGATAGCGCCGCTACGTTCTTGTCCCTTGGGGGATACATATTCGAGTGTGGCTTCAAACTTACGGTTTTCGATTGCTCCGATGGTCAGTTTGATAGGCATCCCTTCGTTGATGCGACCAATTTCCGTTTCATCGACGTACCCCCTGAATATCATGTCGTTCATATTGGCTACAGAGGCAATTGTTGTGCCGTCGTTAAAGTTATTGGACTGGATGACCGAGTTACCCACTTTGACAGGGATGTCTAATATCATGCCCGTGATGGTACTGCGTATCTGGGTGGTGCTTGCCATCTTTGAGTTGCGGGCTATGCCGTCGCGAACAATTTCGAGGGCGCTCTGTGCATTGGTCAACTCCTCTTTTGCTTTCAGGAAATTGGCTTTAGACACATCAAACTCCTGTGCCGTCATGATGCCCTGTTTGTGAAGTAACTCGTCACGCTTATAGGTCGTTTCAATCTGTTTGAAGTTGATGTCTGCAATGTTTACGCGCGATTCGGCGCTGTTCAGTTGAACCATCTCAGGTATCACCTTCACCACAGCGATGATATCACCCGATCTGACATGCTGGCCGGCTTCTTTCAACAACTCCGAAATAATCCCCGATATTTGGGGCTTAATTAAAATCTCGAACCGTGGTTCAACGTTACCGGTCGCTACTGTTTTTGTTTCGATGCTCCCTGTTTCGGGACTGACGATTTCGTAGACAGTCACAACGGGTTGCGCTTTTTTCCAGAGTAAATAGAATGTTCCCAGAACAACTACTCCTAACAGGGACAGTAAGACTGTCCGCATCACTTTTTTAAAAATTCCTTTCTTAACCATGATTTATTTTATTACTTTGATTGACAGGATAAATTCTTGACCTTGAGTTTCAGGATTAAAGGATTTTCCTGATTCTCTTAATTGCTTCCACTTCGTAAAAAGAACTTCGTTTCGTAATTGATTCTACTCTTCCCTTATTGCGTCGATGGCTTTTATTTGCAGGGCGCGCCAGGCAGGGATAAGACCGGCAAGTAAGCCGCAAAACAACAGGACTATTGTTGCGGCTATTGCCGTTCCGATTTTAACAGACGGGTGTAACAGGATGATTTCTCCGGATTGGGCTGACAAAATCTTGTCGAGCAAATCCAACAGGAAGACGCCTGTGCTCAGCCCTATCAATCCGGCTATAGCTGTCAGTGTCAGGCTCTCGCTCATGATTTGGGAGATGATATTGGCAGGTTTAGCGCCGATGGCTCGCCGCACGCCTATCTCGCGCGTCCGCTCTTTGACCGTGACCATCATGATGTTACTTATGCCTATGATGCCGGCAAGGAGCGTTCCCATACCGACTAACCATATCAACGAATCGATGCCCATAAATAGCATCTCGAACAGTTTAAACTGTGCGGCAAGGTTTATCACCATGACAGCCTGCGGGTCGGTCGGAGAGATTTCGTTCTGACGCTTCAGGATGTCTTTGATGTCATCAATCATTTGTTCGATAGGATGACCTATTATCGCACTTACACAAAGGAAATGCAGGATATCGCCCTGGTTAAGCGTCTGTTGCATCGTGCTGAAAGGCAGAAAAACACTCGATTCGGCACGTCCACCAATGTTTACGCCGGTTGCTATCTGCTCAATGACCCCTACAATCTGATAGTATAAACCATTGACGCGAACATATTTACCGCAGGGGTCGGCATTTTTGAACAGCTCTTCACAAACCCTCGTACCGATAAGACAAACTTTGCGTCTGTCGTTTAGGTCAATATCGTTAAACAGACGACCGTAGTGAAGCGTTTGACGTTCGATATTGAAATATTCGGCATTGACGCCTTTCACGTTGTATGTGCCGGCTACTTGTCCGTAAACCACATTGTTTTCAGTGCGATTTCCCCAGAGTACGGGCGATATGGCATCTATCCCCTTTACATTGTTTTTAATGGTTTCTAAGTCGCGATTGCGTATGTTCCAATAACGTCCCTTGTTAAACCCGCGATAGGGCTCGCTTGTGCGGTCGGACATGAAAAACAGTGAGTTCGTAGCGAACCCTTCCACATTTTTCAAGATGCCGTTTTTGAATCCGATGCCAACACCCAGCAGGATGACTAACATTAAAATACCCCAAAAGACACCGAAGCATGTCAGCAGGCTTCGCACTTTATTGCGGGTGATGGTCACCCATATCTCTTCTAATCTATCAATATCTAGCATATCTCTTCTATTCACTCCGCATGGCGTCGATGGCGGATATTTTAGTCGCTTTACGGGCTGGAAAATATCCGGCAAAAACGCCTGCAATGATTAATAACACGGTGGATGAAATGGCAATCGTCAGGCTCACAGTTGGGTTGCGAAACAGCGTAATGTTCTCACCCGGATTACCGCCCACCTGCGGCTCGCCGACACCCGACATCATCATGACATAATTGACGCCCTCCATCAGTCCGATACCCGTCACCATCCCGAAATAGCCAAAAGTAGCTGTTATCAGTATCGCTTCGAAGATGATCATCTTGATGATAGACGATGGTTTTGCACCTATGGCTTTGCGGATGCCTATCTCGCGTGTGCGTTCGCGTACCGTCACTAACATGATGTTACTGACGCCCACGATGCCAGCCATCAGCGTGCTTATACCTACTATCCAGATAAACAGAATGATGCCGTCGGTCATGTTGTTGAACATGCGAAATTCGTTACCCGAGTTCCACATACCGATAGCCTGTTTGTCAGTCGGGTCAAACTTATGTCGTTTAGCTAAGCTTCCGCGCAGTCTTTGTTCAAACTCATCGTTTTCTTCTTTGGTTGAGATGCCTTTAACGGTAAACGACAGTTGGTAAAACCCCCGTCCCTTGTTATAAAGCAGTTGGGCTGTCGAAAAAGGGATGTATGCCGGCGCGCTGTTGCTCATGTTCTTATCGTAATAGACGCCGATGACCTGAAACATCTGATGACCACAACGGATAAACTCGCCCAAAGGGTTTTTGTCTCGAAAAAGTATTTCCGCCATGCGCGGACTGATGACGATGACTTTGCGTTTGTCGCGCATATCCATTTCATTGATAAACCTTCCCTTTCCGGGGTGAAATTGGATAAAGTTGATTAACGCATGGTCGGGGAATACGCCGTTGAATTCGCCGGTGAAATATTCCTTATTATAGGTTAGCGTGTCATTGCGGCTGATGGTTGCCGATACTAGGACCACCTCCGGATGGTTGTTCTTAAGCAAGTAATAATCTTCGTCTTTGAAAACCAATCGTCGGTTGGCGCGCATGCCCATCCAAGGTTTTGTCGTCCAGCGGGGCCATATCTCGACACGGTTATCAGCAAAATCTCGAAAATTAAACATGATGCCGTTGCGCAGCCCGTTACCGGCGCCTAACAGGACGACAAGCATAAAAATTCCCCAG
This sequence comes from uncultured Tannerella sp., assembly GCA_964442765.1. Taxonomy (GTDB): domain Bacteria; phylum Bacteroidota; class Bacteroidia; order Bacteroidales; family Tannerellaceae; genus Tannerella. Next base: position 9,162 of record CAYUAK010000227.1, on the reverse strand, counting down.
GCGATTGAGAAACCGGTTAAGAAGGTACGAAGTTTGTTTTTCTTCATCGTACTCCATATCTCGCGTAAATCGTCAAAATCAAACATGGTCGTTTTCTATGATTCCGTCTTTGACATGAATGATACGGTTGGTTGCTTCGGCAACCGATTTCTCGTGTGTCACAATGATCATGGTCATCCCCGTCCGGTTGACCTCCTGAAGCATCTCCATCAGCTCGACGGTCGTCTTACTGTCTAATGCCCCTGTCGGTTCGTCGGCAAGGATAACCTGCGGCTTGGTAATCAGCGCCCTTGCAATAGCCACCCGCTGTTTTTGGCCGCCCGACAGCTCATTGGGAAGATGGTCAGCCCAGTCTTTCAATCCTACCTTATCCAAGTATTCCATAGCCAGCGTATTCCGTTTTTTACGGGAAACACCTTGGTAGTAGAGCGGGAGCGCCACATTTTCTAAGGCGTTTTTAAACGAGATGAGGTTGAATGACTGAAAGATAAAGCCAATCATCCGGTTGCGTAATATTGCCGCGCGTGTCTCGCTGAGGTCGCGTATCAGTTGGTCGTTCAGGTAATAGTCGCCTTCGTCATACGTATCAAGGATACCTAATATATTTAGTAGCGTACTTTTACCCGAACCTGATGCGCCCATGATAGCGACCATTTCGCCTCTTTGAATCGTGAGGTCAATACCCTTCAGAACGTGCAACGGCGCCGCACTGTGATAAGTTTTGTGAAGACCTCTAAGTTGAATTATCATTTTATAAAATTTCGTTTGACTGTAAGACGACAAAGGTACAGATTTGTTACATTTTTTTGTTTTATTTTAATATAGTAATGATCCATTTGGTCAAATCTTTTAGGACAGTAGGCGAAAAGGTTTGCTCAATAGTTTCGTATTCGGTAGATAAACCGGTGGTACATTCCTGGAACAGGTGGTTCAGGTTGGGGTATTCTTTGACGGTAACGGCTTTGTTGCCACCCTTTTTCAGCGCGGTGTTGATAGCTGCGAGGTTTACATTAGCAGGAACCTGTAAGTCTTTGCTGCCGTTGACTGCCAGAACCGGGCATTTCACTTTTTCGAGCGCTGGCGCTGGGTCGTAACGAAGGAAAAATTGCGTCCACGGGTTTGCTGTTGCGGCAACGTTCATCCGGATAAAATCATCATCGGCCATTCCTTCGGGTTTAAATTCAGCGAGGTCGTTTTTTATTTGCGCAAATAAAGCAGTTATTTCCTGGATAGAGACGTTCTCTTTTGCACTGACTATCTTATTGTATATGATTGTGTTCAGTTTGCGTCCCCGTGCGATTTTGTCTTCCGGCATACCTGCCGCCCTTGCTAACAATTCATTTTGTAATAGTAACAAGGAATCGCCCCGAACACCAGAACCGGCTAACAGTACGATGAAACTGATGTCCTTTGAGCGCGCTGCAACCATTGGTGCGATGATACCGCCTTCGCTGTGTCCTATCAGTCCAATTTTGCGCGGGTTGACTTCTTTGCGTGTCTTTAGAAATTCGATAGCGCTTTCGGTGTCGGTAGCAAAGTCGGCGGTGGTGGATGTAGCAAAGATACCGGTTGACTTGGCCATACCTCGGTCGTCGTAGCGCAAGACCGCTATTCCGTTCCTTGTGAGGTAGTCGGCGATGACTAAGAACGGTTTATGCCCCAAGATTTCTTCGTCGCGGTTATGTGGACCGCTTCCTGTAATGAGAATAACTGCTGTAAAGTTATTCCCTTTTTCGGGCAGGGTTAGTGTTCCGGCAAGGGTTATACCGGCAGATTTATTAGGAAATGTAACCTCTTCCGAGCGATAGGGGAAGGGTGGTTTGGGTGTTTGGGGTCGGACAAGCGGTTTAGTTTCCGCTTGTGTCCTTTTCATAACCAATGGCAAAGCCATGCCCCCCTGTTTGAAGGTGCCAGCTATCGAATCGGTTTTGAACGCACCCTCATAAACGATGCCGGGAAGTTCTAAAACCAATTTCGAGCCATCGAATGTAGTTGTTGTAACGGGTATGCCGGCGGCGTTCTGGTCGGGGCTGTCCATCGTGGCGGCATAGCCTGTTTCCGTTTTTTGGATGTGAAAAACGATTCGCAGGTTAACGCCCGGAACACTTAACACACCGTTCCACTGCCCTGTGATGTCATCCAAACTTGCTATCACGAATGATATGTGCGTAATAAGCAAACCTGTTAATAGTAATATTTTTTTTGTATTCATTTTTATATTTCAGTTAATATTGCTGGTTATCAGTGAATTGTTAGAAGGACATCCACCTGCCCCCTTTAAAGGGGGAGTTTTGGGCGTTCTGCCGGCTTTTCGTAACGCTTGGTCTAAGACATACTGTATCTGTCCGTTGACGCTTCTAAACTCATCAGCGGCCCATTTCTCGAGTGCCTCCATCATTTCCGAATCTATGCGAAGCACGAAACTTTTATTTTTGCTTTCTTTTGGCATCAAGTTTTACTAAAAATTCCGACAGTTCCTCTGCCTTTTGCGTACCGATGTATACCTTTTTATGGTTAGTTAATGATAATAATAATGCCTTATTGCCGGAAAGGGTATACGAAGAGAAGCCGATACCAAAGTGCATGCCATGGCCTCCGATAGTCACGCCTTTTACTCGCATTGCAGTAGTGACAGACCTTCGGAGAGGACTAAACTTCGTCACTTCAGCCTCCATAATATCGTCCCAAAGTATCGTTTTAAATCTCCAATGAAAAGGGAACATTCGGTAATACACCCCTTCTTTATCAATAATCGTATCCAAACGCATTATGAACAAGAGGACAGCCATCAACAACATGAGCAGGGTAACTACTATAAATGTTACCAAAAACAAAGTGTTTTGCCCCGCTGCTTTATCTAAAACGGTTATTATGTAAAAAATAACAGGAACAGGCAAAAAGATAAAAAGGGAAAGTACAATAACAAACCAGCGCTTAAAATATTGCCGCTCTAAAAATACAAGTTCTTCTTTCATAATTATATATATGTATCAACGGCATCCTTGCCGTTGCAGTTATTTATACAGGGTTCCTGAATTGATTATTGGTTGCGCGTTCTCTTCGCTGCACAATACAACCAACAGGTTGGATACCATGGCCGCTTTCTGCTGGTCGTCTAATTCGATAACGTTCTCGTCAGACAGTTTGGCTAAGGCATGTTTGACCATACTAACCGCCCCTTCGACGATTTTCTCGCGGGCGGCAATGATAGCATCAGCCTGCTGGCGGCGCAGCATCACAGCCGCTATTTCGGGCGCATAAGCTAAGTAGTTGATACGCGCTTCCAAAATTTCGATGCCGGCTAAGGCTAAACGCTCGTTTAACTGCTGCTCCAATATATCGTTCAGCTCCTCGCCGCCTGAACGCAGGGTCAGTTTTTCGTCCATCCCTTCCATGTTGTCATACGTGTACATGCCTGCTACATAGCGCAGCGCTGCATCGCTTTGCACTTTGACAAAGTATTCATAAGACTTCATCTTGTCCTGAGCGATAATTTTTCCGATATTTCCGAGAGAACCGGATAAGGCCGAGATTGAGGATTTCGATTCGTTATCAATATCAAACGATGCCTTGTAGGTGTCTTTCACACGCCAGACAACAATTTGACCAATCATAATCGGATTGCCACCTTTATCGTTCACCTTGATAGGCTCCGCATCCATGTTGCGAGCGCGTAAAATCAACGGTTTTTTTGCGTAAAACGGATTGACCCAAAAGTATCCGTTCTCTTTAATCGTACCTTCATACTTTCCAAAAAAGACCATGACCCGCGCCTCATTCGGGTCAATCTTCATAAACCCCGCCCAAAAGATGGAGTTAAGAGTCAGTAAAACGGTGTTGGTCACCAGAAAGACAGCCAACAGGCTACCTTGAAACACGCCGTTTACAGGGAACCAAAAATAGGCCCACAAAACGGCTACCAAAAACAATAAATTGAAAATTAACATCGGGATACCCGGTAACTTTACGCCTGAAAATTTTTCTTCTTTAGTCTTCATAATCAAGTAATTATTAAATTGTAAAATCAAAATAATATCATTTTGATATCGCAAAGATACTATGTTTCTAATTACTCACCAAATATTTTTGTTATTTAAATGTTAAATAAACTTAAAATGGTGATAATTAGCGTTATTTTCTGCTCTTCATAGCACGAAAAATGGTAATTGTATCGCTGAAAGATTCGTGTTTGATGGCTGTCACATCGAATCGTAGCCACCGAAAAGTTAATTGAATACAGAACCCGATAGCTATCACGGAGATAATCGTTCCAATACCTACCATGCCACCTAAAAGCCACCCGATAGCAGTCACCAAAAATTCCACTAGGAAACGGCATACCCCAACGGGTATTTTTGTTTTGCGTTTCAGAACGACCATTAAGTTATCTCTTGGACCAACCCCATAAGCGGTTTTTATATAAAAATAGGTGCCTAATGAAATGATAAACAAGCCCGCTATCAGCATGATACAACCAATCGCGAAGTTTTCTGCAATCGGTATCAGGTTCGTTATGAGAATAATATCCGCAAACATACCGGTCATCACCATGCTTAGAATCGTGCCGAAGCCCATTTTTTCTCCCAGCAGCGTCACGATGACAGCTAAAACAATCCCAACTATGATGGTCGTAACGCCGAAGCTCAATCCGATGGTGTTTGAAAGTCCGACGTGGAAAACCTCCCACGGCGCATAGCCAATATTAGCCTTGATGGTGATAATAATACCGAGCGCTGTTAAAAAGAGGCCTAAGGTCATTTCCAAAAGGCGAAACAAAATGTTTTTCATTTCAACAGGTCGAACAGTTTTTCCAATTTTGGGGAGATGATGATTTCGGTGCGTCTGTTCTTGCTACGTCCTTCGACCGTTTCGTTGGTAGCTACCGGCATATATTCGCCACGTCCTGAAGGATGTATTTGCAGTGGGTTGATTTTGTAGTCCTTAGTCAGAATCCGCACGACGGAAGTAGCCCGTATCACGCTCAAATCCCAGTTATCCTTGAACTGAACCGTGTTGATAGGTTTGGTGTCCGTATGTCCTTCTATCATCACATCAATATCGGTTTGCCTGATTAAGACGCCGGCTAATTTTGCCAGCGCGTCGCGTCCTCTTTTGTCCACCTGAGCGCTACCCGATTGGAACAGCAGTTTGTCCGACATGGCCACATACACTTTGCCGTCTTTTTCTTCTACGCTCAGCTCATCGCTGCTGAATCCCAGCAATGCATTCTTGACATTATTGAGTAGCGCCTGCACCCTGTCGTTTTGCGCTTTAATCATCTCCTGCAGCTCGTTGATAGTCTGCTCCTTGCGTCTCAGCTCAGTCATCTCTTGGTCGAGCAAAGACGATAGTTTTTCCTTTTCCGAAAGGTTGGAACTAAGCGTTTCCTGACAGTTACGCAGTGAGCGACTCAAATCCGCTGTTTCGGCGTCCAAATTTTGGATACGGGTGGCTTGTTTTCTATTCTCTTCCCTGCTTTTTGAAAGATTTTCACTCAGAAAATCTATCCGGTTAAGCGCGTCAAGCCGACCGTTTTCCGCCAATAGATACTTCTGTTTCGTCACACAGGACGTACACATTATCAGGACGATAACTCCATAAAAAAAAACCTTTTTCATTTTTTTTAAAATTTAGTTGTTAATGCATTGACATACAATTTTAGATAATCCAAAGTGCAAATATATAAAAAAAAGAAAATAATCTCTATATTTGTGCTTCGATTTAAAAGATTTTTATTGAAAACCACCTTGCAATGATGGTAATAATTACAGTTAAGATATGAAGAAGCTATTTGAAACATCCAAAATTAAAGAGTTAGACGCTTATACGATAGAACACGAGCCGGTTGCGTCGATTGACTTGGTTGAGCGGGCGGCCACTGCATTTGTGAACGAGTTCAGCCGTCGTTATACATCCCGCCAAAGCCGTATCTATGTGTTTGCTGGTCAGGGAAATAACGGGGCGGACGCGCTGGCGATAGCCCGTTTATTGATTGAAAAGGGGTATTATGTTTTTACTTATTTGATAAACCCCACCCGGATGCTTTCGCCCGAATGCGAAACCAATCGAACCCGTTTAAAAAACGAGGGCAACCGTCCCTTGATAGAAATAGAGAAATCTTTCGTACCCCCAACCTTAGAGCCATTGGATATTGTTATCGACGGGATTTTCGGGTCGGGATTGAATCGTCCCTTAGAGGGTGGTTTTGCGAAAATTGTCGATTATATCAATCAATCCGAATCGACCGTTGTGTCTATTGATATGCCGTCCGGTTTGTTCGGTGACGATAACAAGCATAACAACCCGAAGTATATTATTCAGGCCGACTTGACGCTCACTTTTGAGTTCCCTAAACTGTCGTTTTTGATGCCCGAAAATGCTGTATATGTCGGAGAATGGAAGGAGTTATCTATTGGTATTCATCCGGATGCGATACAGAAGACCAAGACTTCCTTCGGGTTGATTACCGATGAAGACATCGCTTCGTTGATTAGAACGCGCGAAAAGTTTGCCCATAAGGGCGATTTTGGTCATGCTTTGTTAGTAGCCGGCAGCAGAGGTAAGATTGGCGCCGCGGTATTAGCGGCCAAAGGCTGTTTGCGAAGCGGCGCCGGGTTGATGACCGTTCACCTGCCGGGTCGCGGTGAAGCCGTTTTGCACACCGCCCTGCCTGAAGCAATGGTCGTTTTAGATAAAAACCCTGATTATATTACAGAATTAACCGATATGTCGAAGTACGATGCCATTGGGATAGGACCTGGTATCGGCACAACCGAAGCGACAAGGGATATATTTATTGAACTTTTAGAGAAAGGCGTTACTACACCGATGGTATTAGATGCCGATGCTTTGAATCTGATAGCAGGAAACAATGAGTTGTTACACCATTTGCCAGAAGGGACGATATTGACGCCGCATCCCAAAGAGTTTGATAGATTGGCGGGAAGTTGTGATAGCGCTTACGAGCGGATGGAAAAAGCCCGTGCGCTGGCTGCCGAGCAAAAGATATGTATCATTTTGAAAGGCGCCTATACGGCTGTTTGCACCCCTTCGGGTCGGGTTTTTTTCAACACGTCCGGTAATCCGGGCATGGCCACAGCCGGCAGCGGCGATGTATTGACAGGCATCCTGTTAGGCCTGTCAGCGCAGGGCTACCGTCCGGAAGAGGCCTCGGTGATAGGCGTTTATCTGCATGGCGTAGCCGGCAACTTGGCCGCAGCCAGCCTGTCGCAAGAGAGCATGATAGCCAGCGACATCGTCAGCAAATTAGGAATAGCTTTCAAGCAAATGCACGATTCATTATTCCCCCTTTGAACGTTCCTTGTTGTTAAAATTTAAATAATGTGTCTGTTTGTTTCACTTCGTAAAACGACACAATAATTAATTCGACTTTCGGAAGTTCATTTTAGCCTGCCCTAACGAGGTTTTTAAGATTCATTAAGTCTTTAATCAGTTCATTTTCAGCGAAGATGTGTTCAAGAAAAAAATCAATACCCAAGTCTGATTTTCGGAGAATTCGATTAATATTTCTTTTATTATCAGTAATATACGTTCTTTAACAGTCAATTCTACCATATCGGCATTTGCTTGCCGAAAATGAACTCCAATTGACTCGTAGCCGTCAAATCGTTTGACCACCGACAGTATGTTGTATTGAATCATACAGATTGTTGTAGCGGCGATTTGAGCCTCAAATTTTCGGGATTCACATTTTCCAAGCCGTAAAAGTTGTTTGCATTCCCGAAAAAAACTTCTATTGTCCAGCGGGTTGCGTAAATTTCAAAGGCTTCTTCAAAGGTCAGCTTTGTATTAGTTGTAAGCAATTTGCTCTTTTTGGTGGTTTTGCAGAAATACAGTTTTATTTGAAATCCTTTCAACTCGACTTCCGCTTCATAAAATTTGCAATTGAGCATTTTGCTGTATCCGGCCTTTCGGGAATGTTTTAAAACTTTCAATATTCCGCTGAAGGTAAGCTCTTTACCTTTATAATGATATATTGTATTTCCATTTTTAACCATGCCAAGAAAAAAACATCCTGTCTTCCGGGTTGCGATAAACCGGATTAATTCGTAGTTTTTAAACCGACTGTCTGTCAGCAGGCAATCGAATTTAATGCCCGCCGAAATCATAAGGCTAATCATTTCAATCAGCATATCGGTTTTCGTCTTAAAATAATCATTGATACGCTGTTGCCCGAATGATTTTCCGGGACGTTTTCCCGTATAACGCTTTTTAGCCTGTTTTTTAGTCAGTCCGAAAGGTTTTTCTTTGTCTTTGCCTTTTTCGCCGTGAAGTGAAAAATCAAGCCCGAAAAAACTCTTGCCATCGTGATAACCAAGAAACAAACCTTTGAATCCATAGTTGAACGAGTGAGTAACGTGAGAATAAATGCGTCTCAGAAGCTCGAAACAGCGACCACTCTTAGGCAAGTCGGTATCGTCGGCAATCAAACACCTGAAAGGCAGCTTTTCGCTTTTACATGAATGTTTCTCAACACGACAAATCAGTTGTTTAGTGATGTGGATGGATAATTTCTGCCAATTAAAAAATGGACAGTTCAGAAATTCATAAAACACGTCTTTACCGCAACTTAACAATTGAGACAGAGAGGATTTTGTAAAATGGGAAACATCCTTAACAGCATAAACAGGAAACAACAACAAAAGCGTAAAAAGCTGACTTCCGGAATACAGCGTGTTGATTTTTTCAATAGCTTTAACCGGGTTGTTATTAATCCGTAATCTGCGCAATTCCTTAAAAAGGTTTTGAACCGCTTTTCACTCGAACTGAAATAATATTGCAGCTCAGAAATCTTTATACTACCTTTGTATCGCAGCATGATAATTTAGTATTATTATTTGACGATACAAAATTGCTGATTTTCAGTGATATATGCAAATTATTGTGCTGATTTTTTGTTAATAATCAATAATTTATAAAACTTCCGAAAGTTGAATAATTTATAATACCCTTAATAACAGGATTGATACGCTGTGCGATATTTTCCATTGACGTTCTCCAATTGTGTATGTTCATATCCTTAAACTTTTGCATGATGCCGGTTTTGGCTTTTTGACTGACAAAGATACCCGGAATCGCTTTTATTTTATCTTTGAATTTGTAGCTTGCCGGTTTAATGGTAAATCCGAGAAAATCAAACCC
>CAYUAK010000226.1:0-13368 GCA_964442765.1 uncultured Tannerella sp. | reverse complement strand
TTCGGACAACTTTGAATCGTTCCTTACGTTCATTAGCATATTCCTGTGCCAACACAGGCGAATAGCCGCGTTTGCCGCTGTTTCGTTTCAACTCCCTGCTCAGTACCGATTTGTCTTTGCCAGTGGCAATGCAAATCTCTTCTCTTGTACGCTTTGCTTGTTGCATACGAAAAATTGTGTACCTTTGTTCCCGCGTTAGATGACCTATAATTGTAACTTTTGGACGGGGGACAAATATAGTCATTTTTCCGCTCGGAAGAACGGGATGGGCAATTGTCCTCCCTTTCTTCTGAAAAATTTGACCGCAATTGCACCCCCAAAAGTTGCATTTACTAATTGAACTTACAGAAAAGTCTACAAATTCTATTGAAAAAATTGGTCGATGGCGTATCATCGTTAGCAACGGCAGGGATGCCGTTGCTACAAAAACGGCTGCGTGAAGGAATTATCACGCAGCCGTTATCAAGGGGAATCAGTTGAATGTCTTAATCTAAATTTTTACGAATTTCAAATGAACAGTTTCCAAAAGAACCGGCTTGTACTCTGCAAGTTGCTGTAAACGTAATAACTAACTCACAGGCGTCAATTATACCTGAACCTTCCAAAGAGAAGTCATTATAAGTCGGACGTCCGTTTATTGGATCCCACCAATAACCTGATTGGGTAACAATTATTTGTCTTGGAATGGTGACGGTGTAGTCGGCGTTTATTTTAATACTCAAAGGCTTATCTGCTTCGCCAGCTATCATTCCTAAAACCTGTATTTCAGAATCGGATACTTTGACAATTTCGACCTCGTATTCCTCCTCCCACCATTCGTCGAGCGTCACATAAGCGGTACCGACAAAGCTATTGATATTCAATAAGCACTTCACGACCGGATAGCGGACGTTACTCGAATAGTTTCTTCCTTCAACTTGCCATCCGGCGAAATCGACATTGTTAAATCCTGTCTTTTCAGTCCATCCAGGTATAACTAAACCGTCATTCTTAACAACATTTGCTGTAATATACAGGATTTCACCCGCTGTTGGACCACTTTTACCCAATTTTCCGTAAACCTCAGCTAGATTGAGAGTGATTTCAATAGGGAACTGAGTGATATTATCCTGAACTACTGCCGTCGACATTTTCTTGTCAGCGCCTTGAAGTACCGCTACTAATTGTGCACATTTCATAAATGAATAGTCACCCTGTTTCTCAGGGATGGATAATTTTACACGGCAGATACTGGACACATTCCCTTCTTCCAACACGGCATCGGTTCCCGTCAAGCGGTAAACATCAATAAGCACGCCTCTTGTTACCTCGTCAATTGGATAGGGGAGGTCTTTTTTGCAGCTTTGCGGTACGAAAAATAAAGAGAGCGCTATAAAAGCTAAAAATATTTTTTTCATATTTCTTCTGTTTTAAAAAAATTATTATTTATCCCAAAATACTAAGGGGACTGACAGGTTCGTTTTCTGCGGCATGTTCGGGTTCAGTTCTGTCTCCGAGTTGGACGGGTAGTAAAGCGAGCGGGGGAAGGATGCGATATTCATCAACGGCACTTGTGCTGCCGACCGGTCGGTAACGGTAGGATTAACACCGAAGCCCGGCGCTTGCGTTTTCTGCGGGTCAAAAAGGGTCGGATAGCCTGTGCGACGATAGTCGTTATAGCAATCGATGGGGTTCATAAAGTTATGTATCCACTTTTGCATGATCAGTATGCGCATTTTACCGGCATTATCGGCGGCGTTATACTTTTCAAGGATGGCTGTTACATACTCGTCCCGCGCGGCGTTTGTTATTTGTGGAGTGCCTGTTTGCCGTGCCGCAACCGTGTTCACATGGGCGAAAGCGGCTTCTATCCCGTCTTTCATAAGCGTCCTTGCGTCCTGGCTGATATCGCCGGTGAGGGCTAACTCGGCCAGCATAAATTTAAGCGCGGCGAAAGTAATCATCTTATGTGGCGCCGAACCGGTGCCGGTCGTTAAAGAGACAGCGCCTCCGGCTCCTGTATCGTATTTGCCGCCGCAAGCATAGATGCCCACCTTAGAATACGACCGGTCGCCGACAGAATTACCGTTGGGACCATTGGAGCAAAAGAAACGCGACATGAAATTGCCGTTCCTGTATTCATGCGGGTTTTCGGATGCCGCTCCTGTCGCTAATTGGTTGACAAAATAGTAAGGGATACGGGGGTCGCGGATACCTGCGAAAGGATTATCTATGATATTGTACGTCTGGCCTGTCATCGTCTCGTAGAAATACGGACTGATAAAAAAGGTGTGCTGTCCGGAGTATCCTAAGAAAGCAGGGTGACGCATATCCGTTGGGTTTGTCCTTTCGTTATACATGAACTGAAAATCTTCGCCCGTAGCAATAAAGTTGTTCGCACTAATCAGGGTGGATAATTTGCCCTGCCAGTCGGAGATATCCGCTTTTGCCTTACGCGATTGCAGTAACAGCCTCAGTTTAATTGTATTATTCAACTTTACCCAACGGTCTACATTGCCGCCATAATAGAAATCATCGGTGCCGGGTTTGCGCAGATTAGCGACGCTTGTGTTACGCAGGTCTGCCACCGCTTCGTCTAATAATGCGAAACAAGCATTATAGATGTCCTTGTCCGGATCGGGCTTCGGACTCGTAAGACCGGGAATATTAAACTCAGTAAAAGGAACAGGGCCCCATAAATCGACCAATATTGAGAAGGTATATGCTTTGAGTGTCTTAGCAATACCTGCATAAATCAGATAATCGTTCGCTTCGCCAAATTCAATGACTGCGTCCATGTTCTTCAGGGCATCAAGATATAAATAATTCCACGTGTTATACGGGTTATTGGCCTGAGGATTCATCCCGTAGTTCTCAGCCTCGCGCACGACAACGTGATGCGTGTAGGAAGAAAGACTGGTGCCAATAAAATTACCCTGTGTCAGCGCTTGAGCCATATAACGCTGGCAAGCTGATAGTAATTGGTTTATTTCAGGGGAGGTGGGAACGTTTGGATTCTGGTTTATGTCAAGCCATCCTTTAGTACAGCCTGACAACGAAGCGCTTATAAGCATTATCAATAAATATTTTCTAATATTTTTCATATCATTTCAATTAGAATGTTAATTTCAAATTTACTCCATACCTTCTCAAGGAAGGTGCACTCTCTTTATCAATACCCTGAACGTTACCTGCGCCAAAAGTATTGGAACCCGGATCGTAGTTCGAGTATTTCGGAAATCCGGGTGCTTTATACCACATATTGCGGCCTATAAGCGATAGATTGGCAGCGCCGATAAACGTTTTTTTGAGCCACCGCTGCGGAAAGTCGTATGCTAACGTTATTTCACTTAGGCGAAATACAGTTGCATCGAAAGTAGAGAACTCTGTCACGCTGTTCATGGCAAAGGTGGGTTGTGTGCCGGTAGCAGCAAACCATAACGTGTTTTCCGACAGTTGCACCGTGTTCTGTATCCTGTTACCATTGGCATCCTTCAAAGGTTGCAGCGTGTTCGGGTCGGCATACACGCCGGGCAGGATACGGGTGCCCAAACGGTCTTCAGTGTCTTTTGTCACGCCGCGTCCCAGCATATCCGATGCCGGACCTGAAATTATGATACCGCCTACCCGCGCATCAAACAGGGCGCTGAGCGTAAATCCTTTATAGGAAAAGGTGTTGGTGAAAGCTGTTCTGAATTCGGGATACGGGTCGCCTAAATCGCCTAAATCGGTCGCCTGCATGAAAGCGCCGGTACTGGGGTTAATCAACGGGGTGCCATCCGTGTCGCGCGCTATCACCGAGCCGCGTAAGAAACCGTAGGGATAACCCGGTTTTAACGTCGGCTGAGCCTCGCTGGACGAACCGGTTGGAATGGTTATCTGTTCTAACTGTCCGTCTTTATCTAACGACACCACTTTGCTTATGTTTTTTGTAAAGGTGCCGTTCAAGCTCCATTTGAAAGAGTTTTTCAAATTGACGGGTACTAAGGTGAACCCTATCTCTACGCCTTTGTTGGTTAACTCCCCAAAGTTGGTATAATAGGTGTCGGAACCGGTTGAGCTTGGTAAACTTATCGGCGCTATCTGGTCGGTTGTCGAACGGGAATACCAGGTGAAATCAATGCCTATCCGGTTCTGGAAAAAGGACAATTCCGTTCCGGCTTCGAACTCGGTGGTAAACTCCGGCTTTAAATTGGGGTCGTATGAATCTGAAGGCATATACATAAGCGGACGGTCATTAAAAGGAGTTGCTGTACCATATGTTCCATTGACGTAATAAGGTCCCGCATCATTACCTACCCGCCCCCAACTGGCGCGAACTTTACCAAAGTTAAGTATCGTCGGAGAGATTTCAAAATAGTCGCTAAACACAAAAGAACCGGTGACCGCCGGATAGAAATAACTGTTATTTTTGACCGGCAGCGTCGATGAATGGTCGTTACGCATAGAAAAATTCACAAAAGCATAATTCTTATAACTAAACAATATATCGGTATACAAAGCCCATAACCTTCTCCTGGAATGACTCTCGCTTGCCGTTTGCTCCTGTGTATTGTTTACATTATATATATTCGGCAGTAACATAATGTTACCGGTAGCGCTAGTTCTAACTGTCACCCTTTGATTGATATTATGGCCGAAAACTGCTCTCACATTCAAATCTTCAAATAACTTGTGTTTGAGCGTGATATTGAAGTTCGATTCCATTTCCTGTGTTTTATAAATGGTATTCGTAATTTGTCCTCTTCCGGCATATCCGCTGGGGCCTGCCGAGCCGATATTAATGATATTTTTACGATCCATCTCGTATTGATTCAAACCAAACTGATAGTAAGCAGACAGCCATTTGGTGAAGTCGTAACCAACGTTGATGTTGGCAACGGAACGGTCGTTGATAGTATGGATATTATTATACTTCCACGACCAGAGGGGGTTATCGACTGTCGCTGCACTAAAAGTCATCAAGCTGCGTCCTTGCGGGTCTTCGTAAGGTAATCCCACGGCGTCAATGTTACGCGGCATGAGCAGCGTGCGGGCAAACGAACTGATAGAGCCACTGTAGTTACCCGCCCCAAAAGGCGCGCCGTCCTGAATAGTGCGCGAGTAAGAAACCGTTCCGCCTACCGTCACGCCATTATCTAATTTTTGACTGCCACCCACGCTGAAAGAATAACGTTCAAACTGTGAATAGGGAATAAAGCCGTCTTGCTTTAAGTACGAAATCGTCGTGCTGAAGTTACCCTTATCATTATAACTCATCAGATTGATAGAGTTGTCTAATAAGTTACCCTGCCTGAACAGTCCGCTGACATTATTCGGATAGGCCTGGTAGGGTTGCGTTTTATCCATGTTTGGATAGGCAGCCAAATAATTTGCCCAGGTTGGTATCTCTTTTAACTCGCCTCCAAAAGCAGGCCCCCATGAGCCATTCGCATTCGAATAAACAAAGTTCGACCCTTGCCCATACATATTTTGATAGACAGGCAGCGAGGCCACCTCTTCTATTGCATATGAGGAGGTCAGCGTTATTTCATTTTTCTTCTGCGAAGGACGCGCTTTTTTGCTGCCCGCTTTGGTTGTTATCAGGATAACGCCATTGCCGGCCCTGCTACCGTAGAGAGAAGCGGCAGCGGCGCCTTTTAATACTTCCATCGTTTCGATGTCATTAGGGTCGAGCGTTGCAATACCCGTTCCGTAAGCACCGGCAGTAACGAGCCTGTTTCCGGAGACTACTTCGGGATTACTGTACGGTATGCCATCCACGACATACAGCGGGTCATTGCTCCCAAGAAACGACGAGTTACCGCGAATAAGAATCTTGGTAGCGCTACCGGGCGTCGACGACGCCGCGCTGATTTGAACGCCCGGTATCTTTGCGGCTAACGACCGAAACATATCAGGCTCAGCCCGTTGAATGGCTTCGCTCGGATCGACTACCGACTGCCCGAACCCGGCTGAGCGCACAGGCCGCATGATACCCATCGCCGAAACGACAACCTCGTCAAGCATTTGTGCATCCGGTTCCATAACAATATTCAGGGTCGGCTTTATCGCGACTTCCTGAGTTCGCATTCCAATATACCTGAAAATGATGTGTGTAGCGCCTGCCGGCACATTGGTTAACGTGAATGCACCGTCATTATCGGTCTGAATGCCAACACTTGTGCCTTTCACAAAGACCGCCACACCACTTAAAGGATCCCCATCTTCTGCCGAGATAACTTTCCCGGTTACCCGTGTCGTCTGAGCAGAAATTAATCCAATGCCTGCAAAGAGGCATAATAAAAGAAATGTCAATTTCTTCATAGAAAAATTATTTAATATTAAACATAACTACATATCTTATCATTTTAAGCCTTAATAGTTCCCATTACAGCCCGCAAAGATACGAATATTATTTTTCTCACCAAATATCCACAAAAAAAAATATATTTTTTTTAAAAAGTATCAACAGCATCCCTGCTGTTGCCTATATGTAACAACGCAGTTTTTCAAAAAGGTTACATCCCCCTGCCCCCATTTTTCTTCACTTCGTAAAGAGACAGATTATTTTTAAACATCAAGGAACGTTCTTCACTTCGTAAAGAGACAGATTATTTTTAAACATCAAGGAACGTTGTTCCGCAAGCGAACATTCCATTGAATATAATTATTGTGTCGTTTTACGAAGTGAAACAAACAGACACATTACTTAAATTTTACATCAAGGAACGTTCAAAGGGGGAGTGTGCTGAAAAAGGCTTCTACATTGGCTAAGGGGGTACGGTGTGGCACATCGCAACCGGAAGAGATGACGAAATTTCGGTGTCGGGCTGTCTGTTCGAGTAGCCGTTGTGTCGTTTGCCTTACTTGTTCGGGGGTTGCCATTTTAAACACTCCAACGGGGTCGAGATTGCCCATCACTAACACATCTTTTGGGCAGGCTTCCAAGGCGTCTACCATGTTCATAGCATTACCGAAATGATAACCATGGGCGCCGGTATAGAGCATGGCTTGTGTACAATGTCCGCGGTTACCGCAGTTGTGAAAGATAACCGAAAAGGTATCGTCTTGAAGCATATCAACGACTTGCTTCACATAATACGACGAAAACTGCCGGCAGTCATCGTCCGAAAGAAGACCTGCTGCCGGCTCTGCCATGATGACGCCATGGTTGCCGACGGCTTTCATCGCGCGTACATATAATATAATGTACAACGTACATTTTTCTAACAATAAAGTGACGGTTTCCGGTTCGGTATAGATAGCCATCATGAGTTCGGTCATGTCAAATAATCGTCCGGCAAGCGAAAATGGGCCAATACATCCTCCAAATACCGGTTTGTCGGTAATGGCGGCTGACACCAATTGATTGGCGAGTAAGTATTGGCTGATCCGGCCCGCCTTTAGTGTAGGAACGGTAAGCCGTTCTACTTCTTCCTTATTACACACTAACCGGCGCTTGACTGTTGGCGTCTCGTTCTGCGAAAAATTTATTTCACATCCAAACGCTTCGGCTTCGACCGTCAGGTCCATGATAGCAGTAGTGGCTACCAAAGGGAACCGGGCATTTAACGCATGTATTGCTTCGGCATGAACATTGCCATCGGTGACAGCCTCTAAGACAGTTTTGCCTGTCAGCTCAATGCCGGGGTTTGTCATGATGGGGATAGCGATACGTCTTTGACTATGTATCACGTCGGCTATCCATTGTTTCATGTTCATCTTAGGCGACGTTTTGTTCTAACCACAGTATCAACTCCTGCGGGTCTTTTCCGTAACCGTTAGCGCCGATACTTTTAGCAAACTCTACATTAACCGGCGCGCCCCCTACCGCTACTTTTGTTTCGGGATATTTCTGTCGTACAGCGTTGATTATCGCTCCCATGTTCACCATGGTGGTTGTCAGTAACGCCGACAGTCCTACAAAAGCGTTGGGGTGTATGTCGAGTGTTGCAACAAACTTTTCGGGTTTGACATCTACACCTAAGTCTATCACTTCCCATCCGGCGCCTTCGACCATCATACAGCACAAGTTCTTGCCTATATCGTGCAGGTCGCCCATCACTGTACCCATGATCATCACGCCTTTACGCTTCACCTCACCTGATTGGAAGAACGGCTTGAGATGCGCCATTGAAGCCGACATGGCCTTGGCTGACAGCAACATCTGCGGCACAAAAATCTTCCCTTCGGTATACTTTTGCCCTACACGATTCATCGCAGTAACCAAAGCCTGGTTCAGAATATCGCCCGGAGCTACGCCTTCGTCGAGCGCCTGACGCGTTAGCTCGTCAGCGCCGGGCTGCCCTTTCATTTGTGGTGGATAGGGAGAAATAAGGTTCACTTTTCCGTATTCCACACATTCGGAAATTTGTTCGATAAAATTTTTCATTTCTTCATATTGTTTGGAGTTACAAAATTACTTTATTTTAGCACAGAGTACACAGAGGAACATAGAGAAAAATCTAATAACCACTGACCCCTGCCTACTGACCCCTCATATCACAGAGGGTGTCCATGAGAGCAATAGCGTTTTCTATCGGAACGTTGGCTTGCACGTTGTGGATGGTGTTGAAGACGAACCCGCCGCCTGCGCCAAATATCTCACATAACTGATGTACTTGATATCTGACCTGGTCGGGTGTTCCTAACTGCAAAACGCGTTGCGTGTCGATACCTCCGCCCCAGAAGCTGATTCTGTCGCCGAATGATTTTTTCAGGTAATACGGGTCCATGCCTGCGGCGTTGATTTGTACGGGGTTGATGATGTCGAAACCGCAGTCGATAAAGGCTTCCATAAGAGGGGCTATGGCGCCGCAACTGTGTTTGAAGGTCTTCCATCCGGTGTTACGATGCACCCAATCGTTGATTTTACGATAGGCTTGTCCATACAGTTCGGTCAAGGTTTCCGGCGAACAAAACTGGCTGCCCTGCGTTCCAAAGTCGGTACCACAAACGAAAAGTATATCGATGCAGTCGCCGGCTATCTGATTCACTTTTTCAAGGTTTTGCAGGGCGATATCTGCTTGCCGGTCGAATATCTCTCGAATGAAATCAGACCGCGTGACGGTTGATATATACCAATCGGCTATGGCGCGTATGCCTTTGGGATTTTTCAGGTTAAGCCCTGGTACTAAGGCTATGTCTCCAAAGCCTGTCCCGCCGATGTTGGCTATTACAGCCCTTCCGGTAGCGCGCGCCTTTGTCAGCCTTTCTTGCCAATACAGTAAATCGGCGTCAGCCATTACTTTAAATTCTTCGAGGTTATCTTCGATGTTGAGCGCAGCATCCATTTCGGTTACCGGCGTCCGTTCGATTGCATCGAAGAAATACCCGCCTTCGGGCATAACAGCAGTCGGCGAATATGTTGTATCACCTTGCGGGAAAACATAGATATTCCCTTTGTCGCGCTTCATCCGGAACGATTGGGGAAGCAATACCGTTTGACCCCAAGGCATCTGCATCTCGGTGAAGTCTATCTGCTGGTGGCCGAACATATCCGTCTTGCCCCCTACTCCAACGACGTCAATGTTCCAGATTGCAGCAAGCTCGTCGTCGACCTCTCCTAACATCTGAAATGGCTCTATAACCTTTACCGGCCTGTTGTCCAAGCCATAATGCTGCCGTAAGCCGGCTATCATCTTCACATGAATGCCGGTAACGGGAGTGGCGCCTAAGTCGAGCGCTATCCTGTCGGCTTCCCGGTGCGACAGTACCGTTTGAACTCTTTCTTTTCCTGTCATCATTTTCTATGTATAAGAGTGGCATCGGCTTGGGCTGTCGGTGTGATGGTGATGTCCTGAATGCTGATGTCTTGAGGTTGCGAAATGACAAAGTAGACAGCCTCGGCTATATCCGCTGCAACAAGCGGTCTGAATCCCTGATATACCTGCTCGGCACGCTGTGCGTCGCCTTTGAAACGAACCAACGAGAACTCGGTCTCTACTGCGCCCGGACAAATTTCTGTTACCCTGATCCCGAAAGGTAAGAGATCCATTCGCATGCCCTCACTCAATGCCCTAACCGCATGTTTCGTTGCACAATAAACCGAACCGTTGGGATAAACCTTCTTGCCGGAGATAGAGCCGATATTGATGATATGTCCCGACTTTCGGGTTACCATGCCGGGCGTGACTAACCGCGTAACATATAACAACCCTTTGATGTTGGTGTCAATCATCTGCTCCCAATCGCTCAAATCGGCTGCATATACAGGCGCTAAACCGGCTGCTAAGCCGGCATTATTGACGAGGATATCAATGTCTTTCCACTCATCGGGCAGGGTGTTTAACGCCCTTTCTACCTGTTCGTATACGCGCACATCAAAGCATAACGCCAAGACATTGGCTCTATATGCAAGCTCTAAATCGCATTTTAAGTCTTCTAAACGCTCTTTGCGTCTTCCTGTCAGTATTAAGGAAAATTTCTCTTTGGCTAAATGCACGGCAATGGCTTGTCCAATACCGGACGTTGCGCCTGTAATCAATGCTATCTTCATCTGTTTTTCAATAATATGTTCTGTTTTTTGTTGCAAAGATAGGGATTTTTTTTTTACCATAAATAGTTACCGATTTTTTTTGCACTGAAGGGAATTGAATTTCACTGAGGATTTTGTTAAAATGTTTACAGAAATGTTGTACTTTTGGGGTCAAAATTTTTACAAATGGGGCATTTTATAGAGAGTAAAATACTGCAGGAATGGTTTGAACAGCATAAACGGGAGTTGCCCTGGCGCCGGACAAAGAATCCTTACCTGATATGGATTTCGGAAGTTATTTTGCAACAGACACGGGTCGTGCAAGGATTGGATTATTACAACCGATTTATAGGACGATTTCCTGATATTCAAAGCCTTGCCGTAGCCTCGCAGATGGAAGTGTTGAAATATTGGCAGGGTCTTGGATATTATTCACGCGCCCGTAACTTGCATGAAACAGCCAAGGATATTTATCGGAACAGGAATGGCATATTCCCTGACCGATACGATGAAATCTTAGAACTGAAAGGCATTGGCGAATACACTGCATCAGCGATTGTTTCGCTGGCTTGGGACCAACCTTATCCGGTCGTCGATGGGAATGTGTATCGTGTCTTAGGACGTCTTTTTGCAATTGAAACGCCGATAGATACAGGGAAAGGGAAAAAAGAATACCACGAAATAGCCGCTATGTTGATGCCGCCCGAACAAGCTGCCCTTCATAATCAGGCCGTCATGGAGTTTGGCGCTCTGCAGTGCATCCCTCAAAATCCGGACTGCCTGTCGTGTCCTTTCATTGACAGATGTTTGGGCTATGCTTCCGGTAATGTACATCAATTCCCTGTCAAACAAAATAAAACGAAAATACGCGACCGCTATCTGAACTATTTCCTGATTTTGAACGGTACAGACACCTACCTGCATCGCCGGTCGAGAAAAGACATCTGGGAAGGCCTGTACGAATTTCCGTTGATAGAGACCGTAACACCGTTAGACTTAGTAGCGCTGCAAGAAGAACCGGCCTTCCATCAGTTATTTGAGCATACAGGACAGCCGGTCTTTTCCGTTATAATGAGCGACGTGAAGCATGTTCTGACCCATCAGGTATTACATGCCAACTGCTACCGCATGGAGATTCAAAACGAAAACGATGCGCTGAAAAATTATCTAAAAATCCCTCTCACCTCGCTAACCGATTACCCGTTCCCAAAACTTATTCAGACATTTTTTTCTTTTGTGAGGTGAAAACTAACCTCATTTCAGAAATTGTTTGTATCTTTGCGGCCTCAAACATTCAAAAACAAAGTTTTATTTAAAGAATTGCAACATGGCAACAAGAATTAGATTGCAGCGGTTCGGTCGTAAAGGCTACGCCTTTTATCAGATCGTCATCGCAGACAGCAGGGCTCCACGGGATGGAAGGTTTATTGAAAGGATAGGTTCTTATAATCCGAACACTAATCCTGCTACGATAGATTTGAAATTCGATAGGGCTTTGTATTGGTTACAGACCGGCGCATTACCCACCGACACGGTTCGCACCATTTTATCGGGTGAGGGCGTATGCCTCAAAAAACATCTGTTAGAAGGTGTCAAGAAGGGCGCTTTTGATGAAGAAACAGCCAATGCTAAATTTGAGGCTTGGCTCGAAACTAAGAAACTAACCTTACAAAAGGTAAAAGACAGTGTCAGAGAACAGAAAAAATCTACTTCTAAAGCCCGATTAGATGCGGAGAAAGAAGTAAATAAGGCCAAAGCTGATGTCTTAGACAAGAAAAAGGCAGACAAAATAGCCTCCGAGACAAAGGCCAAAGAAGAAGCCGCCGCAGTTGTCGCCGCCGCTAAAGCCAAAGAAGAAGCCGCCATAGCCGCCGCCTTAGCTTAGGCTATTCCCCTAAAAAGCGTTTATTCCATAATCCCTAACGGGATTTAATGTTGGTAGAAAAGTACGCATCCCCCCAACTCCCCCTTTCAAGCCGTGTCTGCCGACAGGCAGGGGGGGCAGGGGAATGTATCAGGTATCAAAACTGTGAATAAGGCATCGGCGCTAACAGCTTGACAATATTATTAGTAGCGGTATTGGCGTATTCGGGCTTTCTCCGCATCTGGTTCCAGTCGGGATGTGAGCCAAACTCTTTCCAGGCTTTGTCACGGGTTTCTTCATCTTTGTACCAGGTCAGGTAGGTTAAGGAAGGCATCCGCGTGCCGGACAATACTTCGCCATAGCATACGGAATTAACGCCTACCTTGTCGAAAAGGGCAATCTCTTCTGCATTAAACATTTTGATTTTGCGCTTGTTGGCATCCTCGTTAGGGCTGTAATAATTACGGTACTCGAATAACGTCCGGCTTTTATCCGGCTTTCGCATCTCCGGTATTTTATCGAAGGCTTCGCAAATATAAGTCTCAAAGCTCGAATAAACTGGCTTGGGTGCGGTTGTTTCGAAAAACACGCGTGCTGAACGCTGATAATCAGCATCTTCCCATACCTTTTGCCGGACTTGGTTGTAAGTCTGAAGGTCGGGGTAAACGAATAAAAGATACCGTTGTTCTTTCTCTTCCGGTTTAAACAGGGCAAAAGCGCCGACCGAAACTTTACAACGATTGTACGCAGGAATTAATGCTCCTTTGAAATACTCATCAAGGAGGATTCCATCACCGGTAAGCGTATAAATACGCCATTCATAAATTTGTTTTTTAGGCGTATCGGATTGCTTGCTCGACGCCGTATCACAACTACTGAAAATAAACGCTGTTGTCAATAATAATGACAACCAAATGAAAGCCTTGTGTCTCATAAAAAAGTCAGTTTAATGATTAAATATGCCGCAAAGATAGGCATAATTATTGAAAATTAACCCGAATTTATCTTTTTTTATAAAAATCGAGTAGGTAGGGGGATTACTCCCCCGCCCTCTCACACCACCGTG
>CAYUAK010000225.1:0-1696 GCA_964442765.1 uncultured Tannerella sp. | reverse complement strand
AGCATGGTTCCGGAGACGTGTATAGCAGCCGGTTTCCCAAAAAGGACTACCATCGGGTAGATCGTATACACGCCAATATCCATGGTAGCGCCATTGCTTAGTTCGGGAAGGAAAGCATTGAGGACGATTCCTTCTTTCAGTTTGTCGTAACGGGAAGAATATTGGCAATAACAGGAGAAATAACGGCGCACAACGCCGATTTGAGGCAGGTAATCCCTGACTGCTGTGAAGGCCGGCGTCAAGGTCGGTTTCATTGCTTCCATCAAAACGACTCCCTGTCGTTGCGCCGTCTCGATCATCAGGCGGGCTTCGCGGGCATTGGAGGCAAAGGCTTTTTCGCATAAAACATGCTTTCCGTGTTGCATACACACCATGCTTTGTTGTGCGTGAAAGGCATTCGGGGAGGCGATGTATACGGCGTCGATTAACGGACTTGCAGCCATTTCTTCGAGAGATGTATAGATATGCGGAATCCGGTATTTTTGTGCAAATGCACGAGCTGTATGTTCTGCTCGTGAATAGACGGCTACCGGTTCGAATCGCTCATCTTCAAGGCCGCCGGTTACAACCCAGTCTGAAATAAAGTTGGTTCCTATGATTCCGAAGCTTAATTTTTTCATAATTTATTTTTTATTGATAAAGAACATCCCCCTGGCCCCCTTCAAAGGGGGAGTGAAGAACTCCCCCTGGCCCATATCGACAAGCTCAATGACCGCCTTCAAAGGGGGAATTTTTAATTTAATTCGATCCATCGCATGGTTTTAGCTTCTATTTCGAGGATGAGTTCGCCGATGCGGGCGGATTTTTCGTTTAGCTCGACAAAAGATAAAGAGCCGCTGTTGAGCGATTCTTCAATCGTTTTCTTTTCATTTTCGAGCGCAGGAATTTCAATTTCAAGCGCTTCGATTTCTTTTTGTTCCTTAAAGGTAAGTTTCTTTTTGTCGGGCGGTTGCCGGTAGTTTTGCTTACCGGAAGCGGTAGCGCCTGTTCCCGGCTTGCTGTTTTCGTCCTTAGCCTGTTGGGTTTTCCAAAGCCGGTATTGGGTATAATTCCCGGGATAGTCCTGGATAACGGCATCACCCTGGAAAACAAACAGGTGGTCGACGACTTTGTCCATGAAGTAGCGGTCGTGCGAAATAACGATCATACATCCTTTAAAGTCGGCCAGATATTCTTCAAGCACATTTAAAGTGGCAATATCCAGATCGTTAGTCGGCTCGTCGAGAATAAGGAAATTCGGATTGCGCATCAAAACGGTACACAGGTAAAGCCTGCGCAGTTCGCCGCCGCTCAGTTTGTGGATATAATTATGTTGCTTTTCCGGGGTAAAAAGAAAGTGGTTCAGGAATTGCGAAACTCTTAGCGTCTTTCCATTTCCTAATGTGATATATTCTGCAATGTTTTGAACTATGTCGATGACTCGCTTTTGCTCATCAAACTGTAAACCATCCTGACTGTAATAGCCGAAGCGGATTGTCTCACCGATTATAAAACGTCCGTTATCCGGCGGGACGTCGCCTATCAGCATTTTGATAAAAGTCGATTTACCTGTGCCATTGTCGCCGACGATACCCAATTTTTCATAACGGGTGAAGACATAATTAAAGTCTTCGGTAATTTTTATACCGTCATAGCTTTTGTTGACATGTATGGCTTCGAAAATCTTAGAGCCTATGTAAGAGGCTTTTACCTGAAG
>CAYUAK010000224.1:0-30406 GCA_964442765.1 uncultured Tannerella sp. | reverse complement strand
TTAAACAAACCGGAAGCAGAAGACCTTTTATTTCGTTTCGGGGAAAACTTACTGAATGAAACAGGTTAATTAAAAATAATTTGAAGTGTTAAATTCCTTATATGCAAACATATACGATGTTAACGATGATTGCTATATCATCATATCAATGGGTTATTTTGAAGTGCGAAACATTAGTAATAAATAAAAAATTATTCATTATAGCCCCCCTATTTCATAAAAATATAATATCTTTGTGGCGTCAATAACTCACACTAATTAATTTTATTATTGATAATGAGATATATAAAAAGAAATATGGATGAAGAGTTGTTGCGATGGAAGTATCCATTTTGTTTCAACGAATTTGTTCGTGCTATGGGGTTTGCAAACGAACTCAAGAATTACTCACCTGATAAACCTCTCCCTGAAATCATGCACAACCGATACAAACGGCTATTCGTACTTCGATGGAAAACTTCGCAAACTATGGGAATGTCAGAGTTTATCCGCTTTATGCCATTTCGCAGGTTGTAGTCTCAAATAACGAAGCGCTATGATACGATTAGCTTGGAAAAATATTTGGCGTAACAAGGTTCGCAGCGGAGTCATTCTCAGCGCCATTGCTATTGGGCTGTCGTCGGGAACATTTCTGTCGGCTTTCCTCAATGGATGGATTATCGGTACGGTGAACAATGACATTGAGACACAAATATCTCATATACAGATACATGACACGGCATTTTTGGCAAATTACGACATCAATGCCTTTTTTGAGCAAGCTGTTATCACTCCCCTTTTGAACGTTCCTATGAAATCAATCAATGTGTCTGTTTACTTCCCTTCGGAAAGTGACAAAAATTTTTTTTACACTATGGAATGTTCGCTTGCGGAACAACGTTCCTTGATGTTTAAAAATAATCTGTCTCTTTACGAAGTGAAGAAAATGGGGGCAGGGGGATGTCCTCTGTTATCCACGCTGAAAACTGAAAACTTCAAAACAGCCTTCCGCCTCCACTTAGTCGGGATGTTGGCATCACCGCACAACGCTTTGGGTGTAACCGTCAAAGGCGTTTTCCCTGACGAAGAGAGGCAGGTCACAGACGTATGGAAACATATCCCCGATACGATGGGCGTTTACTTGACCGACGACACCCGCAATGCGATTGTCATCAGCCGCAAGATAGCCGACAAACTTAAAGTGAGGCTCCGGTCACGTATTGTATTTACCTTTCAGGACGCACACGGCGATATGCAGAGCATCGCTTTTCGAGTTGGCGGTATCTATAAAACTACCAACGGGATGTTCGACGAGGGAAATGTGTTTGTGCGCTACGACGATGTGTTCAGTTACACCGGCTTACCTCAAGGCGCTGTTCATGAGGCTGCAATCCTTCTGCCGGATTTAAAAGCAAGCAGCCTCGTAACGCCCCAGTTGAAGCGTTTATTCCCCGACTTTGATGTGCGGGACTGGAGCGAAATAAATCCATCGCTTACCATGGTTTTGGCTTATACAAATTTTATGAGTATCCTCATATTGGGAATCTTTCTGTTAGCGCTCTCTTTCGGAATCATCAACACGATGCTGATGGCGGTTCTCGAACGGACGCGCGAACTGGGGATGTTGGGCGCCATCGGAATGAGCAAAGGCAAGATATTCAACATGATAATGCTCGAAACTATCTTTCTGGCACTGTTGGGTAGTATGGTAGGCATCCTGCTGGGGACGGCGTTTGTCGTGCCCTCGTTAGAAAACGGTATCAACCTTGCATTTTTCATCGGCGACCAGTTTGAAGATTTCGGCTTCAGTTCGATTGTATACCCCATAATCAACGCAGAAATGTTCGTCGAAATACTTATTTTAGTGATAGTTGCCGGAATCTTGTCTGCTATCTATCCCGCAAGAAAAGCATTGAAACTTAAACCGCTTGACGCCATTCGAGATTAGAAAAATTTTCCATAATCCCGTCTGGTATTTACAGTTGGTAGAAACAAAAAATCAGCGCAAATATGCAAAATTCGCCTCATCTGCGCTCCAAAATAAACAATATGCAAACAATTATCGAAATCAAAGATTTAGTAAAAATCTTCAAAGACACAGCGCAGGAGGTACATGCCGTTGATGGCATAACTTTGAACATTACCGCCGGCGAGTTTACTGCTATTGTAGGCCCTTCGGGTTCGGGCAAGACCACGCTGTTAAACCTGATTGGCGGTTTAGATGCGCCTACTTCGGGCCGTCTGTTCGTTGATGGAAAAGATATTTCCAAACTAAAAGAACGTGAGAAGACATCCTTTCGGTTGCATCACATCGGCTTTGTCTTTCAGGCATATAACTTAATACCGGTACTGACAGCAAAGGAAAATGTCGCCTTTGTGATGGAGTTACAGGGCCGCAAACGCGAAGAAATAAATAAACGCACCACCGAGCTTTTAGAAGCCGTCGGGCTGGGCGACCGCATGGATAGCCGCCCTCCCAAACTATCAGGCGGACAGCAGCAGCGTGTCGCCGTTGCGCGGGCGTTAGCCTCAACGCCCAAGTTCGTCCTCGCCGACGAACCTACCGCCAACTTAGACAGCAAATCAGCCGAAAACCTGTTAGACATCATGGAGTTACTGAACAAACAGGAAGGCGTCACCTTTGTCTTTTCGACCCACGACCCGCGTATCATTGCCAAAGCAAGACGGGTTATCACACTTGAAGACGGAAAGGTGGTCAGTGATAAGAGCTTATGAATATTATGTTGGTAGATCAAACTGCAGCCATCGAAATAGCAGATAAAGAAAACGACCTTTCCACCATCAAAACCCCTTTTGTTGCTCCATTCATTGGCAACTTCATAACCGTTTATAAAGTAGACACCGAAATGGTATCTTTATTTGCCGGTTGCCAATTTTTGCGAATGCTTTTTCTTTCTTTCAGACTTATTTTACGCGAATGCTTGCTTCTACGGGCTGTAGCCAGGGGGAGGTAAATCGTACGTTGATGTCGCCTGCTTCGCCGGTGGATTGGACATAAGCCAACATACGGCCTCTGAATACGCGGTGAACGGTATCCGTATAATCGGTCATATCCTGCTGGTTACCTGCTTCTAAGCCCCTTAAGATAGCCGGGCCTGTTATCCGGCAAGTCACTTCGTTATCCGACAGAAATACCGGTACGCCGTTTTCGTCTACGACCTGCAAGATGAGCTGCGCTATTCCCTTTTTATCTATTTCCTTTTCGACAGCGGTGATTTTTAAAGCGTAAGGCTGCTTGGATGTTTGAATGGTATACCGGGCTGTCTCTTTATTGCTTTTATCGAAGGCTATCGCTTCGAGCTTGCCGTCTTCGTAGGGTATATCCCAGTAGATAATACCGGTATTATCGTCATAATCTTTCATTTCGCCTACCTTTCGCCCGTTAAGCATCAGTTGGGCCTTGGCGCCGTTGGTGTAGCATACGACCCTTATCAGTTGGCCTTTTTCGTAATTCCATACAGGTGGGGCATCCATGGAAGGAGGTCTAACAGCGCTGGCTCGCGCTTGGGGTTGCTCGGATGGTGCGGGCGCCGGTGTTGTCCCGATATAGGCCATGTTTTGCTCCGACCACAAGGATTGGCGGAAGTAACCCCTCGGCTTGATAAAACCGCATAAGTCAAGTATGCCTGCTGAGGAGCCACGCGCCGGCCATCGTCCCGATTCGCCTAAGAAATCGATGCCCGTCCACAAAAACTGTCCGAAGATAAACTCTTTATCTCTGACCGCTTTCCATGCGTTCAGGTCGTGACGGTTTTCGCTCCCGTAGATGATACGTTTGGGATATTTTTGATGGTCAGAATCGTACATGCTTTCCGTATAATTGTATCCGGTTATATCCAATGCCCCCGGATATTCCGTTTCGTTCGACATGGCTACACCGGCAAGACCGGCAGTAGTCGGGCGCGATTTATCATACTGTTTGACAGCAGTGACCAAACGTTTGGCAATAGCGCCTAACCGCATCGCATCGGGCGCATCTTTTTTGTATCCGCCGAAGATTGGCTGCGTAAAGCCGTAATTAGCGCCGCCATCTAATACCGGATGCGAATAGGGGTCATTCGGATAATCCACTTCGTTGCCTATGCTCCATGCAAAAACCGACAGGTGGTTACGGTCTCTCTTGACCCAATCTTTGATGTCTTTCTCACCCCATTCTTCAAAAAAGTCATACGTCCCTTCAAAGCCGGGCGTCCCTACGTTCCATCCTTCGAGCCATTTACGCTTAGGAAACTCCCACTCATCATAGACCTCATTCAACACCAGCATACCGAGTTCGTCGCATAGCGAATATAAATCTGTCGCATGTGGGTTATGGCTGGTGCGTATCGCATTGCAACCGATGCTCTTTAAAGTAAGGATGCGCTTCTTCCACACTTCGCGCGGAACGGCAGCGCCTAAGACACCTGCATCGTGATGGATACATACACCTTTCATTTTCATCGACTTGCCATTCAGCGCAAATCCCTTATCAGGATCAAAAGAAAAGGTACGGAATCCGGTAGCAGTAACGGCACGGTCGATTTCCTTCCCGTTTTTCAGTACCGTTGTCACCAACCGGTATAAAACCGGATTATCAAGCGACCAAAGCGCCGGTTTGCTCATACTGATGATGGTTGTAATTTTTCCGGAAGCGCCGGCATTGACTATCAAGTTTTTAGAATTTTTACCCGCCGATTTCCCATCTGCCGAAAAGAGTTCATTCACGATAGTCAGATTGCTGTTTTCTGTCGCTGAATTTTCGATTTCCACTTCGATGTTCAGCTTGTTGTTTTCGGGATAGGCATACACCCCCCACTGACTAATATGTACCGGATTCGCAAAGACCAACCACACATCGCGATAGATACCCGAACCGGTATACCAGCGCGAATCGGCTGAGCGGCTATGGTCAACCCTGACATCTATTGTATTTTCTTTCCCGAACTCAATACAGGGTGTTGCATCGTACATAAATGATATATAGCCATTCGGACGCTTTCCTAACGACTTACCATTCACAAACACCTCGCTACGGTTATAAACGCCTTCAAAATAAAGGTATACTTTCTCCCCTTTTTTCGATTCGGGAATCTGCAATGTCTTATGATACCACCCTATCCCACCGGGCAGATAGCCGGTGCAACTAGCCAAGGTAGGACTCAAATGACCTCTCACACTCCAGTCGTGCGGCAGATCCACGCGCCTCCAGCGGGCGAAGTCGACCTTTCTGAAATCTGCCAAATCGCCCGGTAGAAACTGCCAGCCGTCATTTATTTTTTCGGGCTTTCCAAAAGACATCTGACCTGATGCAGAAAACGCAATGCAAAAGAAGGCCATTGCCATCAGCAAGGAGCCTTTTATACGATAATTATTCATTTTTTATTATTTTTTCGCGGGGAGTACCTGAGTAGTTCCCTTTCGTTGCTTTCCGGTAAAGACTTTTTTCACTTTCCGAATGCACCAGGTGATGAGTAAGGGTTGTGCAATTTCCCATACAACGGGAATCATCATTTTCCCTAAAGACCAAAAATCAGCCAATCCAAATGAGGGGATGGGTGTTATGGTCGCTTGCGAAGAATGTCCGGGCAACATCAATGCCTTGTTCTTTTTGGCAGGTGTGGAACCGGATAAAAACAAAGAAGATAAACCTGAAAGCAACAAGCTGCCGGCATTATCCTGTAAGTATGAAATGCTTTCATTCAGTTTTTGTTCCTGCAGCCGGGATTGTTGCCTGATTCGTTCTTTGTCAGCCAACAGTTTCGCCAACGGTGTTTGTATCGTCTGTTGTATCATTTTTTTTATCATTTGAAACCAGCGTCGCAATTATCAAATTCAGGATATACGAACGGATTTGTTTACTGAAAATAACGACTCCGCCTATCAGCAAAAGTGACAGTACGGCCACAACCGAGAAACCGGCGGTCAATGACTGAAACCGGTCGCTCAGGAAAAAGCCAAGAACAAGGAACAGAAACAGGACAAGAAAAAAACCCAAAGCAATCAAAATCATACCATACGAAAGAACGGAAATAACTTTTCCGATTCTTTCGTAGGTACCCAATTTCAGTAGTTCAATTTTTAATTCAGCGAATGATATCGCGTCATTTTTCAGTTCCCGAAAGAATTGTTCGGAATCCTTTTTCATCTTATTCTTCTACTACATTGGCAGTTTCGCATTTGGATTCTTTGAATTTGGCAATTGCCGAACTAAAGCCTTCCTTCACTTTGCCGACTAATTCGCCGAGTTCATTGACAATCTGCTCTTTCTTATCAGTAGCAGCTAAATACCCGACAGCAGCGCCAATCGCCGCACCAATCACAAGTCCCAACAACAATTTTGAATCTACATTACTTTTCATGACGTTTATTATTTTAATGAATACTATTTTGTTTATATAACGTTGTTTTGTTTAAAAAATTATATTAAGCACTAATTAGAACACTTTCAGGTGCAAAGTCTCCGTTGCTATTCTCTTGTTGTTCCATATCGAAATGTTGCTAAATTGGGGCTGCAAAGATACGATTTTCTGTTCAAATAAAAAATAAATGATAAAAAAAATTAATACAGATAAAAAATCCTATCTATTAACTGCCATTTCTCCGCTGATGAGGCGGTGGCATCGGCTTGCTGGAAAATGGACATGTATTCTTCCCACTCACTTTGGCGCGGCAAACCGGCTAATTTTTCAAATGCGCTGTCCCACTCGAAATCCAAGGGGGTTTCAACAATCATAAACAGCCGTGTACCGAAGTGGTAAATTTCCATTTCGAGGATGCCCACAGCACGAATGCCGTCCCTTATCTCCGGCCAGCTATTTACTTCGTTGTGCCGCAGGATGTATTCCTGTATCAAAACGGGGTCGTCTTTTAAATCAAGCGTCTGACAATAACGCTTCACCCGCTGCCCAAAATCTTTTTGCGGATAACCGCTCTTTTTGTTGATTACTTCTTCCATATTATTAAAATTGTATTAAAATTCTAAAAAAATTACCCGGGTTCTCATCCCACTTCTCTAATGCTATTTGCGCCTCTTCGGGTTTATACACAGCGCTAACTAACTCATCAACCGGACAAATCCCTTGTTTCAGGTATTCAATGACTTCTTTCATATCGTGTGGCATGGCATTGCGCGACCCCATGATGTTCAATTCCTTTTTGACAAATTGTGACGTATCAAAAGGCACTTTTTCTTTTGCATATCCGATAAACGCCACACGACCCGTAAAAGCCACTTCTGCTATTGCAGAAAGATAGGTCTCTGGACATCCAACGGCTTCGACGACTACATCAGCACCTCGTTTTTCGGTTATCTCCCCTACCCGTTCATGCAGGTTTTCTTTCAAGGTATTTATGCCATAAACCGCCCATAGTTGTTTGGCTAATTGGAGCTTATTATCATCTACATCTGCAACAATCACACGGGCGCCACGGTTGACAGCATGAATGATTGCTCCTATGCCTATCATCCCGCAACCAATGACTAATACCGTATCCTGTTGTGTTATGTTGGCACGATTAATCGCATGAAATCCAACACTTAAAGGCTCCACTAAAGCAAGCTCACGAACCGATAATGAAGCATCCGGTATCACTTTCACCCAAGGGACAAGGATAAATTCCTGCATAGCTCCATTGCGCTGCACGCCCAAGGTCTCGTTCCACTCACAGGCATTCGGACGTCCGTTCTGACAAGCCGGGCAAAACCCACACTCTGTATAAGGATTGACTGTGACTGACATGCCTGCTTGCAAGTGAGCAGGAACATCATCGGCTACGGCTTCAATGACCGCGCCAATCTCATGGCCAGGTACTATCGGCAGCCTCACAAGCGGATTCAACCCTTTGAAGGTATTTAAATCCGACCCGCAAAACCCGACAAACCTAACCTTCAACAGAATAAAACCGGGTCTCAATAGTGGCATGTCCACTTCGGCAAGCTCAACCCTGCCCGGAGAAATAATTCGTACTGAATCCATAATTATATAAAATTCAAATAGTTCACAGTAGACAGTTTCTAAGAACATCCCCCTGCCCCCATTGGTTCCGCAAGCGAACATTCCATTGAGTATTAATTATTGTGTCGTTTTACGAAGTGAAACAAACAGACATGTTGATTGATTTCAAAGGAACGTTCAAAGGGGGACTGAAACCTACATTAGCTATTCACCCACGTATCGCGAAAACCCGGTTCAAATATTTTTTGGACATCCCGAAGAATGTTTCTGTCCAAAGGGGTGTTCGCATACTGAATTGTTTTTAAGACATTTTCGGGATTTGTCGTACTAAATAATGTGGTGGCTATCCTCGGATTATTTACTGAAAAGGAGACGGCTAACTGCTCCAATGAGACGTCCTTCGACTGACAGTACTCCAATGCTTTTTTCGCTAATCGTTTGAGCGCTTCGGGCGCAGGATGCCAATCTGGCGTTCCACGCTCGGTCAACAACCCCATCGAATAGGGGGAAGCATTGATGACCCCTACCCTTTTGGATTCAAAATAATCAAGGTAATCGACTAATGAATCGTCATTCAAGGTATAATGACAGAAGGATAAAATACTCTCGACCGTTCCGGCGGGTGTATGGTCAATCACATATTTGAAATGCCGCAAGTTGAGGTTGGTTATACCTACATGCCTGACAATGCCCTCATCGCGTAGATCAACCAAAGTCGGCAATGTCTCATTGCAGACCAACTCTAAGTCGGAAAATTCGATGTCGTGAATGTTTATCAAATCGATGTAATCGACATGTAGCCTGTCCATGCTGTCATAGACGCTTTCTTTGGCTTTCTCCGGTGAATAGTCCCAATAGTTGACGCCGTCCTGGCCATAGCGACCTACCTTTGTCGATAAGTAAAAACGACTCCGTCCAATGTTTTTCAATGCTTTTCCCAAAACGGTTTCTGCTTTCAAGTGACCGTAGTAAGGCGACACATCGATGAAGTTAATTCCGTTATCCAATGCTGTATATACAGCCTCTATGCCCGTTTCTTCTTTTAAAGAATGAAAAACACCCCCTAAAGACGACGCGCCGAAACTGATATTCGACACGACCATGCCTGTTTTGCCTATTTCTCTATATTCCATATTTATTATTAATGAGCTGCAAAAATACGAAGTTTTAAGCTATTTCCAATAAAAATTTGCTTTTTTTCTAAGGCAAGTTACAACTAAAGCAAAGGCAGAGGACTTGAAATCTGATAACATCCCCCTGCCCTCTTTAAAGGGGGACAGAAACCTAATAATTTTTTGCTACCTTTGCGGCGTCAAATCAATACATAAAGGCAATGAGTTATACGAAACAGTACAAATGGCGGTATTTATTTTTTATCACTTTTATTTCGGCCATGGGAGGCTTCCTCTTCGGTTACGATTTTGTAGTTATCGGAGGAGCCAAAATTTTTTACGAACCTTTTTTTAATATTGGTTCCTCAGCGGTACTTCAGGGCTGGGCTATCGGGAGCGCCCTTACCGGATGCCTTACTGGCGCATTATTGGCAGGTTTTATCAGCGACCGGTACGGACGGAAAAAGATGCTGATAACGGCAGCAGTTTTATTTACTGTTTCTTCGTATGGCGTCGGCGTTGTCGACACCTATACCTATTTGATTATCTGGCGTATTATTGGAGGATTAGGCATCGGCATCGCTTCCAATGTCTCACCTGTATACATTGCGGAAGTATCTCCGGCATCGGTAAGAGGGCGGTTTGTTTCTTTTAATCAGCTTACCATAGTCTTAGGGATATTAGCCGCCCAGATTGTCAACTGGCAGATAGGCGATTATTTTGTGCCTGACAAAACGACACTTTCAACGGATAGCATCTATTGGGCATGGCGTTGGATGTTCTGGGCGGAGATAGCCCCTGCCGGTCTGTTTTTCATCCTGACTTTTTTCATCCCCGAAAGCCCCCGATGGCTAACTATCAACAAACAACGTGAGGCGGCGAAGCGGATATTCGCACGTATTGGCGGCGACAGATATAGCGCAAGCGAATTGGCTGCTATTGAATCGCTTCAATCTGCCAAAGAGGAAAAGACCAATTGGCGGGCGATGTCTAAACCTAATGTGCGCAAAGTACTCATTATTGGCATTGTCTTAGCCATTTTCCAACAATGGTGTGGCATCAATGTGATTTTCAATTATGCACATGAGATATTCTCAGCAGCCGGATACGCTGTTTCTGACGTCCTAATGAATATTGTTGTCACCGGTGTGACGAATACGATTTTCACCTTTGTGGCTATCTTTACTATCGACCGATGGGGGCGGAAAGCCTTACTGTATGTAGGCTCGATAGGGTTAGCAGTCATCTATGCAGTATTGGGAACAGGCTTTTATCTTCAGGTAAGCGGATGGCCTATGTTGTTGTTGGTCGTTGTGGCTATCGCCTGTTTTGCCATGTCGCTCGGCCCCACTGTATGGGTGGTACTATCAGAGATTTTCCCTGTCAAAATACGTGGCGTAGCTATGGCTATCGCTACTTTCTTTCTGTGGGTAGCCTGCTTTATCCTGACCTATACCTTCCCACTCCTCAACAAATACACAGGCGCATCAGGCGCTTTCTGGCTGTACAGTGGAATATGTATTGCAGGATTCCTGTTTATACGTAGCCAACTGCCCGAAACTAAAAACAAATCCTTAGAACAAATTGAAAAAGAAATGGAACAGAATTAAAGGATTACAAGATTTACAGGAATATTGCTTACTTTATTGAGTCCACTCCGAAAAGTATTTTTAACCACAAAGAACACAAAGCTAACACAAAGGACACAAAGAAAAGAGTCTGTATTACAACACTTTGTGCACTTTGTAAAATCTCTTTGTGTACTTTGTGGTATAACTTTTTGTTTTACCGGAGTGGACTCTTTATTAAAGTTTTCGTTTATCAATAACCCTGACCGCTTTGCCTTCGCTGCGGGCTATCGTCTTCGGCTCTACAATTTTTACGGTAAGACTTATTCCTAAAGCGCTTTCCATTGCACGCTGGATGCGGCGGATGAGCGCTTGCACCTCGCTTATACGGTCTAACGAAAAACCTTCTTCTATTTCGACCTGTAATTCGAGTACATCTAAGTTGTTCACCCGATCAACAATCAACAGGTAGTGCGGGCTTGTTTCCTTCAGCTCTAACAGAACGCTTTCGACTTGCGACGGGAACAGGTTCACGCCGCGTATGATGAGCATGTCGTCGCTCCGTCCGGTACATTTCTTCATCCGTACTAAGGTGCGACCACAACTGCAGGGCTCATAGTTGAGACTCGACAAGTCGCGTGTGCGGTAACGCAGCAATGGTAAACCCTCCTTTGTAATAGTGGTAAAAACCAATTCGCCCTCAGCGCCTTCGGGCAATACTTCTAAGGTCTGGGGGTCAATAATTTCGGGCACAAAATGGTCTTCATTGATATGTAAACCGCATTGGCAGAGGCATTCGCTGGAAACACCCGGCCCGATGATTTCGCTCAAGCCGAAGATGTCTATGGCTTTTATTTGGAGTTTTTCCTCTATCTCACGACGCATGTTCTCTGTCCACGGCTCAGCGCCAAACGTTCCAACACGCAGTTTAAACTCTTCGCGCGGGATACCGCTTTCATGAATGGCTTCGGCAAGAAAAAGTGCATACGAAGGGGTACAAGCCAAAGCTGTACTGCCAAAATCGTGCATGATTTGTAACTGTCGCTTGGTGTTTCCACCCGAGATAGGGATGACAGAACAGCCGATTTTTTCGGCTCCATAATGTGCGCCCAAGCCGCCTGTAAACAATCCGTAGCCATATGCGACATGTACAAAATCGTTTCGGGTGATACCAGCACAGGATAACGTCCGCGCCATTACTTCGCTCCAAGTAGCAAGATCCTTGCGGGTATAGCCCACCACAGTAGGCTTGCCGGTTGTTCCCGATGAGGCATGAATACGCACAATCTCCGACATGGGTACTGCAAACAGACCATACGGATAATTGTCGCGTAAATCATTCTTGGTGGTAAACGGCAACTTCGATAAATCCTCTATTCCACGAATATCTTCGGGACTGATGCCCTTCTCTTGCATCTTTTTACGATAAAATGGTACACATTGATAGACCCGTTCTACCATACTTACTAACCTGCTGCTCTGGCATCTGTGCATCTCCTCACGCGTCATGCACTCAAAAGTTTCATTCCAAATAACCATGTCAAAGATTTTTAATTTCGTTTTCTTTAATTATTATAAAATTGTTTTGCTCAATAATATCAAAGGCTTTCTGCTGGTCATCAACACGTAGCACAATAATAGCCTTTTCACCCAAACTGAAAGCATACATGTACTCAATACTAAGCATCTCTTCCGAAAACTTTTTCAGTACTTCGCATAACGAACCGGCGACATGTGATATGGATAGAGAAATAACCTCCGTGAGGCTAACACTGAACCCGAGCGCTTTCAATACTTGAAATCCCTCTTCGGGATCCGACACTAACAAACGGACGATGCCATACGCCGAAGTATCGGCAATCGTGAGCGCCATAATGTTAATGTTCCTGTTTCGTAACGTTTCCAATGCTTCATAAAGGCGCCCTGACCTGTTTTCTAAAAAAATCGATAATTGTCTGACTGTCATAATTTATATTTTTAATTGTAAAAAACTTCCCTTTCTTTTCCATATTCAAGTCTCACATTTTATAAAAACCGCAAAAATACAGAAAATAATTGAGAAGTGATGTTATTGTGAAAATTATTTTTATCTTTGCCCATTATTTATTCAATAAAAAACAACATGAAACGTAGTGAGATTAACCGAATATTAGTTGATGCTAAGGCCTTTATGGATGAGCGTAAGTTCTTTTTACCGCCCTGGGCCTATTGGAGCGTTGCCGACTGGCAACAAAACAGGGAGAGCGCCTCCGAAGTCATAGACAACATGCTGGGGTGGGACATCACCGATTTTGGCTCCGGTGACTTCTACCGGAGGGGGCTGTTCCTTTTCACCTTGCGCAACGGCAAACTGAACGTAGATAAAAAACCGTACTCCGAAAAGGTGATGATTGTCGAAGAGAACCAGGAAACACCACAACATTTCCATTGGTCAAAAATGGAAGACATCATCAACCGAGGTGGCGGCAACTTAGTGATAGAGTTTTACAACGCTACCGACGATGGCGCTTTTGCCGAAACACCTGTTACGGTTAAAGCCGATGGTATTGTACGAATCGTGTCACCCGGCAGTCAGGTCATCTTGACTCCAGGCGAAAGTATTTGCATGGAACAGGGTGTGTATCACCGGTTTTATGGCGAAGCAGGGAAAGGGAAGGTTTTAGTGGGCGAAGTGAGTATGGTCAATGACGACACATCGGATAACCGCTTCTATGAGCCTGTAGGTCGTTTTCCAACGATAGAGGAAGACGAAGCGCCTTTGCATTTATTAGTATCGGACTATGCAAAATTTATCGGATAGGCATCTGTTTAAGATTTCCGGTACCGGATGCGCCTTAGTCGATTATCTGTATCAACCGATACGATTTTCGGGCGATATTTTCGACAGGTACCTCTCCCGACAACCCGGCGATGGCGGATTATCTCCCGGCAGACTTGTCTTTAAGGACGAGTTTGAAAAATTTTCGGGTGAAGACTATCTAAAAGTCCGGGAGGCTATCACGCAGTGTAAACCGCCGGTTACATTAAACATCGGAGGACCTTCGGTCGTCTCTTTGATTCATGCAGCGCAAATGCTGACCGGTACGAGTGCCGAAGTTTATTTCTACGGAAGCAAAGGTAGGGATAAAGGGGCCAAGTTTATCGACGAACGACTGCAAAAGACACCCTTAAAAATCGGCCAATACAAGACCGTCGAACTATACACACCTTTTACCGATGTGCTGTCGGATCCTGACTATGACAACGGGCATGGCGAACGCATCTTTATCAATAACATTGGTGCAGCCTGGGAATTATATCCCGACGACCTGGACGATGCTTTTTTTGCAAGCAACATCGCAGTCTTTGGCGGCACTGCCCTAACACCCCGCATCCATCAGTCGTTATTAGAGTTGCTCCAACGGGCGAAAAACGAAAAGGCTTTTACCATTGTGAATACCGTTTATGACTTTTTGAACGAAAAAGCCCATCCTGATAAAGCATGGCCGTTAGGACGTTCTGCTCAGACATACGACTACATCGATATACTGATTACGGATATGGAAGAAGCGCTTCGACTAAGCGGCTGCCTGACAGTTGAAGATGCCTTGTCTTTTTTCAAAGGAACAGGCGTTGGCGCTGTTATCATTACACACGGCGCCAAACCTGTGCATTATTTTGCACAGGGAGGAGCTTTCGTGGCTGCTAACGGTACAAAACCTGTCTCAGAAAAAATAAGAAACGCCTTGCTGAAACATACCGAACCTACCGGCGACACGACCGGATGCGGCGATAATTTTGCTGGAGGAATCATCGCCTCCGTTGCTGAGCAATTAATAGCCCATCCAACACGGCCTGTTCATTTAGAAAAAGCGCTATCTTTGGGTATCATCTCCGGTGGTTACGCCTGTTTTTATCATGGAGGTACATTCTTTGAGGACTATCCCGGACAGAAAAAAGAATTTATCATGCAGTTTTTTTGAGAAAATGATGGCTATGAACAGAAAAATAATTACTTTTGCAGACTGAAAATTAAAAAAATATTATACACCATGACAAAAAGTACGATTTTACTCTGTTTGATTATGATCAGCATGAGTGTTACAGCCCAACAAAACAGCGCTATCATCGCTGACGGGGCTATTGTTGAAAAAGTAGCCGACGGCTTTGGTTTTACTGAAGGACCTTCCGCCGACAAGTTAGGTAATGTATACTTCACCGACCAGCCAAATGACCGTATTATGAAATGGACGGTAGCCGATGGAAAAGTGACGGTCTTCCTTGAAAATACAGGACGCGCCAATGGGACATTCTTCGATAAAAAAGGTAACCTGATTACCTGCTCGGATATGGATAACGAGCTATGGAGGATTGACATGAAAGGTAATCACGTCGTTCTTATAACTGATTTTGAAGGAAAAAAACTGAACGGCCCTAACGATGTGTGGGTGCATCCGAAAGGCGGGATGTATATAACAGACCCGCTATATAGACGTAACTACTGGACACGCGACCCCGCCATGCAACAGAGCGGTCAGTTTGTCTATTACCTGTCGCCGGACGGCAAAAAACTGATTCAGGTAGCTACTGACCTGTCACAACCGAATGGCATCATCGGAACCCCAGACGGCAAAAAACTTTATGTGGCCGATATACGCGCCAACAAAACATACGTGTATGACATCAAACCGGACGGCACGCTGGCCAATAAGAAGCTATTTTGCGAATTGGGGTCGGACGGCATGACGATGGACAACAAAGGGAACGTTTACCTGACAGGCAAAGGGGTGACAGTTTTCAACCCGAAAGGAGAGCAGATAGCGCAAATACCGATAACAGCCAACTGGACAGCCAACGTTTGCTTTGGCGGTAAGAAAAGAGACATCCTGTTCATTACGGCATCGCAGTACCTGTATAGCCTGAAAATGAAAGTTAAAGGAGCCTATTAACCTCCCCCTTTGAAGGGGACCAGGGGAATGTTCTCAAACTCCCACTTTGAAGGGGGCCAGGAGAA
The DNA here is from genome assembly GCA_964442765.1 of uncultured Tannerella sp. Taxonomy (GTDB): domain Bacteria; phylum Bacteroidota; class Bacteroidia; order Bacteroidales; family Tannerellaceae; genus Tannerella. The sequence continues at coordinate 14,799 of CAYUAK010000224.1, read as the reverse complement.
TGTATCATTATTAAAAATATATAAATATGAAAAAAATGGATCGTCGAGATTTTATCAAAACCGGTTTATCAGGAATAGCCGGTCTAACCATCTTGCCGGCAGGTATAACGCTGACAAGTTCAAAATGCAGTTCCGACAAATTAATCGACATGGTCAAATTAGGTAAATCCGGTTTGACCGTTCCCCGTTTGGCCATGGGGACAGGTACAAGAGGCTATAACCGGTCATCTAACCAGACGCGTCAGGGAATGGAGGCTTTCTTATCGCTGGCCCGTCATGCGTATGAGCGGGGCGCACGCTTCTATGATATGGCCGACGGATATGGTTCAATGCCTTTTGTTGCCGAAGCCATCAAAACATTACCCAGAGAAAAAATCACACTCCTGAGCAAGCTCTGGACATCGGATTACAACGCTGAGAACCCAGATAATGTAGAAGGACATATCGACCGTTTTCGTAAAGAATTGGGCGTCGACCAAATAGAAATACTGCTGTTACATTGCATGCAGCGAGGCAACTGGAACACGACCCGCAAGCATTATATGGACAGCTTTTCGAAAGCTAAACAAGCAGGTATCATTAAAGCCGTCGGCATCTCAAGCCATAACAAAGAAGCACTTGCCGAAGCAGCCGTCAACCCCTGGGTAGACGTCATTATGGCACGTATCAACCCTTTCGGTACTAACATGGACGGACAACCCGACGAGATAACCAAAATACTCGCCACCGCCAAAGCCAATGGCAAAGGTATCATCGGGATGAAAATCTTCGGAGAAGGCAAGCATGTGCAGGACGACGAGCGCGAAAAATCCATCCGCTTTGCATTTAAAGAGGGATGCGTCAATTGCGTAACCCTCGGCTTGGAATCCATCGCCCAAATGGACGACGCTATCGAAAAACTCATGTCCCTTAAGGCCTAACAGCCCACTTCATAGCGTTAGAATCTATTGTGCTATAAACCGGTAGCTGCCCTGTTGGGCTTTTACTTTCAGGTATCCGTTTTCTATGCGCTGCTTCTCAAGGCCTGTTACGGATTCGAGTGGCTGACCGTTTTCGGTGACAGTATAGTTGCCCGTAACGGGAATATACAATGTGGCGTGGCTACCTACCGGAATCGTTACGTTCATCTCAAAACGGTTGTTATTTCGCTTCACTTCGGAGACGACTTTGCCATATGGTGTCAAACTCGAATAGTAGGCATAGTCTAATTGTCGTGGTAAGTTGGGGCGGATGATGATGTGCTTATAGCCGGGTTCGTTTTCGTCGGTGTAGACGCCGGTTAGTGTCCGGTAGTACCAGTTGAGGCCACCTCCAAACATTGGATGGTTGCGCGATGACCTCCCGTTCCAAAACTCCCATGTCACCGTAGCGCCCTGTTCTATCCACCAACCATAACTGGGTATGGTGCGTTTGTTCATCGCTTCGTAAGCTATATCGTTCAACCCATGTCGGGCTAAGGTCTCAAAGAAATACTGCGTGCCGAAAATCCCCGTATTCAGATGACCGTTATTCGTTTCGACTATCTCTTTGCGCCATGTGTCTACAACATCTTTGTAATATTCCTGCGGTACATCCATCACTAATGCAAAGATGTTGCTTCCGTAGTTGCCGTAGGTTTTATTTTCTTTATCGTAAAACTTCTTATGGAAAGCAGCTTTTACATCGTTGGCTATGGCAGTAAAGTACGCCGCATCATCCATGCGGTTGAGCGCGCTGGCGGCTCTTGCTGTAAAATCGGCGCAACGCCACAGAAAGAAGGTATGTACCAGCTCATCGGAAGGAAGACCCGACGCAGGCGCCCAGTCGCCTAAGTTGAGCCATTGGTTGGGTTTTTCAGCATCGGGGTTCGTCTTTTGAGAGAACATCGTCCCTTCGGGTGTAAGCCATGTCAGCAGATAACGCATCTTTTCTTTCATTGCAAAATAATTATCTTCGAGCATCTTTCGGTCTCCATAATGGACATAAAACTCCCAAGGCATAATGATCATAGAAGTACCCCATGGGACGCCTCCACCGCTGCCCGGCTGCCAAGGGGCGCTATTGGGAACATAACCCGTTGTCACGTTCTGGACATCGTTCATATCGCGTATCCATTTCTTGTAGAAAGCGGCGGCATCAAAGTTGTGCATCACGGTAACACTGGCTACCTGTCCGTCACCGGTGTAGGGTGAGCGCTCGCGGTGTGGACAGTCGCTCATAATCCCGCCATGGATGTTATCTAAGAAACTGCGACGCCATATCGTATTGATCTGCTCAAACAAAGGGTTGGATGTCCTGAACTCGGATGATACTTTGACATCGGTATTAACGGCTTCAGCGGTCATCATGCCGGTTGTCAAATTGTCGATGCCACTGATGACGGCCTTCCTGAAAACATACCACGTAAAACGTGGGGCGTATGATTCTTTGCCAGCCCCTTTGTATATATATTTCTGAACGCCCAACGGCGATTCGCTTATATACTTCACACGCAACGTATCGCCTTTCTTTCCCTGGATATTCTTGAAATGAATCCACCCCGAAATCTCCACGCCAAAATCTACTTCATACGTTCCATCCTCATTTTTTTGGAGGGATACAGGTTTAAGGACTTCGGTTATCTTATCGGTTGGCGCTGTGTGGGCAGTCATATCGCCGGTTGGAGGCTGGCGAAGCACAGCGTTTTTCCACCCCGAATCATCGCAAGCAGCGGAAGCCCATTGGTCGGTTTCGCGGTTGGCATCGTATATCTCGCCATCATAGACGCCGTTCATAATAATCGGCGATTCTTTCACTTTCCAAGTCTCATTCGTACATATCATATCTTTTGTACCGTCCATATAGGTTATCTCTATCTGGCACAGGAAGCGCAGCGACCCAAACGGCGACACCCAACGCAGATTCGTGCAATCGTAAAAGCCATCGCCGATAATTGCGCCTACAACATTCTGCTTGCTACGTAACATATCGGTCACATCATAAGCTAAGTACATCACCCTGTGCGCCCTGAAATTGTTTTCAATAACTATCAGTTGCGGGTATTCAATACTTTTGCGGTAAGAGAAGTTGGTTAAGTTCGGTACCAAATAATCATCTCCTACCCTTTTCCCGTTCAGGTACAGTTCAAAATAGCCAAGACCGGTGACAAAGGCTTTGGCAGAGGCAATATTACTCTTGGCAGTAAACGACTTACGAAAATAGGGAGCAGGCTGTTGTGGAGTGATAGGCCTTCTGCCCCCCGTAGGCGTTAGCTCTGTACGGGCTTCTTCGCCTTGCCACGGCACTCCTATCCATTTGGCTTTCCAATCACCGGGCGAAAGCAAGCCCATCCCCCAACAGGCAGGCGCGCTCCACCGTGAAGCGTTATCCTGGCTGTCCCATACCTGTACACGCCACCAGTAATCTTTTCCTGATAACAAGGCGTTTCCCTTATAAGGAACTAAATATGAATCGCCTGACATTACTTTACCGCTATCCCATACGTCGGCTTCTCCTTTTAGTAGCTTTGCTTTGGTTGTGGCCACACAAATACGGTAGGCCAACTGGCGCTCGCCACGTACTTGGCTCGTTACAACTTCGTTGATCCACGACAGACGCGGCGAAGGCACATCTACTACCGCCGGATTTGACCTGTATTCGCAGGATAACTGCGCTGGGTTGATACTGCTTTTACTACTCTCCATACAGTTCGTAAGAGCGATTGCCAACAAAAACAAAAGGCATAATGCGTTGATTTTAACTAACTTGGTTTTCATATCTTTATATTTATTTTATATTAATTGTACATTCGCAAAGGATTTTCGCCAAGAATGCAATTAGATATTTTTGCGTCCTCTGCGTTTTCTTAGCTACTTTGCGGTAATAAATTCATCTACCTTCTTCCAACCGGAAATCGCCCATCAGTCCGTAATCCAATTGCTGGTAGTTACTACCTGAAGGATATGACCTCACATTACGGAAATGCCCCGGTGAAACCAATCCGGGCGCAGGGTTGTTATGGAAGGGGCCAAGCAGGTTTTTGTTGCTGCCCACAATCTTCACTTCTACCGTGTTAGTGCCTTGCCGGATTAATTTCGACACATCAACATGATATGGCATAAAACCGATGACACCTGCCTGCTGACCATTGACATTCACGACCGCAATGGTACCAGTCCAGTCGCTTAGACTAACCTTATAAGAACCGGTTGGGCTGGCTATATTGAAAGATTTGGAGTAGGTCACTGCACCGTTGTAGAACGGCCACCCTTGCGCTTTCCAACTGCCGGTGGTCAAAGCGTCTGCCGGCGGATAGATAACAAAGCCTTTGTCAGCGGGTCTTACTGTAAAATCACCTGAAATAAAGACCGCTTCTAATTCGGCATGTACACGCATCGGCGACAGGTCGAGTGTTAGCTCATTAACGCCTTTCCTCACAAGAGTGCCTATCGAAAGGACGCCAAAATCACGGTCTAAGAACCATTGGCCGGGTTCGGGTTTGACTTCTTTTCCATTGATAGAAATCTTATATAACAACGGACGCTCAACAATAGCCTTCAAACCGCTCATGTTAAAGTCGCCGCTTATCGTAAAACGATAAATAGCCTTACATCCTCCGGTCTTAAATGTGTCCCGGCTCACAATATTATCTTTGTATTGCACAGACGAGTTCCATGGGTTACCGGAAGTAAAGCCGTGATATTTGAATGTCCGGTCGGTTGCATCAAACACATGCTGGTCGCGATAGGTCTCGCCTCCTAACAACAAATCGCAAAAGTCAATAGCGAGCAGGTTGCTGCCATCAGGCTTGACAGTAAGAGGCAACAAAGCAGACATGGCCGTGAACTGTCTATCAGGCAAAGGCTTGGCTATTCCGTTTGACTCTTTGTTGAAAACATATAACAGTAGACTGCCGGCAGGCAGTAGCTCAAAATCAAGACGAATACACTTACCATCCGGCATTTCAGGATAATCGATTATCTCGCCTGTCAGTGTGTTCAGTTCGACAGCGTCTTTTCCTATAAGCGAGACATTCCCTTTGACAGGCTCTTCTAAGCTCGAATTGACAAGGAACAACACCTGCCCGTCGTTCATCACACGGCGGTGATGAAACAGTTTGCCCGACTGGGTATTAAAAAAGGTGATGTCGGCCTGCGCAAAATCAGACCGGATAACATCGGCAGTCAGTCCGGTCATCTTCTTTACATTGGCTTTGCCTGTAAGATATTTCACCATCTCCGGATTGGGCTTCCCATCTAAGTAAGAAGGTATTGAAAATGCCAGTACCGTACCGCCATTGTCAATAAACTTCTTCAGCAAACGCCAGGTCGGGGCGTCTATGTTCTCCATCAACGGCGGGAGAACTACTTTAGAATAGGCGCGTTTGTTTACAGCAAATTTTTTCCCGCTTACCCGTCCCTGGTCTTTGATGATGTTTTCGCTGCCAAGGTCGTATTCTACCTGCGCTTTTTCGAGCGTGGTGACGAATGTCTGGAACGCTTGTCCTATCTCTCTGTATTTGGCATAACTGTTGTTGGATGCGCGCGTCCTCCCTGTGTTATACGAAAAATAGAGCCAGATAGTGGTCGTGGGTTCAAGGATTAGGATGTCGTTGATTTGTTCGCCTGACGACAAGGCCATCGAAAGACGTGCAAAGTGCATGTTGAGAGGTTTATAGTAAGGCCACCAAGGCGAATGATAGGTGAAGTCGGGCGGATAGTCATACTTTCGCGACCCGGCTATGCTCAGATGCGCTAAATGCTGGTTCATAAAGTTGACGCCTAACACATATTCCCAATCGCCTAAACGCTTGAAATCGTTGAAGGTTGTCTCCCAGCCTGCGCCACCGTAAGTCTCGCTAAAGGTGCGGAGATAACCCATCTGGTTGGCTACACTTCTCAGCTCTTTGACCGAGCGGACATTGCCGAACTGTGCCGTCGGCGATTCTTCGTTGAACTGGTTAAACAACATATCAATAGCAGGCATCTGATGCCAGGCATACATGGCCATGTTATCGCCTCCGTGACTTAAATCAGGCCATCCATGCTCCCAATAATGGCCGGTAAACAGCAAGTCATGGGCTTCGCAATACGCAAAACAGGGCTTAGCCCAACGGTCAATAAACATTTGCAGCAACGTTTGGATATAATTATGGCGTACCTGTTTCCAATCGCCTGTCTCCTCAAACAAAGAGGGCAGATTCGTTTTCAGGTCGTAGCCCCACTTCTTTTGAAACTCAGCGAACAGGTCGGGCGTCCAGCGGATACTGTTACCGGGAGGCTGCAGGTGTGGCTCATCGGTGAACCATCCGGGCATCGACTTGCCGAACTCCGAACCGGCGACACGCTCGTAACCTGAAAAGGTGAGGTCGATAAACTTCTGAGTGACACCCGGAACGAGTAAGTCGACATACGAAAAACCGCCGTACCAGGGCGAAGGCTGGTTATATGTCTTTGCAAACAAATAATAAATGCCTGTTTTGCCGGCCTCAGCGCCGAGTGCAGTTGTCACGTCTATCAACTTGCCGTCTACTTCTTTCAAACAGATAAAATAGCGAGAAGCGGTTTCGGGATATACTTCGACTCGCGTCATCTGCAAACCCTGACCCTGGTTAAAACTTTCGGGCATCTGCGCCGGCACATGGCCGCCGGCAAAACCGCTGGGATACGAGTTCTCATCATATATCCAGGTATACATACCCAACTGCTTGCCCTTGTCAAGCGTATGACGAAAAAGGTCGAACCACTCTTCATTTAAATACTCGGTGATAAGACCCGGACGCGGATGAAAGAACACGCCGCCAAAGCCTTTGTCTTTAAGGTCGGTCAAAGTACGGTCAATCTGCTCGCGCGTGACCTTATTATTCAACACAAATAATGGGGCACTCCGATACGCTGTAGAAGGCTCGGCAAACTCACTTTGTAACGCTTCAAATGTAGCTATGCAGTCGGCGTTTTTCTTACCGCCACTGCAGGATGCCAAACCTGACAGGATGGCTAAACTGAAGATAAAATACTTGATTTTCATATTTGTATATTATTAATTCCCCCTTTGAACGTTCCTAAAATAATTAATCCATGTGTCTCTTTAACGAATGGGGGCAGGGGGATGTTCTTCTGTTTATTCAATCGTTTTTTGAAAAGCAATACGCTCTGTCCCATTTGCGACAAAAATGATTCCGCACCGGCTGAAACCATTTCTAATCAAAACATTTTGCATGACGGCATTATCGCGATGCGTATCTACACGGACATTGCCGCACTGCTCCAAGCTCCATTTCAGACAGGCATCTCCGATACCTTTCTGTTTCCCATTAGACGCAATGCGATGTACAACGCCATATGGTTTGTCATTTAACCATTCGCCTTCGTAAATCCTTTCATACGTCCTGTCATTTTCCACCTTATAATAAAAAGCGCCGACAAGATGCCCATCATCCGAGTGACAGACGTATAACCCACCGTCCCTTATATTACCCAAAACCAGCTCTTTGGACGGATAACCATCAATCCATTGCTTGTCATTACCTGTTTGACGCATAAAACGTTTGGCAGCGTCAAACACCTCCATAATAGCGTCAATCTCCTCTGTTTTTGCTTTTCTGATATTCATAACTTCGTTTAAAATATTGCGCAAAATTACAAAAAAACGATAAATAAAAAATATTTTCACGTAAATTGTTGCAGAAATAAATTTTTTACGTACATTTGCACTTCATTAACTATTAATTTATAACATTATGAAAAGAAATTTTTTATCAATTGCGTTCTTAACATTTATGGTAACACTGTTTGTTTCACAGGTGAGTTGTGACAGTCAATCAGTGAAAGACAACACTTTAACAAAGAAAGAGATTAGCGAAGGCTGGCAACTTTTATTCGACGGTAAAAGTTTTGACGGCTGGCGTCTTTGCAACGGAACCAATGTTCCTCCCGGCTGGGTCATCAAAGATGGCGCGATGAAGTGCCTCCCCCGTCGGGAACAACCTCCAAGAGCTGATGGAGAACGTGGTGGTACAGGCGGTGACATCTTGTACGGACTTAAAAAGTTCCGTAACTTTGAGTTTTCTGTTGATTGGAATGTGGGGAAAGGCGGTAACTCCGGCGTCTTCTATTCGGTTGTTGAATATCCCGGTCGTCCTATTTATTATGCCGGTGTTGAAGTGCAGATATTAGACAATTGGAATGCCGGCGACAACAAATTAGCAAACCATTTAGCCGGTTCACTTTATGACATTCTTCCGGCGCTTCCATCCAATGCTAAACCTTCCGGCGAATGGAACACTTTAGTAATCCGTATTAAAGACGGCAAGGTTACACATACTCAAAACGGAGTGGTTGTCTGCGAATATACACTTTGGACGCCCCAATGGTACGAATTAGTTTCCAAAAGCAAATTTGCAACGTGGGAGACATTTCAAGAACCAAACCCTGCCAAAGAAGGCTACATCGGCTTTCAAGACCATGGCGATTTCGGTTGTATGTTTAAAAACATAAAAATAAGAGAACTATAACCTTTTCCATCAAACTGACAGTCTATTAGATGATCAGAGTTCATAGTTATTATCCGGACAAGGTATGCTTTTTAAAAAAACAACTTGCCCGGATTTTTTTTCATGAAGATGAGGGATACCGACCGAAAGTAAGTCCCTGAATCCTTTACATCCCCCTACCCCCTTCAAAGGGGGAGATGGAGTCTGAATTGAAAATCATTTTACGAAGTAAAAAAAACTTAAACTATTATGAGACAAGCGATTTTATTTCTACTGCTTCTTACCCATTGTACGGTATGTGTTCATGCACAGGATATTATCCAATGGCGAAACGACCGTACCGGGGTCTATAATGAAACCGGCTTGCTTCAATCATGGGGCGCTAACGGGCCAAAACTTTTATGGGAATTTAATGGATTAGACGAAGGCTTTACTTCGGTAGCTATTTCTAATAATAAGTTATATGTGACAGGGCTAACCGGCGAAAACGGATTTTTATATGTCCTTGACCTTTCCGGCAAACTCCTGAATAAAAAAACGTATGGCCACGAATGGAACAAAAGCCATAGCGGTACACGGAGCACAGTCACTATCCACGACGGCAAACTCTATGTCGTCTCAGGTGTGGGGAATATTGTCTGCATGGACGAACAGACATTAACAGTCATCTGGCAGAAGGATTTCCTTAACGAATTTAAAGGGAAAAACATCATGTGGGGCATCACCGAATCGCCGCTGATTGTGGACGACAAAATTATCCTCACACCGGGAGGTGAAACGCATAACATCGTCGCTTTAAACAAAGATAACGGCCAGTTAAAATGGACTTCTAAAGGCGAAGGTACAGTCTCTTCCTATTGTTCGCCTATCTATCTACCCGACCAGCAAGTTCCACAGATTGTTACCATGATGTCAACCCATATCCTTGCTATTAATGCAAAGACAGGCGAAAAAGTTTGGTCTTTTCCTTACGAAAACTTTCGTAAAATACATCCCAACAGCCCTGTATACAGCAACAACATGCTGCTTTGCACCAGCGGATATAGAAAAGGCTCAGTGATGTTACGACTGACTAACGGTGGCCGAAACGTCGAGCAGGTGTGGGAATCGAAAGACCTCGAAACGAAACATGGCGGCATAGTCAAAATTGGCGACTTTGTGTATGGTTCAGGTGATGAAAACAGCAAAAACTGGTTCTGCCTCGACTGGAACACAGGGCGCACTTTATACAAAGACAATGCTTTAGGCATAGGAGCGACCATTACCGCTGATGGCATGTTATACTGCTTTTCCGAAAGTAAAAAAGAAATGTTCCTCGTCAAACCGACACCGACCCATTTTGAAATCACCGGCAAATTCCCCGTCAAGCAAGGCACAGGCGAACACTGGGCGCACCCAGTCATCTACAAAGGTGTCCTGTACGTCCGACGCGGCAACACCCTCATGGCCTACTCCCTCACCACCCAGTAACAACAATTGATTATTCGTGTAATTTTTTCCGTTCCGAAAAAGAAGAATGTGTAATTCGTGGTAAAAATTTCGTTGTAAAAATACCGTAGCCCAAAAAATTCATAGTAAATAATTCGTAAAAACAAATGAAAAATAATCATTCAATAACCAGACGCCATTTCCTTGTTACCTCAGGCGCTGCCCTTGCAGGAAGTCTATTAGTCAAACCGTTATGGAGCTCCCAACCTCCATCCGCCAAGCTAAAACTTGCCATGGTCGGCACTGGCTCACGAGGCACAAGTATGTGGGGTAGAGATTTAATGCGCCGATACCCCGATAAAATTGAGTTTGTAGGATTATGTGACATGAACCCCGGTCGAGTAGAAGCGGGCAAGGAAATCATTGGCGCCAACTGCCGCACTTACAGCGACCTGACAAACCCGATGTCAGCTTTTGAGAAAATGATACGGGAAACAAAACCGGACTTAGCTATCATAACAACAGTGGATGCCACCCACAACGAATATATCGTGCGGAGCATGGAAATGGGCGTCAATGTGCTTACCGAAAAACCAATGACAACCGACGAAAGAAAGATACAGCAAATCCTTGATACTGAAAAGAAAACCGGTTTGAAAACGCGAGTAGGACACAACGCCCGCTATTCTCCCTATTGCGCCAAAATGTGGGAACTGTTACGCGCCGGCGAGATTGGTGACATCACCTCAGTTGATATGAACTGGTATCTCGACACATCACACGGCGCTGATTACTTCCGCCGCTGGCACCGGTTGGTTGAGAAAAGCGGCTCACTGTTAGTCCACAAAGCCTGTCATCACTTCGACCTGCTTAACTGGTGGATTGATAGCGACCCCGAAACGGTTTATGCGGTCGGCTCATTGGACTTCTACGGCAAAAACGGCCCGTACCGCGCCGATAACTGCCGCACATGCCCGCACACCGGCGAATGTAAGTTCTATTTCCAGTTAGAACGCCCTGCCATGTCGAATGAAATGAAAAGCGCCGCCGGCGTATCAGCACAAAGCAATACAAACCCCTACCGACGCCTGTATATAGATTGTGAGAAATACGACGGATACCTGCGCGACGGATGCGTTTTCAAAAACGACATCAATATATTCGACAAAATGGCAGCAACTATCAAATATGCCAATGGCGTTCAGGTGGCTTATTCACTTACCGCATTTTCGCCTTACGAAGGCTACCGTATCGCATTTAATGGTTCAAAAGGACGTATCGACGCCTGGATACAACAATCGAACCCGACCCAAAACGTCAACTACAACGAGATAGTCCTGTATAAACAATTTGCTAAGCGTCAGTACATCCAAGTACCCGTCGAATCGTCGTCGCATGGCGGCAGCGATGACTTACTGCGTGACCAGATTTTCATACCCGGTACTCCCGACACGTATAAACAATGTGCCGGTACCAGAGACGGCGCCTTTTCGTGCTTGATAGGGATAGCAGCGCGTAATAGCATCGGCTCAGGCCTGCCTGTGAAAATTGCCGACCTCACTACCCTCCAACCGAAAGCGCAAAAAGAGTACCAACGAGATTTACTTAAATTTTAAATTCAGATGAAAAAATTTTTATTCTTTTTATTAATTTTAATAACCGTACCGGTTGGCGCTCAGCAAATCACATCGCTGCCGGTGATGCTATCGGTTAAAGCCGTTCAGAAAACAGATAATAAAAGTCCGGTCGCGAACTTGGACAACGCCGAACATGTTTACCGTGTTGAGGCTAATACATTCGACGACGTGATGCAGACGCTCCTGAAGGACAGGCTAATCCGTTATTACCCCGATGCCATTTATTCTGATATTATCCGCAAGATGAATCCCCATCTTGAAGGTAAAAAGATTTTTGAAGCAGGCGTTTTTGTCGTACCGCAATCGTTTGAAAACGGCGCTGACAAACTCTACGGCTTCAATTATGGCGCCAAAGAACCATGGGTGCGCAACGAAACCGAAGCGGCAGAGCATTTGCAGGCATTGCTTGCCTCCTATCCCACTTTAGAACTTTGGGAAGCGCGTAAAAAAATGTTGAGAGAAAATATCCTCCGACAGATACAGCTTGATCCGATGCCGAAAAAGAATCCACTAAACCCTATCTATGGCAAAACACGTCGTTACAAAGGGTATAGCGTAACTAACGTCGCCTTAGAAACCGTACCGGGCTATTGGCTCTGCGGCTCCCTGTATCAACCGGCTAACAGTAAAGGCAAAACGCCTGCTATGCTTTCGCCGCATGGACATTTTCATTTTCAGGGTGATAACCTGATGCCCGATAGGGGTCGCTTTCGCCCTGATATGCAGTATCGTTGCGCCATGCTGGCACGTATGGGCGTTACCGTTTTCAGTTACGATATGTTTGCTTACAGCGGCGAATCGTCGTTGCAAATACCTTTCGAGTACCACCGCACGCCCCTGGCGCTGACCATGCAACTGTGGAACAGCATCCGTGTGACCGATTTCCTCTGCTCACTCGAAACGGTTGACCAGACGAAAATCGGCGCAACAGGGGCTTCAGGCGGGGGTACACAGACATTCCTTTTAGCAGCCGTCGACCCGCGTATCACCTTTAGCGTGCCGACAGTGATGGTTTCGGCACATTACTACGGCGGATGCAGTTGCGAAAGCGGTCTACCCCTACACCAGACACACAACGGACTGAACGCCAATAACGCCGAATTTGCAGCCCTGATAGCGCCACGACCGCAGTTGTTGATTTCCATAGGCGCCGACTGGACAAAAAATACACCCAAAGTTGAATTCCCCTACCTGCAAAAGGTCTACGGTTTATACGGTAACGCCAACCAAGTCGAAAATGTGCATATCCCCAACGAACAACATGACTATGGCTACACCAAACGCGAAGCGATGTATAACTTTGTTACCCGCGTATGCGGCATCGATGCGGAAAAATTTAAAGACAACCGGGGACGTTACATCGAAAAAGACGTCACAATCGAAACGCCGGATAACTTGTTAGTCTTTGGTAACGGACAGGTTATCAAAGGGTATTATGTCTTGCAACCGGTCAAGACACGCCCGATGATGCCTGCCACAACTATTAAAAGCGGGGAAGATTTAAAGAAAGCATTACAAAAACTGCAAAATAACTGATTATGAAGATTCTTATTTTTGATAACCCGGTTGAACTTGGACAAACGGCGGCAGCCCAATGTGCAACAATCATCAACGAAGCTATAGCCAACAAAGGGAAAGCGCGCATCGCCCTGTCTACAGGCGCATCGCAATTCGACACCATCAAAGCCTTGACCGAATCGGACATCGATTGGTCGAAGGTGGAGATGTTCCACTTGGACGAGTACATCGGCCTGCCGGAAAGTCATCAGGCAAGTTTCCGTAAGTATCTCAAAGAGCGTTTCTTAAGCAAAGTAAACATCAGGCAGGCTTATTTGGTCGACGGCGAAGACGACCCGCAAAAGGTGATGGCGTATCTTTCAACCGAAATACGAAAAGAACCCATCGACCTTGGCGTGATTGGCATCGGCGAAAATGCCCACATTGCCTTCAACGACCCTCCCGCCGATTTTGACACAAAAGAAGCCTATATATGCGTGACGTTGGACGATGCCTGCAAACAGCAGCAAGTACGCGAAGGCTGGTTCGTTACACTGGACGATGTCCCGAAGCAGGCTATCTCCATGTCGGTGTATCAGATTATGCAGTGCCGGCAAATCGTATCCTGCGTGCCATACGCCGTAAAAGCCAAAGCCATTAAGGATATGATGGATAGCCCGCTGACAAACAGCGTCCCCGCCACCATGCTCAAAGAACATCCCAGCATCACCCTGTATTTGGATAATGATTCCGCTTCAAAAATTCTTGATTATTAGTGTATTAGTGGCATTAAAATTTCTCAATTAATAATGAACAGATTTTATAAAAAAATAGTCACTTTTTTAGCCTTTTTCGGACCGGGGTTGTTCCTGATAGGCTATAACATTGGCACGGGCAGTATTACGACCATGTCGAAAACAGGCGCCGACCATGGCATGGGGCTTTTTTGGGTATTAGTCCTGTCGAGCATTTTCACTTATATCCTGTTTGTCGCCTACGGTAAGGCAACGCTCGTCACCGGAAAGACTGCGTTGTATAACGTCAAAACCGGCTTTAAGCATGGATGGATTCTCGCCTTATATATCATGATTGCGCTGATTGTCGGCGAATTGCTTGCCGTCATCGGTGTGATGGGGATTGTCGCCGACATGCTGCAGGAAGGATTCAAAATGACCATGGGTGTGACAATCAACACCTTCTGGATTATCTTGGTAGCGACATTAGCATTATATGCTTTGCTGTGGTACGGTCGTTACCGTACATTCGAAAAGGTGTTGTTGGGCTTTGTTATCCTGCTTGGACTGTCGTTTATTTTGGTTTTCATCTTAGTAAAGCCGAGTCTCACGTCGCTTCTCAAAGGGTTGATACCCAGTATTCCCACACATAATTTGGGGCTGATAGCCGCCATTGCCGGAACGACTTGTTCGGCGGTTTTGTTCATTATGCGCAGTACAATCGTCGCAGAAAAAGGATGGACAATCAAGGATTTGAAAACCGAAAAGCGGGATTCCTTTTTCTCGGCTACCGCCATGCTCATCCTGAGCGCCGTCATCATGGCAGTATCGGCTGGTACGCTCCATGTGATGGGCATCACGGTGAAGAATACGACCGATATGATATACCTTTTTGAGCCGCTCGGCGGAAGAATAGCCTCGTTGATCCTCATCATTGGCGTCGTTGGCGCCGGTCTGTCGACCATTTTCCCTATCGCTCTGATTGCGCCCTGGTTGATAGCCGATTACACAGGCAAACCGCGCAACACACAGTCGACACAATCAAGAATACTGA
>CAYUAK010000223.1:0-7907 GCA_964442765.1 uncultured Tannerella sp. | reverse complement strand
GCCGTTCCCGGAGTTTTATCCACCGAAGCAAAAGCTTCGGATTTAGTTAATCGCAAGGTTTTTAAGCCCTTGCCGGTATCGTGTCTATCCTACTCATTCCATGGCCTTGTAGGCGAAGGTATGATGGATATCTTTCATTATTTCGAGACCTGCCGCTTCCGCTACGGACTTGATGCAGCCGACCTCTGGAACGGAATGTTCAAAAGTACGGACGACGCTTACCTCAACAAGGTACATCGCGCCCTTGAGGAGCGACAGTTAGTTGTTCCGAATATTGCCGCTGATGGTTGTCACTTACTTAACGCACCTTCGCAGGATACCCCTGAAGAAAGGGCGCGACTGAGAACGCTTCAGGATACATACCTGAAAATTTGTAAAAAGTTAGGCGTCGGCTTCCTGCGACTTGACGCCGGCCCAATGCCGGGAGGCGAAGTGACAAATAATATCCGCGAACCGTGGAAAGCAGCCGATTTCGACTACCTTGTCAAACGGTACAAAGAGCTTGCGCAATATGCGCACGACAACGGCTTTAAGGTCGGCGCCGAAAACCACATGGGACATGAGAAATACTGGCCTAACTTAGAGAAACTTATCAAAGCGGTTGACCATCCGGGATTCGGTATCTGCGTACATTTTGGCGGATGGACTGTCAACTCTCCGGAGACAAGGGAGGCCGATAACGATGCCGCCGACAAGGCCGCCGCCAAGTATATCTGCCATACACATTTTCCATGGGACATCTGCGAAAGCCCCAAGCTAACCGAAAAGATGACACTACTGCGCGACAACGGTTATAAAGGGTATTATAGCGCTGAACATCACTCGGCACAAAACGAGTTCAACCTTACAGAAGTGCAGTTGAGCAAGATAAGAGCCGTCCTGACTAATTGGAACAACGGCGGAACAGGCGAACTGATACCGACACGCCAACCGCGTACCAGGTAGGTTTAAAACCCCATCTCCCCCTTTGAAGGGGGAATCTGTGTGTCTATTCCGAGCTAGAATCCCTTTTGGGATATTGTCCACTGACAACTGACAACTATTATTATGGAATTAAAAGCTGATTTTTCTAAACGTAATGTTACCATCGATATTTTGAGGGCGATGACCATGGTATTGATGGTCATTGTGAACGATTTCTGGACGGTGAAGGGCGTCCCGTTATGGATGAAACATGCCGAAACAAATGTGGATTTTCTGGGTTTGGCGGATGTGGTCTTCCCTGTTTTTCTTTTTGTGGTAGGAATGTCTATCCCCTTTGCTATCGAAAGACGATTCAGCAAAGGGCTTTCGGAACTCAGTACGGTGGGGCATATCTTGTCGCGGACGCTTGCTTTACTGATCATGGGCGTCGTCATTGTGAATACCGAATATGGTATCTCAAAGGAGGTTGGAATGAAAATGCACGTTTTTAAAACACTAATGGTCGCCGCCTTTTTTATGGTGTGGAACGTATATCCGAAGACAGACAAACCCGTCCGTTACCTCTATACCGCGCTTCAATTTCTGGGGGTATTGATACTCATTTACTTAGCCTTCATCTTCCGCGATTCGAAAGGGGGATATTTTCAAATGCGCTGGTGGGGTATCTTAGGCGCCATCGGATGGGCTTATTTAGTCAGCGCCTTTATCTATCTCTTTATCCGCCATAAGACGCTCCTTATCTTGTTTATCTGGCTAGCATTCATCGCCTTGAACATGGTAAAAAGCAGTCAGTTGATACCGCGTGAGACAAATTTTATCAATAACTTTCTGGGGATACTTAACATTGGAAACGGCTCTTCTGTTGCTTTGGTGATAGGTGGGGTGTTATTCTCGTTGGTTGTCACTCAATACGCGCATGTTAAGAATTGGAAAAAGATAGTCTTTTTTGTTTCGACTGTGGCGGTCTTGTTGATTGCGGCCAAAATATCCAATGAGTTCTGGATTATCTCTAAGAACCGTTCTACCCCTCCCTTTGTTCTGTATTCGTCGGCCATAGCGATATGCGTTTACGGGTTGCTCCAAATTGCAGTTTCTGCTGGGAAAGACAAATGGTTCAACGTGATAAAGCCGGCTGGCACGGCTACGCTCACTTGTTATATAGTGCCTTACCTTCTGTACAGCATCTTTTGGGGATTCCTGAGCTTTTCGTTGCCCGTCTGGATGAAAACAGGCGCTGTGGGGTTGGTCAAGTGTGCCGGCTTCGCTTTCTTATGTGTTTTTGTGACGTGGCTGTTAGGGCGGATTAATGTTAAATTGAAGATTTAAGAAACTCCCCCTTTCAAGGGGGCAGGGGGATGTAAAAGATTTAAGATTTAAGATTTAAGATTTAAGAAACTCCCCCTTCCAAGGGGGCAGGGGGATGTTAAGATTGAAGGATGATGAGGGACAGTAGAACCGATTTTACGCAGCGTAATACTGCTATTGATATATTTCGTGCACTCACCATGTTTATCATGGTCTTTGTCAATGACTTCTGGAAAGCTAACGATATACCCCGCTGGTTAGACCATGCTAAAAGGGGCGATACCTTTGTGGGCTTAGCCGATTATGTCTTACCCTGTTTTCTTTTTGTTGTGGGTATGTCTATCCCTTTTGCTATTGAACGCAGATACCACAAAGGCTCGGGCGAATCAACCATCGCGCATATCCTGTCGCGTACCTTTGCCTTATTGGTGATGGGCGCTTTCATTACCAACACCGAAAACAGCTCATGGGAGCGTTTATCGCCCGAAGTATGTTATAATGTGGGCGTATATTGGATATTGATGGTAGTGGGGTTTGTCTGTGTCTGGAATCTGTATCCGCTGACGGACAACAAAAACAGAAAACGTTTGTTTACCGCTCTGAAGTTTGTGGGCGTGGGTATATTATTATTTCTGGCTATCACCTTCAAGGATGTGCGGGGAAATGTATTTGCCGCCCGCTGGGGGATATTGGGTAATATTGGGTGGACGTATTGCGTGTGCGCGTTCATTTATATATATACGCGCGACCGGCTGAAGTTACTGATACCGGTCTGGGCGGTTTTTGTGTTAATCTGCATTTTAGGTTCTACCATGACGGAACAATACGGCGGAAAGGCATTACTGACCCTGCCCCGTTCCAACTTTTATAATGATTTTCTCAACATCTTTCGGATAGGGAACGGCTCTTCGTGCGCTTTTACGATGGGCGGCATCCTTCTGTCACTGCTCAGCGTCAAGTATGCGCATGTCAATAGCAGCAGAAAAATTCTTTTTGCCCTTATCGCTTTTGCCGTATTTTTGACTGCCAGTTGGATAGCCGGTCATTTTTGGGTCTTATCAAAAAATGCAGCTACACCCGCCTGGGTTTTTTATATCACAGCCATAGCCATTGCCGTTTACAGTCTTATCTATTGGTTGGTAGAAAAAGGAAAAGCTAAGTGGTTTGACGTTATCAAACCGGCCGGCACAGCCACACTTACCTGCTACTGTTTGCCGTATGTCATGTATGGACTTGCACACCTGACAGGCATTAAGCTGCCCGACTGGTATACGTTTGGTTTTATGAGTATCATCAACTGCCTGTCGTTTGCCTTTTTTATTGTAGGCTTAACGTATCTTCTAAGTAAAATTCATATCAAATTGAAAATATAAATGCAAAGAATTAAATCAATCACAGTACTATTGATATTAGTAAGTTTAATGGCTTGTACGGGAGGCAAAAAACAAGCCGATTCGTTCCCGATGTTCCTGACATGGTATAACTACCGTCCCAATCCCAACCGACCGGTTAATTTGGATTCCATCTTCAAGGAGATGAAGGCGACCGGATTGGATGGCGTTATCTTGAACTGTAAAACAGACGAATATGCGGGCGCTATTCCTGTAGCCCACCGGAACGGGCTGAAGGTCTATGCCTGGTGGTGGGGTCTTAATCTCGAACACGACCGAGATTCTATCTTAAAGGCGCATCCCGATTGGTTCAGTGTCAATCGCTTAGGACAAAGCCTTGCCACCCATCGGGCTTACGTCGATTATTACAAGTTCTTATGTCCGGCCTTGCCCGAAGTACGTGAATACCTGAAGTCGAAAATCAGAAAATTGTGCGAGGTCGACGGGTTGGATGCCGTTGTCATCGATTACACCCGTTTTGTAGATGTGATACTCCCGACAACGCTTTGGCCTCGGTATGGCATAGTGCAGGACAGGGAATATCCGGAGTGGGATTTCGGCTATCATCCGTACCTGATTGATAAATTTAAAAATAAACACGGCTACGACCCCAGGACGTTAGAAGACCCTTCAACGGACGATGTGTGGCTACAGTTTCGGTGCGACCAGGTCACCGAGTTAGTGAATGAGATGGCCGAAGTAGTCCATTCATTTGGTAAAATCATGTCGGCCTCCCCCTTCCCAACGCCGGCCATGTCGCGTCGGATGGTTCGACAGGATTGGGGTAAATGGAACTTAGACATCGTTTTCCCGATGATATATTACAATTTTTATACGGGTGACGTCAGTTTCATTTCCGACTGCACCATCGAAAACGTGAAAACTAAAAATTCAAAAACAACGCTTTACGCCGGTTTGACAGCCGTTAATGGCCCCGAAATGTTTAAGTGCATGGACGCCGCACTGAATAACGGCGCGGAGGGTATCTGTATTTTCACAATCGGCTCGCTGAGAGACGCCGGTGTCCGTGCTCAGTTTAGGGCCTATACCGACAGTGTACGGACGGTACGCGCAAAGACAACCGTCAACCCAGCCGCCACAGGCATCACGGTTGTCGACACCAACCCCTTCAACAAAACGGTGATCATGGAAGCCATCCACAAAAAAATGGCCGCCTATATCAGTGAGGCTAAGGGCATCCCTTCACCTGTCATCCGGTTAAGCGATTACCGTTTAGACAGAAAGTTTGGCACCACCCAATATTACAAAGTCATAGAGTTAAACTCCGGCATCACCTTCAACGTAGACTTCTACTTATTCGGTGACCTCGTCTCCGGCTGGAACGTCGAACCCGCCAAAAACTAAAAAAAAAAGAAAAAATATGAAAATTTTACGATTAGTATTTGCCGTTTTAGTGGCAATCATTGTTGTGAGTTGTACGCCGCAACAACCCCCCAAAAGCGCTGTTGTGCTTGCTTATGTGACGTCTTGGAGCAGTGTAATGCCCGACCCCACTTATTTGACGCATATTAATTATGCTTTC
Organism: uncultured Tannerella sp.; assembly: GCA_964442765.1. Taxonomy (GTDB): domain Bacteria; phylum Bacteroidota; class Bacteroidia; order Bacteroidales; family Tannerellaceae; genus Tannerella. The sequence continues at coordinate 2,744 of CAYUAK010000223.1, read as the reverse complement.
GGACATGTGAATGAGACGTTTAACGGTGTCATGATCAACAGGACGTCTCGAAATGATAATTCTGGTCGTCCAACCAGCGAAGACCGATTGCGGTCGATAGTTGCGTTAAAAAAACAAAAACCTTCTCTCAAAGTCATGCTCTCAATAGGGGGATGGGGTAGCGGACGATTCAGCGAAATGGCCGCCGATGAAGCTAATCGTTTAGCGTTTGCCGCCGACTGTCAAAGGGTAGTAAAGGAGTTTAACTTAGATGGCATCGACATGGATTGGGAGTATCCGACCAGCTCAGCAGCAGGTATTTCCTCTTCGCCGGCGGATATGGATAACTTCACTTTACTGATGCGCGACATCCGTCAGGCTATCGGCAAGGACAAATTACTCACTTTCGCATCCGCTTCAAATGCGCGTTATGTTGATTTCAAGGCTATTGACCAATATGTCGATTTTGTCAATATCATGACGTATGATATGGGTAATCCCCCATATCATCATTCCGCTTTCAAACCGTCCGAGTTTACAAGGATATCCTGTATTGAATCCGTTGAAAGGCATGTAGCAGCCGGCATAGCTATCCACAAGCTGACCTTAGGGATTCCTTTTTATGGACATGGCACTGATTCTGTTCCCCGCTCTGTCGATTACCGTAACATCATTAATATCAGCGGCATATTAGGTTTTGTAGATTTAAGAAACAGAAGGATTGTAAGTTTAACAGGCTATGAAGCCAAATGGGATGACGAAGCACAGGTTCCATATTGGGTTGACTCGGCGGGAAAGTTTGTCTTTACGTATGAGACCGCCCAATCCATTGCCATCAAATGCGAGTGGTTGAAGCAGAAAGGGATGTTAGGCGCTATGTATTGGGAGTACAATGGCGATGACGATGCCGGAACACTTAGCAAGGCTGTGTATCATGGGGTAATGGGAAATCCATAGAGGTCGAACTATAAAATATGAAGCAGGAATATGTAGAGAATATTCCATTAGATATGGAAAATGAGCTGTTCTTTGACACAGCCCGGTTAGTGTTGGAAACAGAGCAGTTAGTCATTTATTTAACAGGAAAAGCGGGAACAGGCAAAACCACTTTCCTCAAATATATTCGTCAGATTTATAAAGGAAATATGGTTGTTTTAGCGCCTACGGGAGTTGCCGCAGTAAATGCCAACGGCCAAACGATTCACTCGTTTTTCAAACTGGCATTAACACCTTATCCCCCTGAAGATGATAGATTAAATCCAAACCAGATAAATGAGCATCTCAAATACACGAAAGGCAAAAGAGAAATAATACGAAATCTGGAATTATTAGTCATTGATGAGATATCGATGGTTCGATGTGATATTTTAGATGCTATCAGCAAAATTTTATGTACATATCGGCACACCCCAAAGCCATTTGGAGGTGTAAAGACGCTATTAATTGGCGACACGTTTCAGTTGCCACCCATTGCAAACGAAAATGTATGGAATATACTTAGGGATTTTTATGATTCTCGTTTCTTTTTTGATTCAAAGGCATATAAAGATTCTAAGCCAATGTATATTGAATTGGACAAGCCCTACCGACAAGATGAGCAAGCGTTTATAGACCTGTTAAATAACCTCCGAATCAATCAACTTACTGCAAAAGATTTGGAAATCTTAGGCAACAGGGTACTACCCTTTTCAGCTTCGCAGGGTAAAGATGAAGAATCTATCCTTCTTGCTTCAAGAAATGACGCTGTGGCTTTTTATAATGAGCAGAAATTTAACGAAATAAAATCGGAGATATATACCTTTGAAGGAGTAGTCTCCGGGATATTCGATGAGAAGCAAATGCCCGCAGAGCAATTATTACAACTTAAAATTGGCGCACAAGTTATCATTTTGCGAAACAAATACAATCCAACTATAAGCGACTTTGATTACTGCAATGGTTCAATAGGAATTGTAAAAGCCATTGATATAGAAAAGAATATGATAATAATCAGGCTGTCGAAAAAAGAAGTAGAGGTAGAAAGGGCTATGTGGGAAAACGTTGAATATATTTGGGAAAAGGGAAAATGTATCGGAAATGTCATTGGAACTTACGTCCAATACCCTTTAAAATTAGCTTGGGCTATCACCATTCATAAAAGTCAGGGGCTTTCTTTTGAGAGAGCGAATATTGACTTATCGCATATTTTTGATTCCGGGCAAGTATATGTTGCGTTGAGCAGATGCAAAAAACTGAACGGCTTACAATTGTCATCGCCTTTATCGCCTCATAAAATTATCGTAGACCCCAAAGTGATTGACTTTGCCAAAAATAAAACGCCACATCCAAAGATTGTTGCGTTTATTGAAAAAGGAAAAGCTGATTTATTGTTTAAAAAAAGCAGAGAGGCATTTGAGGCCAATTCAACGGATGACATGTTTACCTACTTTGATGAAGCAATAGAGTTAAGAGGCGATAGTGATACCCCGCTAATTATTAAATACCTAAAGCATAAAATAAAGCTGTATCACCACTATAAAAAGCAACAGCAGAAGTTTTTCGATCAACTGAAAAGTGAAAAAAAGAAATCGGATATGAAGGATAAAGATATCCAAATTGAGCAACTACAATCGATGATTGAGAGGCTTCAATCCAAAATTGAGGAATTACAAAAAGTAAATAATGAATCCCAAAATGAGATTTCAAGGCTGAAATCGCAAACCTGGTGGGATAAAATGATACGTAAAGGTTAAAAACACATTAGTTAGTGGAGCTGGAGAGATTCG
>CAYUAK010000222.1:0-16796 GCA_964442765.1 uncultured Tannerella sp. | reverse complement strand
ATTAAAAATTAAGAGAATTAGGATTAAAATAATTAAGAATTAAAAATTAAAAATTAAGAGAATTAGGATTAAAATAATTAAGAATTAAAAATTAAAAATTAAGAGAATTAGGTTGGTGGTCTATTCCGAATATTGTCACTTTTGTCCCCATCGACCTAAATGACCTCATCGTTCCCACCGATTAATTACTCATTTTCCTCGTCCTCAAAAAAATCTTTTGTTTCTTCAACTGCCGGCGCTTCGGTTCTTCTGGCGCGTGATTTCCTGTCACGACGGGGCGGGGGTGCAGCCTCTACTTCACTCTCTCCTTTATTGGAGCGCTCTGCGTTAAGTTCTAATAATCCTTCCTGAATAGCTTCGCAAATAGCGCCTAATATCAGCTCTACGGATTTGGTAGCATCATCATTCGCAGGGATAACGAAGTCAATATTCGAGGGGTTGGAGTTTGTATCGACCATACCAAACACGGGTATACCCAGCCGGTTGGCTTCGCGGACGGCGATGTTTTCTTTCAAGACATCAATGATAAACAACGCGCCCGGTTGCCGGTTCATGTCGGCTATAGAGCCGAGGTTCTTTTCTAATTTGGCGCGTAAGCGGGTGATTTGTAATTTCTCCCTTTTGGAAAGGTTGTCAAAGGTACCGTCGCCCGACATCTTGTCGATGGTAGACATTTTCTTTACAGCCTTCCGAATAGTAGGGAAGTTGGTCAACATGCCGCCCGGCCAGCGCTCTATCACGTAAGGCATCCCAATGGACGTCGCCATATCGGCAACAATTTGTTTTGCCTGTTTTTTGGTCGAAACAAAAAGAATCTTTCTATCCGATTTGACGATGTTCTTTAATGCTTCGGCTGCTTCATCAATCTTAACGACTGTTTTGTTTAAATCAATGATATGTATGCCATTACGCTCCATGAAAATATAAGGAGCCATGGCAGGGTTCCATTTACTTTTGAGGTGTCCAAAATGAACACCTGCTTCTAATAACTGTTCAAAACTTACTCTTGACATTTTTTATTTATTAATCGTTTACTTTCTTTTTTGTATGATACCAATCATCCGGTAGATTCACGACAGGATATGTCGGAAAAATCCGTATAATTTAGATACTAAACGCTTTACTCTAAAGAATCGGCTATATCAACGTTTGCTGAATTGGAATCTCTTGCGCGCTTTGGGTCGGCCCGGTTTTTTACGCTCAACAGAACGCGGGTCGCGGGTTGTGAAGCCTTCGGCTTTCAGCGCCGGTTTTGATTCTGGATTGATTTTTATCAATGCGCGGGTAATAGCTAAACGGGCTGCTTCGGACTGTCCTTTGAAACCGCCGCCGAACAAGTTGACCTGAATGTCGTACATCTCTGTGGCATTCAAGGTGTTTAAAGGTTGTTTTACAACATATTGCAGGAGGGGTGATGGGAAATAGTTGTCCAAATCGCGCCGGTTAATTGTAATCTTACCGTTGCCTTCTTTTACAAAAACGCGGGCTACTGCCGCTTTTCGTCGTCCTAATGCATTTATAACTTCCATATTGGTTACGTAAGTGAGTTTATATCAACTGATTTTGGCTGCTGCGCCGCATGTTTGTGCTCGCTTCCTCCATAGACATACAGGTTGTCGAGCAACTTAGCGCCTAACTTGTTTTTGGGCAACATACCCTTCACTACCTTCTGAAAAAGGCAGGCTTCCCCTTTGGCTTTCAACTGAGCGGGCGTCGTTTTCTTTTGTCCGCCCGGATACCCCGAATGGGAATAATAAATACGGTCGTTCCATTTATTGCCTGTCAACACAACCTTGTTGGCATTGATGACGATCACGTTATCGCCGCAATCAACATGGGGGGTAAAGCTGGGTTTGTATTTGCCGCGCAAAAGTTTGGCCACTTTCGATCCGATACGTCCCAGATGCTGGCCGGTTGCATCGACGACAACCCACTCTTTATCGACGGTTGCTCGATTGGCAGAAACGGTTTTATAACTTAAAGTTTCCACTGTTAGTTTTTTTTAATTTATTAATTTATAATCATTTATTATGCGTCCCAGATGGCTTGTACGACGGGCATGTTGATACAATTCACCGAAAACGGCCTGCAAAGGTACGCTTATTTGTCAGTAAAACAAAATTCTCACTTTCTTTTTCAAAAAAAATGTATTTTTTTTTAAATACATTATCAGTTACATCCCCCTGCCCCCTTTAAAGGGGGAGAACATGGGTTGTTGAAAACTTTTTTGCGCCGGCGTTGTAATTATCCGTAATTTTGCAGCGCTATGGAGCCATTTATACATCTACACGTACATACGCAATACTCGCTTTTAGACGGCCAAGCCTCAATAGATGCACTGATTGAGAAGGCACAAAACGACGGGATGAGGGCGCTTGCCGTCACCGACCATGGAAATATGTTTGGGATCAAAGAGTTTTTCAATAAGGTGAAGAAGAAAAACAGCAAACACTTTGGTATTATTAAGGATTGCGAAAACGAAAGGCAACAACTGCTTGGCAAATCTTACCCGACAGAAGAAGAGGACGACCGGATACAAAAACTGTCAAGGAAAATTGAAGAAGAAAAACATAGACTGTTTAAACCGATCATCGGATGCGAATGTTATTGTGCGCGGAACGGAAGACATAACAAAACAACCAAAGAAGACCTGAGCGGATGGCACCTCATACTGCTTGCCAAGTCGTTGAAAGGTTACAAAAACCTTATTAAAATGGTTTCTATTGCTTGGACGGAAGGTTTTTACGGACGCGCACGGATTGATAAACAGTTGCTGGAGCAGTATCACGAAGGAATCATTGTCTGCTCGGCTTGCTTGGCAGGGGAAGCGCCGCGATTGATACAAAGTGGCGACTTACAGAAAGCGGAAGAATCGGTTCTTTGGTTTAAAAAGGTTTTCGGTGATGACTATTATTTGGAACTCCAACGACATGAGACACATGACCCGAATGCGATGCACGACATCTATCCCCGTCAGATTGAAGTCAATAAGGCGCTTATCGAACTTGCGCGAAAGCACCGGATAAAACTGATAGCCACGAATGACGTTCATTTTGTAAACGAAACAGATGCGGATGCGCACGAGATTTTGCTTTGTCTAAGCACAAACAAAACCATCAGCGATACCAACCGTTTGAGATATAGCCGGCAAGAATGGTTTAAGACTACTGCCGAGATGAACGTTATCTTCGCCGACCAGCCCGAAGCGCTTCGTAATACGCTCGAAATAGCGGAAAAAGTATCCTTTTATGATATAGATTCGCAGGCGTTGATGCCTTTCTTTGAAATCGATGCCTCGTTTTCGACCGAAGATTTTTACAGGGAGAAGTACCGAGCGAAAGACCTTATGAATGAGTTCGGAACAGAAAACTACCTTCGCCTGGGCGGTTTTGAAAAGGTGATACGGATCAAGTTAGAGGCGGATTATTTGGCGCACCTGACGTATGAAAAAGCGCGGGAACGGTACGGCGATGTATTATCCGACGAGATGAAAGAGCGTATTGAGTTTGAGCTTAGTACCATCAAGACGATGGGCTATCCGGGTTACTTTCTTATCGTTCAAGATTTTATCTCTACTGCCCGTAAGATGGGGGTGTCGGTAGGCCCGGGACGCGGTTCGGCTGCCGGCTCTGTCGTTGCTTACTGTCTGGGAATAACGGACATAGACCCGATACTGTATGATCTGCTTTTTGAACGTTTTCTTAATCCCGACCGTATCACAATGCCCGACGTCGACATCGATTTTGATGACGACGGACGAAGGGATATTTTGAAGTGGGTGACAGATAAATATGGTACTGAACGCGTCGCGCATATCATCACCTACGGTACGATGGCCTCCAAATCGGCTATCAAGGATGTTGCGCGCGTTTTGGAACTGCCTTTATCCGAATCGAACCGGTTAGCCAAACTTGTCCCCGACCGGATGCCCGATGTGGACGGGAAGAAAGTGGAACTGAACCTGTCCAACTGCTTGAAATATGTGCCCGAATTTAAAACAGAGATGGAGAAAGGCAGTCCGCTGATTAAAAAAACGCTGGAGTTTGCTAAACAATTAGAAGGCACCGTCCGTAACACGGGGGTTCACGCTTGCGGTATCATCATCGGCTCGCAGGACATCTCGGATATTGTCCCTGTTTCGACAGCGGAGGATAAAGAGACCGGAGAAACACTGTTAGTGACCCAATATGAAGGCTCCAGTATTGAAGATACAGGACTTATCAAAATGGATTTTCTCGGACTACGGACACTGTCGATTATTAAAGAGGCCCTCGAAAATATAAAACATACAACCGGTCAGGAAATCGATATTGACCATATTGATATAGCAGACGAAGAGACCTACCATTTGTTTTGCCAAGGGAAAACAACCGCTACGTTCCAGTTCGAATCGGTCGGTATGCAAAAATACCTGAAAGAACTGAAACCCTCCAAATTTGAGGACCTCATTGCGATGAACGCCTTATACCGACCGGGTCCTATGGATAATATACCTTTATTTATTTCACGCAAGCACGGACGCGAAGAGATAGTATATGATATTCCGGTTATGGAGCGGTATCTGAAGGATACTTACGGGATTACAGTTTACCAGGAACAGGTCATGCTTCTGTCGCGTCTGTTAGCCGGATTTACACGCGGAGAAAGCGATACGCTACGCAAAATAATGGGTAAGAAACTGCCGAAAGAGATGGCCGTGCTGAAAGAAAAATTCTTTGCCGGAGGCGAAGCCAATGGATATGACCGAAAAACGCTCGAAAAAATCTGGGGCGACTGGGAGAAGTTTGCTTCCTACGCTTTCAACAAAAGCCATGCTACCTGCTATTCGTGGATAGCCTATCAGACAGCCTGGCTGAAAGCACATTACCCTTCGGAATACATGGCTGCTGTCCTTAGTCGTAACTTGTCTAACATCAAGGAAATAACCAAATCGATGGACGAGTGCAAGGCGATGGGCTTGCAGGTACTTGGGCCGGATGTGAACGAATCACAGCGAAAGTTTGGCGTCAATAAAAAGGGAGACATCCGTTTCGGACTTGTTGCCGTAAAAGGTGTTGGCGAAGGTGCGGTTCAGAATATTATCGAGGAGCGTGAAAAAAATGGACCTTACAAGACGATATACGATTTTATCGAAAGGGCGAACCTGACGTCATGCAACAAGAAAGTGATAGAAAGCTTAGCGCTTTCGGGCGCCTTCGATACGCTGGACATACGCCGCGAACCATTCGTTGTACCCAACGAAAAAGGAGAGACCTTTACCGAAATCATTTTGCGTTACGGGACAAAATTTCAGATGGATAAACAAATGACTACCTTTTCACTTTTTGGAATGGATGCCGCTGTTGAAATTGCCAAACCAGAAGTCTATAAATGCGCCGAATGGAGTGACTTAGAGCGTCTAAACAAAGAAAAAGAATTGATAGGTATTTATCTTTCGGCACATCCCTTAGATGCTTATCAGGTGATACTGACGCATGTATGTAATACGGGAATGGCAGAGATGAGCGACATAACCGGCATGAGAAATAAAGAACTGCTCATCGGAGGCATCGTGACCACATACCGAGAAGGGATATCCAAACGGGGAGGAAGCTCTTACGGTATCATAACAATGGAAGATTTTACCGGCAGCGGCGAAATCCCCCTCTTTGGGAACGATTTCATCAACTACGGCAAGTTTGGACGGCAAGGTAACTATTTATTCATCCGTGCCACCGTCGAAAACCGGAACGAATACTCCGATGCGCTTGGGTTGAAAATCAAATCCATCACACGCTTGCAGGATGAGAAAGACAAATTAGTAAAAAAGTTGAGCGTTGTCGTACCGGTGAGCGAACTAACCGAAGTGTTAGCGGAGGAGTTTTATGCCCTGTTTGCAGAAAATCGAGGGGCGACAGCCCTGCAGTTCGACATCTTCGATGACGAAAAGAGAAGTGTGTCAATAAACCTGTATTCCAAAGATTTTAAGGTCAATGTGACACAGAGCATGCTCGACAAACTGACTGACTTACAAAATATTCAATATAAAATAAATTAAATTTTTAAATTATGGCTTTAATAGTTACAGATGAGAATTACAAAGAGGTGTTAAATGGCAACAAACCGGTAGTATTGGATTTTTGGGCGGAGTGGTGTGCTCCTTGCCGGATGATAGCGCCCATTATGGATGACTTGGCAACGGAATACGAAGGAAGAGTTGCTATCGGTAAGGTGGATATAGAAGAAAACAATGAAACAGTAGTCGAGTTTGGTATCCGCAGTATTCCTACTGTCCTGTTTTTCAAGCAGGGTATGTTAGTAGATAAACAGGTAGGCGCAGCCGCCAAAGACCTCTTCATCCAAAAAATCGAAAACCTTTTGTCCTAACCCCTCTCCAAGTGTTAAGTCATCGATAATTTCCAAGACAGGAGAGACGCTAAGACGGGTCATTCAGAAAGGGAAGATAAGAGGTAGTGCAAGTACCATGATGATGCCCATAATAATCTGCAAGGGCAGGCCTACCCTGACATAATCCTTGAAAGTGTATTTGCCGGCGCTCATTACTAATGCGTTAGGAGGTGTTGAGAAAGGTGAGGCGAAGCACATGCTGGCGGCTACGGCTACACCGAACAGCAATGGGTAGGGACTGATGTTCATATCGACGGATGCCTGCATGGCTATGGGTGTGAAAAGGACGGCGGTAGCGGTGTTGCTCATAAAAAGGGTCAGCAGGGAAGCGCCGCCATAGATGGCTGCCAATATCATATAAGGGCCGACATCACCTATGCCATTCAGTAAGGAATCGGAGATAAACTTGGTGACGCCCGTCTTCTCGAAAGCGGTCGCCATCGGTATCATCGCCCCTATCAGGACGATGCTGTTCCAGTTGATGCTTCCGTAAGCCTCTTCCATATTACGTAAACAGCCTGTGACGACCATCAACAGGGCAGCGGTTAGTACGGCTGCGACTGCCGGCACAATGTTTAATACCATCACTGTCACCATCGCGAGCATGATTGTCGCAGCAATCGGCGCTTTGCTGTCTAAGGTCACTTTAGCGGCCTCTTTGGCAGGTTGCCCTACAACAACAAAGTCGTTCTGACGCTCAGCCAAGCCGGCGATATCGTCCCATGACCCCTGTATCAATAGCGCATCGCCAGCGTTTAGCTTAACATCTTTTATCTCAGATATTTTGTAGTTCCCCTGATGTTTGATGCCTAAGACGGTTACATTGTATAGCTCGCGAAAACGGCTTTCGCTGACCGTCCGGTTGATAAGCGTGGATTCGGGCATCAGCAATACCTGGGCAATACCGTAATTGCCGAAGTGATAAATGGTTTCTTCCTTCGTGAGCGTCTCTATCTCTAAGTCGTTTGCAAGCACAAAATGTTCGATGTTTTCTTCGCTGCCATGACAGTAAAGCGTATCGCCGCGGCGGATGATTGATTTAGGCCTTGCTATCTCTTCGGTCGCCGGCTGTAAGGCATACGGCTTGTGTACCATCTTCACCACACTGACTAAATAGGTGGTGGCTATCTTCAACTCATCCATTCGCTTATCAACCAAAGGCGAATCTCTGGGTACGATGAGTTTGAACACCTGAGCCGATATTTTGTATTCTTCTACTAATTCGGAGAGCGACTTACCCCGTTTTTCATGCCGTTCATTTCCTTCGCTACTTTTTAATAGCGTGCGGCTTAAAAAAAATAACACCACCGTTCCTATTGTCACCGCAATGAACCCTATCGGTGCAAATGAAAAGAAAGAGAGCGCTTTAAATCCTTGCTTGACAAGCGCTTCCTGTATCACAAGGTTTGGAGGCGTACTGATAAGGGTGAACATGCCCATGCCGCTTGCAAAGGCCATAGGCATCAAATAGCGACGCGCTTCCTTGCCTGCGCCGGCGGCCAAACTCACAACTATTGGCATCATCATAGCGACCGTTCCGGTATTACTGATAAAAGCGCCGACAAAAGCCGTCACTAACATTACTAACAGAAAGAGCATGTTGTCGTTATTGCCGGCTAATTTGAGGATGCGGGCGCTTATCATCTTGGCCAATCCGGTTCGGAAGATACCGGCGCCTACTATAAAAAGCCCTATCATCATGATAACCACCGAATTAGAGAACCCGGCAAGGGCTTCCGAAGGCGTAAGGATACCCGATAGCATCAAGGTTAATAAAGCGCACAAAGCAACAATATCCGAGCGCACCTTGCCGCGCATAAAAAAGAACGCCGACAAGAGAAGTATGGCAAGCGTCAGATTAAACGGGGTAAAATATGACATTATACTCATTGTTGTAAAAGATAAGTCTTAAATCCTTCAAAATCTTTACCGAGAAAAACTTTCTTTTTTCTTCTTTTCATCAATTCCTGCAACTTAGAAGGTATCTCAATGTCGGTCTTTAGTATTCTGTCTACTGTTTCTTTAAACTTGGCAGGATGGGCGGTCTCAAAAAACAGCCCTGTCTCACCGGGTTGGAGCCGGTCATCGACGAGCGCCTGGTAGCCGCAAGCGCCATGCGGGTCTAATAAATAGCTGTGCATTTGATAGACATCTGAAATAATGTTGGCTATTTGTTCGTTGGTATAACGATAACCGGCAATAAGCGCTGACATTTTTTCATAGCTGCTGTCGAATAAATCGAGGATACGGGCGAAATTGCTCGGATTGCCTACATCCATCGCATTGGCAAGCGTTTCGACCGATGGACGGGGGGTATATTGACCTGTTTGGAGATACTCATAAAAAACGTCATTCCGGTTATTGGCTGCAATAAAACGTTTGACAGGCAGCCCCATTTTATAAGCAAAAAGCCCGGCTGTCAGGTTGCCTAAGTTACCACTGGGTACACTGACCACTAACTCACTGGCTTTACCTATCCGGTCTAACTGTGCGTAAGCATTGAAATAATAGAACGACTGCGGCAGGAAACGGGCTACATTGATTGAGTTGGCCGATGTCAAAAATAGTTGCCTGTTTAGCTCCCCGTCCATAAAAGCCGCTTTTACCAAAGCCTGACAGTCGTCAAACGTGCCATTTATTTCAAGTGCAGTAACATTTTTCCACAACGTAGTGAACTGACATTCCTGTAAGCGGCTCACCTGACCTTTCGGATATAGCACATATACATGGATACCGGGCATATTATAAAAACCGTTAGCCACAGCGCCACCTGTATCACCGGAGGTGGCAACAAGCACATTGAACTTCTTGTCAAGTCTCTGTTGATGAACAAAATAGTCTAACAGACGAGCCATAAAACGAGCGCCCGTATCTTTGAAGGCGAGTGTCGGACCATGAAACAACTCAAGGCAATAGATGTTATCATGTATATGAACGACAGGCGTTTCGTAGGAAAGTGTATCATAGACAATGGAAGATAGCTGTAAAGAAGGCAGGTCGGCGCCGAAAAACGCCTGCGCTACAATATCGGCAATCTCCTGAAAGGATTTATCTTTCATCCCGGCAATCACTCTTTTCCCAATAACAGGGATTTTTTCAGGCATAAAAAGCCCTTTGTCAGTTGCCAAGCCTTTGAAAACAACGTCCTCTAAACTTGCCAATCCCGATATTTTATTCGTACTGTAATACTTCATTTATCTGATATTGGCTATTGAAATGATGTCGGCAAAAACGCCCGCTGCCGTCACATCGGCACCGGCGCCGTAGCCTTTGATAATCATTGGATAATCGTGATAGCGCTCGGTAGAAATCATGATGATGTTGTTACTGCCTTCTAACTCATAGAAAGGATGTCGGCTACCTACTTCCATAGGCCCCACCTGACAAACGCCGTTGTTCATGCTGGCAACAAAGCGTAAACGCTTCTCTTGAGACGTTAGTTTTTTGCGCTTTTCTTCAAACTCTTCGTCTAATGCAGGAATTTTTGCCCAAAATTCTTCTAATGTGCCTGCAAAATAGTCGGCAGGAATGATTAGACTGGTCTTTACATCACTCTGTTCTACAACACAACCGGCTTCGCGGGCAAGGATTACTAACTTACGAATTACGTCCATCCCACTCAAGTCGATGCGTGGGTCTGGCTCGGCATATTTGGCCTCCACAGCCATTTGTATCGCCTTGCTTAACGGGATGTCTGCACTGATGGTATTAAAAATGAAGTTCAATGTACCCGATAGCACGGCTTCTAATTTAAAAATATGGTCGCCGCTATTAATCAGGTCATTCATGGTGTTGATGATAGGCAAACCGGCGCCAACGTTTGTTTCAAACAGAAACTTGATACCCCGTTTACGCGCAGTCTCTTTCAGTAACGCATAGTTTTTATAAGGCGAAGAAGCGGCTATCTTATTGGCTGCCACAACGGATATGTTCATGTTGAGGAGGGATTCGTACAGTGCGGCAATCTCTTCGCTGGCCGTACAATCTATGAATACGGAGTTAAAGATGTTCATACTCAGTATTTCTGCTTTTATTCCTTCGGGCGATGACTTAATACCGCATTTTCTGAGTTCTTTGATACAGGTTGACAGGTCAAGTCCTTCACGTCGCATCAACATTTCTTCTATATCGGCTATCCCGACGAGATTCAACTTGACGCCGTTTTGTTTCATCAGTTTTTTCTGCTGGTGTTTGATTTGATCTAACAGGTGGCCGCCAACCGTTCCAATGCCTACAAGGAACAAATTTAACATTTTATATTCGGAGAGAAAAAATGAATCATGGATAGAGTTCAGCGCTTTACGAAGGTATTCGAGTTTGATGACGAAGGAGATGTTTGTCTCCGAAGCGCCCTGCGCACAGGCAATGACGCTGATACCGGCGCGCCCTAATGTGCCAAACAACTTGCCGGCGATGCCGGGCGTGCGTTTCATGTTCTCACCAACAATAGCAATAGTGGCTAAGTTCTTTTCGGCAACTATATCATCGATCTCACCGCGGGAACGCTCCGGTGCAAACTCGTCGTTAAGTACTTTAACAGCTAAATCGGCGACATTATTTTTAACGGCAAACGTAGTGTTGTTTTCCGAACTGGCCTGGGAAACCATAAAGACACTGATACCATTTTCGGCTAACGTGCGGAATATCCGGTAATTGACGCCTATGACACCTACCATGCCTAACCCCTGTACAGTAACAAGACTTGTATCATTGATTGACGAGATACCCTTGATAATGGCTTTTTTACCGTTTTTACCCTCTGTCTTTTCAATCTCATTTGAGATAAGCGTTCCCGACGATCCGGGATTGAAGGTGTTACAAACCCTAATAGGGATGTTCTTGTGAAAGGCAGGGTAAATCGTTGGCGGATAAATCACTTTGGCACCAAAATTACAGAGCTCCATAGCTTCGGTGAACGACAGGCGCTTGATTAGATAAGCCGCGCTGATGACACGCGGATCGGCTGTCATAAATCCATCCACATCGGTCCAAATCTCTAACATGGAAGCATCAAGCGCCGCAGCTATTATCGAGGCTGTGTAATCGGAACCACCGCGTCCTAAGTTGGTGATGTCGCCATTGTCGATACTCGATGAGATGAATCCGGGTACTAACGCCACCGGAGGGACTTGTTCAAAAGTTTGTTGTATCAGTTCATTCGTCTTTTGAAAGTCGACGACATGTTTATTGAACTGCTTGTGTGTCTTTATAAACTGACGTGAATCGTATAATTTTGCTTTTTTTATCACTTTCGACAGAATCAGCGACGATAAACGCTCACCGTAACTGACAATCGTATCGGATGTTTTGTCGGATAAATCCCTGATAAGTAATAAACCGCGATAAATATTCGACAACTCACTAAATGTTTCCATGATTTTTTTTCTCAATAATGCCTGTTTTTCCTTTGGAACGACATCCGAAAACACCGAAAGATGACGCTCAACCATTTTGGAAAAATCATTTTTATAGCTCTCATCGCCTTTCGATGCTTTTATTGACATGTTAATCAACAGGTCTGTTATCCCGTCGAGTGCCGAAACTACAACAATAACCGGCTCATCAATGGCTTCAACAATATTCTTTACACTTAAAATACTTTTTACGGAACCTACCGACGTCCCGCCGAATTTCAAAACTTTCATCAGTTCTATTAATAAATTGTTATTTTTTAGGGCGCAAAGATAGGAATTTTTTACCTTTGTGCCTTTAAAAACAAAAATTATGGCAAGAATAGTTGAGATTTGCGCTAATTCAGCACAAAGTTGTGTGGAAGCAGAAGCGGGTGGAGCACGCAGAGTTGAGTTATGTGCGGCTATACCGGAGGGAGGAACTACACCAAGTTTTGGTATGATACGAATGGCACAGCAACTGACCGCACACATCAACATCAACGTGATCATTCGACCGCGTGGCGGCGATTTCCTTTACACGGAATCGGAAGTTGAAACGATGCTTTTTGACATCGAAATGGCTAAACAACTGAAGGTTCATGGCGTCGTTTTTGGCTGCTTGACCCCGCAGGGGGATATAGACGTCCCACTGATGCGCCGCCTGATGGAAGCATCTATGCCCTTGTCGGTTACATGCCACCGCGCCTTTGATGTCTGTCGCAATCCTTTTACTGCGATGGAACAACTCATCACATTGGGTTGTGACCGTATCTTGACCTCCGGACAACAACCGGATGCTGTCAGAGGTATCCCTTTGATTAAAGAACTGATAAAAAACGCCAACGGACGTATCATCATCATGCCGGGGTGTGGCATTCGCGATGGTAATATCGCACAGATTGAAACCGAAACGGGCGCTAAAGAGTTCCATCTATCTGCCCGTAGCATCGTTTACAGCCGGATGGAGTACCGAAACGAATCCGTCCCAATGGGAACTATCCTATGCGCTTCCGAATTTGAAACCATACAAACCGACCGCCAAAAAGTCGCCGCCTGCCTTTAATCCCCCGTTATATTATCGGATGATAACCTTTTCAACGATACCGTTGTTCAATGTGACGAAATAAATACCGCTGGGTAAATAAAATTGATACAGGCCTTCGTTCAAAGATTTGTAATGCCTGACTAACTTCCCATCAATCGAATAAACATATAAAGAGGAAGCGTGATGGAGTTGAACAAACAATGTACCCTCATTGCCCCAGATTACTTTTTCTGTATTAAAGATATCGTTGCTTACAGGCGGTTTGCCCTGTGATTCGTATGCGCCGATATCTATCACACCGTCCACTACCCGTGGATTACCTAATAAATCATTAGAAAGCGTGTTAAACCTGTTTATACCCTTGTCGATAAGCGGACTTCCGAGCTTTAATTGATAGTCGCCGTCCATTGTCGGCGCATAATCGGCATGTGCAGGGAGTAAAAATTGGGGGTCGATGTTTCCCGACAGATTGGTATCGTCTAAATCATCCCTCCCTTCAATAAATGAGCCGCGTATAATGTTGTCGGTTCCTGCATCACCCTCTGCAAAAAAGTTGTCGATGTCATCACCTTTGTTCCCCCAGATAACCGTATTGATAATCGTGGCTTTTGAAATCCCTAACGGCCAAATAACTAAGCCGCCGCCATCCTTTGATCCCCCTTTTGCTACCCTGTTTCCACAGATGGTTGTATTAAGGATAACCGGCTCGGCATTGCCATCGAATGTATACATGCAAATACCACCTCCATTACCGTAGCCTGCATAATTACCGCTTACAACGGAATTGATGATGGTCGGCGCACATTCTTCTATGGAAAAGAAATACAAACCGCCACCACTCAGCCACGATTCGTTGCCTATAACATTGATATTGACTAACTCGGCATGAATACCACCGGCACTGTTATTGTACATACCACCTCCATGACCTAACTCAACTTTGTTATGGATAAAGGATACATTGGTTATGCGGGGGGAAGCATTCTGCTGATAAGCAAAGTTAAACAAACCGCCGCCTGCTTGCCGTGCATAATTGCCGTAAAAGGTGACATCGGATAGGGTAGGGGATGAGTTCCGGTTAGGTGAATATGCGTAAAGACCCCCGCCATCAGCGGCTGATACATAATAATAACGGGTATCGCCGGTATATACGTTTCCAATATCATCGGCGCATCCGCCCGTTATATAAAGACCGTTTAATATCATTAAAGGTGAGGCATCAAACAAGATAACCACGTGGAAAGCGTTTTCGTCCATGTTCTCAAAGTTATCACCGTCATCGTTATTAAAATCACCGCTTAACACCGTCTGATGGACTTTCCAGTTACGACTGTTTATACTTGTAGCATTGGTCGGATTAGCCGGAAAACCGCCATATAACGAAATGTTTTTGTTAATAAGGAAACTGCGATGACGACCATGTGTAGGTGTTGTCGGATGTATGTTTGTTCCGTAAACATCGGCAATTTTTTTTGTGGGATGATATACCCCAGCGGCTATCCATATCTCATCGCCTGCTTCTGCTACATCAAGCGCCGCCTGCAGGTTCTTAAAGGCACTACTCCACAACAGCCCGTCACCAGCATCATTCCCGCTGTTGATATTGACATGATAACGGGTTGCAACCACCGGATAAGTAAAGAACAACAATACGCAAAATAGAAAAACTTTTCTTTTCATTTTTAGATATTCAACACAGAGACACAGAGACACAGAGTTTCACAGAGAAGGGTGCAAATGTACTATTTTTTTTTGTACCTTTGCATTTTTTTATTGAACAAAAAATGGATTTTATTCTTTCTTCGCCTTTCAAACCGACGGGCGACCAGCCGGAGGCTATCCAGGCGCTTGTCGACGGACTTCGACAGGGGACGCCTTACCAGACCCTATTAGGCGTTACCGGCTCAGGCAAAACGTTCACGATTGCCAATGTGATAGCGCAGATTCAACGCCCTACATTGGTCTTAAGCCATAACAAAACGCTTGCAGCACAGTTATACGGAGAGTTCAAAGACTTCTTCCCACACAACGCAGTGGAATATTTTGTGTCCTATTACGATTATTATCAGCCTGAAGCGTACATCCCGACCACAGATACCTATATTGAAAAAGACCTTTCTATAAACGAAGAAATCGACAAGCTGCGACTGCGGGCAACAGCCTCGCTTCTCTCCGGACGAAGCGATGTTATCGTGGTTGCCTCGGTGTCGTGTATCTATGGCATCGCCGACCCAAGGGCTTTCGGCGAGCAGATCATTTTCCTCGAAAAGGGAATGACTATTCCACGCGATAAGCTGCTGCGTCGCTTTGTGGACGCATTGTATGTGAACAATAAAGTGGAGTTTAAGAGCGGATGCTTTCGCGTCAACGGTGATACGGTCGACATCTTCCCTTCTATCGAAGGCTATGACGGCGTGGCGTACCGCATCGAATTTTGGGGAGATGAGATTGAACGTATTACTTCTTTTCACCCCTTGACCGGACGCGAGTATGAGGAACAGGAACAATTGAACATCTACCCGACAAATTTGTTTGTGACAACACAAGACCGTATCAAACAGGCGCTGAGTGAAATAGCCGTCGACTTAGGTAAACAAGTCGATTTCTTGGAAAAAAACGACAAGCCTTTTGAAGCCAAACGCTTACGGGAGCGCGTCACATTTGACATAGAAATGATACAGGAGCTGGGATATTGTTCGGGTATCGAAAATTACTCTCGCTATTTCGACGGACGAAAGGAGGGCGAGCGTCCCTATTGCCTGCTTGATTATTTTCCGGAGAACTTCTTATTAGTGGTCGATGAGAGCCATGCGACCGTGCCGCAGATACGGGGTATGTACGGAGGAGATCGCTCACGAAAAAACACGTTAGTTGAGTACGGATTTCGACTGCCTGCCGCCCGCGATAATCGTCCCTTAACCTTCGATGAGTTTGAATCGCTAAACCGGTCGGTGATTTATGTCAGCGCTACACCCGCCGACTTTGAACTCCAAAAAAGCGAAGGTGTGATTGTTGAGCAAGTCATCCGCCCAACCGGATTGTTAGACCCTGTCATAGAAATACGCCCTACACTGAATCAGATAGACGACCTGATGGAAGAAATCGCCACACGGTCGAGTGTCAACGAAAGGATTTTGGTGACCACACTGACCAAACGCATGGCCGAAGAGCTGACAGATTACCTGCTGCGGATGGGTATTCGGTGCGAATATATACACTGCGATGTGGAGACGCTTGAACGTGTACGCATCATGGACGAGTTGAAGAGCGGACAGTTTGATGTGCTTATCGGCGTCAACCTTTTGCGCGAAGGTCTCGACTTACCGACAGTTTCGCTGGTGGCCATTCTCGACGCCGACAAAGAGGGATTTTTGCGCTCGCATCGCTCACTGACGCAAACAGCCGGACGGGCGGCACGAAATATCAACGGGAAGGTGATTTTTTACGCCGATACCATCACTGATAGCATGCGGAAAACAATCGACGAAACGACGCGACGACGGGAGAAACAATTAGCTTATAACGAAAGGCACGGCATAACACCAAGTCAAATAATCCGAAATACAGCATCCATTTTTGGTGAAACAAAACTGTCTAAAACCGATGCGTATGCTTATTTCGAGAGAGAAACGTCGCTTGCCTCCGACCCGGTCGTGAAGTATATGAACCGCGAACAATTGGAGAAAGCCATCGAAAGGGTCCGTAAACAGATGACAGAAGCGGCAAAAAGACTTGATTTTATCGAAGCAGCACAATACCGGGACGAAATGAAAAAGTTACAGGAACTCCTCCTTTGAACAACTCCCCCTTGCCCCCCCGTCTCCCGCTTTTTTTTTCAGCAATTCAGAGTAAAAATATTTCATATTGATTTCCATATCGTTATAACACTTCAGAAAAATAATTTTCCGGCTATTTATAACGTTTTTTGTAATTACTCAGGGTGTATAAAAGTCCGAAGGACTTGTATATGA
>CAYUAK010000221.1:0-2555 GCA_964442765.1 uncultured Tannerella sp. | reverse complement strand
AAGACGTTGTTGATGGTATTCTTTAATTCGAGTTTGCGGACGCGCCTCAGTACGCAAAAAGCGGCTATGAACTTAGGGATGAACACCATCGTCTTGGATGTTAATCAGGGGGCATGGAAGCTCGAAACCGAGCGCGGTGTGGTGATGGATGGCGATAAGCCCGAACATATTTTAGAAGCGATACCTGTCATGGGCTGTTACTGCGACATCATTGGCGTCCGCTCGTTTGCTCAGTTCATGAGCAAAGCCGATGACTATAACGAGAAGATACTGAATCAGTTTATCGACCTCTCCGGTCGCCCGGTGTTTAGCATGGAAGCGGCTACGAGGCATCCGTTGCAGAGCTATGCCGATTTGATAACGATAGAGGAATACAAGAAGACCGAGCGGCCGAAGGTCGTTTTAACCTGGGCGCCACATCCCAATCCATTACCGCAGGCTGTCCCGAACAGTTTCGCCGAATGGATGAACGCTGCCGGTTATGAGTTCGTAATAACGCATCCGGAAGGGTATGAGCTTGACCCGCTGTTTGTCGGCAATGCACAAGTAGAATATAATCAGCGGAAAGCGTTTGAAGGGGCTGATTTTATCTATGCCAAAAGCTGGGCGGCCTATAACGACCCCAATTATGGCAAAGTCCTGAGCAGAGATCGTGCGTGGACGGTCGACACCGAAAAAATGGCGCTGACTAATCAGGCTTGTTTTATGCATTGTCTACCCGTTCGGCGCAATATGATTGTCACCGACGATGTGATAGAGAGTCCGCAAAGCATCGTTTTCCCCGAAGCGGCTAATCGCGAGATATCGGCGCAGGCGGTGCTGAAAAAGTTATTATTGGAACGGTAGGGATGCCGTTGATACTTAATGTTTTTTTTAGGCTTGGCCGGGGATGCCGCCGATAGGCGGGAAGAAATCGCCGAAGGGATGGTTGAGAACCGGATTTTTTGACATCTCATCGAATTTGCGGACGTTATCCTGAAGCGCCATCAATAGCCTTTTAGCATTGTCGGGCGTCAGAATAATACGGCTTTGAACTTTGGCTTTTGATACACCCGGTACAATACGGATAAAGTCAAGGATAAACTCCGAAGCTGAATGTGCGATGACGACTAAATTGGCATAGGTGCCTTGAGCTATTTCGTCTGAAAGCTCTACCTGAATCTGGTTTTGTTTGATGTTTTGATCGATATTTTCCATACTTTTTTGTTAAAATTTGAGGACAAATATAGCGCTTATTACGAGAAATTCAAAAAAATAGTACAAAATCATTGTCATTTCAAAAAAAACACTTAGTTTTGTGCATTATTTCAACCATAGAAGCAGAATGAAACGTATTTTTTTATTTGCCGGATTGTTATTTAGCGCCGTTATAATGACGGCACAGACCAATGTAGAAAGAGTGATTCCAACACGGGCAACCGGTAACGGCGTCCTTTATTCACTCCCTAAAACAGCCTTTATTATCAATGCAGAGGTGACCAAAGTAACGCAAAAAGCGGGTCCTTATTTCCGGTTTGCCGACAGGTATTTAGGTATCAAAAATGTGATTACCGAAGATGCCGTCTATCATGAATTGGGACGGATAGCGCTTGTGAGTAAAGGTATCCCTGACCCTTCTCAAATGTATAAGATTGAATTTAACCAAAAGACGGTGGCGCCTTTTGCCTTTCTTACCCGCGAGAACTTGTTGTGCGCCATTAATGATACGTATGTCCTCGAATTTTCGGACGAAGAAAGAAGGGTTGAGCATAAAGAGATAGCTTCCTTTTCGACTTCTGTTTTTTCGGAAGAGATGCTGAGAGCCGGCAACGAAACCAAGCAAGCCGAGATCGCTTCTAAGGAAATATACGAACTGCGCGAAAGCCTCAAAGATATTATTACAGGCAATGCCGAAAATATGCCTTCAGACGGTGAGGGTTTGAAGCTGATGGTTAGCAAGTTAGAAGAAAAAGAAAAGGCATTGGTGCAACTGTTTACCGGTATAACAAGCAAAGAAACAACCTATTACGATGTAGAACTTGTACCCGAAGACGAATTAGAACGGGAGGTGTTGTTCCGTTTTTCAACTAAATTGGGGATTTTGGATGCCGATGACTTAGGCGGCGAACCGGTGTACATGAACCTGAAAGCCTTGGAGCGTATTCCGGAATTAGACCCGAAAGAAGCGGAGAAAAAAGCCAAATCTAAAGGCGTTGTTTATAACAAACCGGGTAGGGGGCGCGCCGAAATCATTTACAACAACAGATCACTGCTGCGAAAAGAGATGTATGTTGTTCAATTCGGCATTCAAGATGTGCTGCTTCCGGTTCTCTTTGAAGATAAAAAGGAACCCATCAAGGTGCTGTTTTATCCCGAATCAGGCTCTATCAAAAGTATTTCTAAATAGCTTCTTTAAAAAAAACTTATTACACCATGTTCTTTTTATTTCCCCAACATTCTCAACTTCCCCCTGCCCCTTCAAAGGGGGAGTTTAATTCTTAATTCTTAATTCTTAATTCTCTTAATTCTTAATTCTTAATTCTTAATTCTTAATTCATTTCTACCATCTGCTCGTT
>CAYUAK010000220.1:0-2169 GCA_964442765.1 uncultured Tannerella sp. | reverse complement strand
ATTGTTATTACTCAAAACAACAAGTTGGGCTTTGTTAATTTTGATATTAATATGCTTATAAGTGATAATAAAGAGAACTTGTTAAAGGGAAAATTGAAAAGAATGGTTGATGATTCAGATGAGGAAAGTAATAACATTTATTTGCTGTTGCATTTTAAATAAATTAGTCTATAAATATTACCGTTATGTTTCATCGCGTTTCTAAATCGAGTCAAAAGAATATTTTTTCGAGTGTTGAATCCCCGTTAAAGGGTAATACGCTTAAATTCGTTATATCCCTAACAGGCAAAATATTTTTGTTTATAATAGAACGAGTATATTTTTGTGTCAAATTCTACGAGAAGACGACAATCCGGTCGTTGTGATTGCAAAATTAAAATGAAAATGTTTGGAATCATAAAAAAATCTTGTACTTTTGCAGTAATTTTAAACGATGATCGATATGCTGAAGCCTTTTCCTCACTTTCAACAATTAGACGCGATGGATTGCGGGCCGACTTGCCTGCGCATGATTGCGAAGCATTATGGGCGGAATTATACTTTGCAATATCTTCGCGAAAAGTCGTTTATCACAAGGGAAGGAGTTTCGATGCTGGGTATTAGTGATGCAGCAGAGACTATTGGGTTCCGAACGATGGGGGTGAAGATTACGCTGGAACAATTGAAAAATGAGGTGCCGTTGCCTTGTATATTGCATTGGAATCAGAATCATTTTGTGGTGTTGTATAAGGTGAGGAAGGCTAAATTTTCTGCTTTCGACACTCAAAAACGAACATCCCCCCTGCCCCCCTTCAAAGGGGGAGCTTACTACATCGCGGATCCGGCGTCGAAGAAGGTGGTTTTTAATGAGGAGGAGTTTAAAAGATGCTGGATAAGCAGCAAAAAGGGGGAGAAGGATACGGGGACGGCGTTGTTGTTGGAGCCGGGGCCGGAGTTTCACTCCATAGCGGATGAGAAGGGAAAACGGAATAGGGGGCTTGCTTTCTTTTTTCGATACCTGACGCCTTTTAAAAAGCAGTTTATCCAACTGATACTGGGCATGATAACTATCAGCTTGCTGCAACTGATCATGCCTTTCCTGACACAATCGCTGGTGGATACGGGTATACGGGATAATAACCTGGGGTTTATTACGCTGGTTCTTATTGCGCAATTGGTCATTTTCCTGGCGCGGTTGTCGGTCGATTTTATCCGTAGCTGGATATTGCTGCATGTCAATACGCGTATCAACATCTCGCTGATATCCGATTTCCTATCCAAACTGATGCGCCTGCCGATCCGGTTCTTCGATACCAAAATGGTGGGCGACATCATGCAGCGCATCGGCGACCACGGTCGTATCGAATCATTTATGACAGGCACATCCATCAGCACGCTCTTTTCGTTTGTCAATTTGATCGTTTTCGGGTTTGTATTGGGGTATTACAACCTGACAATCTTAGGTTTGCTCTTATTGGGCAATGGCTTGTATGTGGCCTGGATATTAGCTTTTATGAAATACCGGCGCGAACTGGATATCAAACGGTTTGCACAGGCTGCCGGCGAACAGAGCAACCTGTTCCAACTGATCACCGGCATGCAGGAGATAAAACTCAATAACTGCGAGACGGAAAAACGCTGGCAGTGGGAACGTATCCAGGTGAAACTGTTTAAAATCAGCATCAAGGGGCTTGCACAGGGGCAATACCAGCAACTCGGCTCCGTCTTTTTCAACCAGACGACAAATATCCTGATTTCGTTCTTAGCGGCAAAAAATGTGGTGGAAGGCGCCATGACGCTTGGCATGATGATGTCGCTGACTTATATCGTCGGCCAGCTCACTGCACCGATAGAGCAGTTTATCGGCTTCGCCCGATCGTTCCAGGATGCGAAGATAAGCCTTGAACGGCTGTCGGAAATACACCAGCGGGATGACGAGGTGCAGGCATCGGACATTAAACAAACCGTCCTGCCTGAAAATAAAACGATAACCGTCGAGAACCTTTGTTTCAGCTACGATGGCGCCGACCGGGATTATGTGTTGGATAATATCAGCCTGACGATACCGGAGCGGAAAGTGACAGCAGTTGTCGGGGCGAGCGGGGGGGGTAAAACGACGCTTATCAAGTTGTTGCTAGGTTTCTATGAGCCGAATAAAGGCAGTATCAAAGTCGGCGGTATTCCTTTGCA
>CAYUAK010000219.1:0-1554 GCA_964442765.1 uncultured Tannerella sp. | reverse complement strand
AATGCTGCTATGCGAATATCCTTATGGTCGTTCGTTCTTGCAATTTTCTCGAGAACAGATTGGTCGGTAAGTCTTACAACTGCTTCTAATACTGCGTTGAAGGGTCCAGTTATTGCTATCTTTTTCAATGCTTCCTGTCTTACATCATCATAATTTGCATGGTCTGCAATCTTTTGTAGTTTTATTAACAGTTTTTCTTCAGCTAACGTACGGTAATAATGAATTGTAGGTAAGGCAGCTTCGGTAATTTTTTTTATCGCCTTCATCCTTTTTTCAGGATTTTTACTGTTCCACGCCGGGGTAAATAAGCCCATATTTTTAAATTTTAAAGTTATACAATTTTAATTTATCGGGTACAAAGATACGAAATATTTCGATGCAAAATCTGGGGCATTTGCATTAAAATTTTTCTATTATCGGTTTAAGGAGCAATGTGATAAATATCCCTATATTTCCCGATGTTTTTTTCGTTTTCCCCCGTGTCCCGCCCAATCCGATTTTCGAAAACGCGCAGCGTTTTCTTCCGCAACTATTAACAATCCACTGTCAACTATCAATTACCGCTAGCAAAGCGGCGGCGTTCACCCCATCCCCGCAAACCCTCCCTGACGCAGGGCCTCGAAGGCCGCTACCGCCACGCAGTTGGAGAGGTTGAGACTGCGCTTGCCGGGCAGCATGGGCAGGCGCAGACAGCGCTCTGGGAAGCGCGCCAGTATCGCCCGGTCGATGCCTGCCGTCTCCTTTCCGAAGATGAAGAAGACGTCGGGTGGGTAGACCACGTCGTTGTAAAGGCGGGAGGCTTTTGTGGTGTAGAAGAACAACTCCATCCCGCCGTGGACGTACAGGAATTCGCCGGTATCCCTGTAATGGGTGATGTCGAGGGAATCCCAGTAATCCAACCCCGCCCGCTTGAGTTTGGCGCTGTCTATAGTAAATCCCAAAGGATGAACCAAGTGCAGCCGCGCCCCTGTGGCCGAGCAGGTACGGGCTATATTCCCCGTGTTCTGCGGTATTTCCGGCTCGAAAAGTACGATATTTAACATATTGTTCCCAAAATTTAAAAAAAATTCAACTACTGTATCGTTACCGGCACATTACATCATAGGTTTTTGCCCTGTAAAAAACCAATAACATAATACGGTAAATTCAACTCTGACAGGTCTTCGACACTGTCAGGTTGTAGACGACCTGTCAGTGTCACGACTTTATGTAAGTCCTGCCTGCTTTTTGAGTACATCCGCAAAGAGGATGTTGCAGCGTTTCGCCAACTCTTTTGCACGCTCGGCAGAAATTTCACTCTCTTGAACACTGATATCAGCCATGATTAAGACGGCAATAACCTCCTCCCACAATGTGCTGCCGGGCTCAATGCTGCTCATTGACATACCCATAAAGTACGCTACCACGATAGCCAGCGCTTCTTCGAGAGTAATATCGTCGCTGCGCACGTTTTCTGACTCCATAATTGCCGTTATCAGTTTTGGGTGATCGCAAGCCAAATTATGGGCTTTCACGAGGTTCTTGCTGAGTTTTTCAAGCAACTTTTCTTTCTTT
>CAYUAK010000218.1:0-2634 GCA_964442765.1 uncultured Tannerella sp. | reverse complement strand
GTTGTTTGTATTCCCGAACCTCATGCAGAACGTTTCTCGGAGCCTCTTGGAGATCTGATGAAAGCCGCTATTAAGTTCCGCCATTTTATATTGGGCGCTATCGGTATCTTCGCTTATGTTGGCGTAGAAGTTGGAACGCCTGGTATTGCAATTTTTTGGCTATCCGACAATGCAGCGTATGGTACAGCAATTGCCGGTTCAGTGGCTGGCACCTATTGGTTCCTGATGTTTATCGGTCGCTTGTTCGGTGCTTCTATAGGAGCGAAAGTATCCAGTAAAACAATGCTATCTGTTACATCTGCAGTCGCTTTACTTTTAATTGCAGCAGCCATTTTCTCACCTGAAACCGTAAAAGTCACCCTGCCATTATTTCAAAGAGACGATGCAGGCGCTATTTCATTTGGATTGGCTCAAGTTCCCATTAATGCCATGTTTATTATCTTAGTTGGTTTGTGTACTTCCATCATGTGGGGTAGCATTTATAATCTGGCTGTCGAAGGCTTAGGAAAATATGTGGCGGTAGCGTCCGGTATTTTCATGACATTGGTTTGTGGCGGTGGTATTCTTCCATGGATTCAAGGAATGGTAGCTGATGCAAGTAGTTTTATGACAAGCTATTGGGTCGTTCTTGCAGGATTCGCTTACCTGCTCTACTATGCATTAATCGGCAGTAAGATTGCCAAAAAGGACGTATAATCTATGGATATAGAACACGTAAGAAGTCGTTTCAAGAAACATTTTGACGGAACAACGGGTTCGGTATACGCTTCGCCCGGACGTATTAACCTGATTGGCGAGCATACGGATTATAATGGCGGGTTCGTCTTCCCCGGCGCTATCGACAAAGGGATGATAGCCGAAATAAAACTGAACGGTACCGACAAGGTACACGCTTATTCGATTGACCTAAAAGACTATGTCGAGTTTGGACTGAACGAAGAAGATGCTCCCCGCGCCAGTTGGGCGAGGTATATCTTTGGCGTTTGCCGCGAGATCATCAAGCGGGGCTATCAGATTTCCGGGTTCGACACGGCTTTTGCCGGTGATGTACCGTTAGGAGCGGGCATGTCATCGTCAGCAGCTTTAGAAAGCACGTATGCTTTTGCGTTGAACGACCTTTTCAACCTTGGCATTGACAAGTTTGAATTAGCCAAAATTGGACAGGCTACTGAGCATAACTACTGCGGCGTGATGTGCGGCATCATGGACCAGTTCGCCTCCCTTTTTGGAAAAAAAGGA
Source organism: uncultured Tannerella sp. (assembly GCA_964442765.1). Classification (GTDB taxonomy): domain Bacteria; phylum Bacteroidota; class Bacteroidia; order Bacteroidales; family Tannerellaceae; genus Tannerella. The sequence continues at coordinate 1,395 of CAYUAK010000218.1, read as the reverse complement.
AGCCTTATACGATTGGATTGCCGCTCATTAGAATATGAGTATTTTCCCTTCGACCCAGTCGGCTACAAGTTGGTGTTGCTCGACACCTTAGTGAAGCATGAATTAGCGGCATCGGCCTACAACGACCGTCGCCGCGCCTGCGAAGCTGTTGCATCGCTGTTAGGTGTTGAGTTCTTGCGGGATGCCTCCCTCGAACAACTGCAGACGGTCAAAGGCCGGGTGAGCGAAGCCGACTTTATACGCGCCGAATATGTTATCGAAGAGATACAACGCGTACTAGACGTCTGCGAAGCGTTGAAAGCCGGCGATTATGAAACCGTCGGGCAGAAAATGTATGAAACGCATTACGGGATGAGTAAGCTGTACGAAGTCAGTTGTGAGGAGTTAGACTTCCTAAACGACATCGCCAAAACGTGCGGCGTGACCGGTTCGCGCGTCATGGGCGGCGGCTTCGGCGGTTGCACTATCAACTTAGTCAAAGATGAACTCTACGAGACGTTCATCGAAAAAGCAAAAACTTCTTATAAAGAAAAATTCGGAAAATTCCCAAAAGTGTACGACGTCGTCATCAGCAACGGCGCACGCCGATTGGAATAAGTTGTTTCATAGCTTTTTGTTTGTCCGGGCTGTCTTTTGTAAAAAATTGGCAGTCCGGTTTTTTTTGGGGGGTGGCAGGGAAGGGGGTAGCCGCCATGAAGACAGGGGAAATGGCGGAAATCAAATATGTTATATAACATATATTGATAAGATACATTGTATCAAAAAAAATACTATTTTTACACGCTTATTTAAGCAAAAAATATTAATATATCGTTAATAATCAATCATTAAAACAGGATTCTATTGTGGAAATATTAGATTGGATTGTCATTGGGGGGTTTGCCCTTGCGTTGATTGGAGTGATTGTATGGGTCTCGAAGATGAAACAGGCCGATTCGGCCGATTATTTTCTTGGGGGGCGTGACGTGAGTTGGATCACGATTGGTGCGGCTATCTTTGCTGCCAACATTGGCTCGGAGCACTTGATAGGATTAGCCGGAGCCGGTGCTTCGAGCGGGATGGCGATGGCGCATTGGGAGATACAGGGGTGGATGATACTTATCTTAGGTTGGGTCTTTGTGCCTTTTTACTCACGCAGCATGGTTTATACGATGCCCGAATTTTTAGAGCGTCGCTATAATCCTGAATCACGAACCGTCCTGTCGCTCATCTCGTTGATCAGTTATGTGCTGACTAAAGTAGCCGTGACCGTTTTTGCCGGCGGCTTGATTTTCCAACAGGTGTTCGGTATCAAGGAGTTATGGGGCATCGACTTCTTCTGGATTTCGGCTATCGGCTTTGTTTTTATTCCTTCCCTCTCTACCGTTTTTTGGCCGCTGAGAATCACTCATTATA
>CAYUAK010000217.1:0-2006 GCA_964442765.1 uncultured Tannerella sp. | reverse complement strand
CCATTATATTTCTTCCTTCAAAAAACGTGTCGATATACTCATCTTTATTAATTGGAAAATATTCTGGCACATCGCAAATTCCCATGGGCACAGCGATGAAATATTTATCGTTAATAGAAACAGCCAGAAACCCGAACCAATCACCATTTTTAACAACCTTTAGGCAGTTGGAAACCGGCACTAAGTATTTGTGATCTGCACATTCATTACAACCTTGACTCCCGGCGTAACACATAACGAGGATGTGTGTTGGCGAGCATAAAGCACTGGAAATACAGGGAAATTAGGTGACGGAGAGTTGACACCTCCATCGTTATGTGTTAGAATTAGTATAAGACATAACGATGGAGGTGTGGTATGGCCACCGTTTTTCAAACCGACAGCCGCTCCGGGATCACTTATGTATACGAGTCAGTTTCAAGATGGGATAAGGAGAAGAAGCAGTCCAGAAGCACGCGCAAACTGATAGGACGGGTGGACGTGGAAACTGGGGAAATCGTCCCCACGGACGGGAGAATGAAGGGGATGAGAGTTCCTAAAACTCCGGTAAAATCACGTAAGCCCACAAAGTATGTACGGCTCTTTTATGGGGCGACGTATCTTCTCGATGCGATTGGCAACAAACTCGGACTGATTGAGGACCTCCGGCAGTGCTTTCCCGACACGTACAAGGAAATCCTCTCCTTGGCGTATTACCTGATACTGGAAGACAAGAACCCGCTCTACCGTTTCGAAAAATGGGGTCAGACGCACAAACACCCCTGCGGGGAAGACATCCCTTCGCAACGAAGCAGCGAGATATTCTCAGGCATAAACGAAGACTCAACACACCGGTTTTTCCGCCTGCAGGGCAGGCGCCGAGCAGAGAACGAATATTGGGCTTACGACATAACAACGATATCCAGCTACTCCGAATGCCTGAGACAGATACAGTACGGACACGACAAAGACGGTGACGGGCTTCCACAGCTCAAATTGGCGCTGGTGTTCGGCGAGAAGTCGAGATTGCCGTTCTATTACCGGAAGCTGGCTGGCAACATACCGGATTCAATGACGGTGAAGGCGCTGTTGTCGGAACTCAATATCTTTGGCCTCAAAAAAGTAAAGCTGGTCATGGATAGGGGCTTCTACAAGGAGGAAAACATCAATGGGCTACTCAAAGACCATTTGAAGTTCCTTGTCGCGGTGAAAATGTCCCTCCAATACGTCCGTGACGAATTGGACAAAGTGCATGACGAATTCCTGACTTTTGAGTACTACAATGAGGATTACGAGCTCTATTCAACGACCGTGCATTACGAGTGGCCGTATTCAAAGGCGCGTCCATACAAGGGCGATGTGCTTGAAGAGAAACGCAGGGTCTATATCCATTTTTACTACAACATCGACAGGGCGGCAGAAGACCAGAAAGACTTTGACCGACGGCTTATGGCGCTGAAAAATGAGATCATTTCCGGCAAGCGTGTGACGGAGCATGAAAAACTCTACAAAAAGTACTTCGATGTCAAATCGACGCCCGTCCGAGGCAACCGTGCGACCGTGAAAGAAGAAGCGGTTATGAAGGCCAAGCGTTATTTCGGGTTCTTCGCGCTGTTGAGCAACGAAAAGATGGATTCTATTGCGGCACTGGCTCTCTACAGGAACAAGGATCTCGTGGAGAAAGCGTTTAGCAACCTCAAGGAACGGCTGAATTTCCGCCGGACGTTGGTCTCTTCCGAGCAAAGTCTTAACGGTAAACTGTTTGTCGAATTTGTCGCGTTGATATATCTGTCCTATCTGAACAAGCAGATGCAGGATGCTCATCTCTACAAGTTCTACACATTGCCGGGCCTGCTTGACAAGCTTGACGTAATTGAATGTTTTGAGCATCCGGAGCGCAGGCTTCGGGTCGGCGAACTCCTAGACAAGCAGCGAGACCTATATACCGCCATCGGGGTGGATCCACCAATCTCGTTATGAGTCCCTCCGGGAATCCAGGGTACAAGGTCGAAGTGAATACTGCTAAA
>CAYUAK010000216.1:0-30195 GCA_964442765.1 uncultured Tannerella sp. | reverse complement strand
GAGGGAACTGATGCACTTTCACCCCGAGCTGCACTTCGTTTGCACGGGGTTATTCATATACAAGTCCTTCGGACTTTTATACACCCTGAGTAATTACAAAAAACGTTATAAATAGCCGGAAAATTATTTTTCTGAAGTGTTTTAACGATATGGAAATCAATATGAAATATTTTTACTCTGAATTGCTGCAGATATGAGGGGATGAAAAAAAACACTTATTTTGCTTTGTTATGAATTATTATTATTTTTGCAGCGCAATAGAACACAAAATGATTAATTATGATTACGAACCAAAAAACAAAAAGAGCAGGTAAACCGTTGTTTTTCAGCATAAAAAGAATAAACGGACGAGCCACATTTATATAAGTGCAGCACAAGAAAGGGACTTTTTTCATTAGAGTTTATTATTTTTTTTACTCATTTGTTTAAAAAATTCACTATGTATAGACATAAATTATTCAACTTTCTAATTTTTATCCTTATTAGTTTTATTGGTTACTCACAAACCAAGACCATTTCGGGAATTGTAAAAGACGGCAACGATGGTTCGTTATTACCGGGTGTGACTGTTCAAATCAAAGGCCCGACGTTACGTGGAACGCAGACCGATGGCGATGGCGCCTTTTCGATCAACACAGCGGTAGGTGATTCATTATTGTTTACCTATATGGGAAAAGTGCCACAGACACGTGTCGTAGGTACGGCCAATGTGATCGCTGTCGAGTTATTCGACGACGCTACGACACTTGATGAAGTTACGGTCGTCGCATTCGGTACCCAAAAGAAGGAAAGTGTTGTGGCGTCGATTCAGACTGTCAAGATATCCGATCTTCGCATTTCGTCACCCAACTTAGGCGCTGCTTTAGCCGGCGCTATACCCGGCTTGATTTCTTACCAGACCAGCGGCGAGCCGGGTGCGGATAACGCCAACTTCTTCGTTCGAGGCGTAACCACTTTTGGCTATAAAGCGACGCCTCTGATCCTTGTCGACGGTTTTGAAGTGACGGATGAGGCTTTTGCACGCCTGCAAGTAGATGATATTGAGAGTTTTTCGATTCTGAAAGACGCTTCTGCCAGTGTGTTGTACGGTTCGCGCGCCTCAAACGGTATTATTATCGTCACGACTAAAAAAGGCTTTGAAGGGCCTGTTCAACTCAGTATCCGCGTCGATAACCACATTGCAACACCGACAAAGATTCCCAAGCTAGCCGACGGTATCACCTTCATGAATATGTATAACGACGCCCGTATGACGCGAAATCCTCTTTTAGGCCCTTACTACAGCGCTCAAAAGATTCAAGCCACAAAGGATAATGTCGATCCAATGATTTTTCCAAATGTAGATTGGTATGGCGAGATTTTCAAAAACCAGACTTTTAACACCAAAGCCAATATAAACGTTCAGGGCGGCGGACAGGTTGCCACCTATTATGTAGCCGGCGGTCTCGACCATGAAACAGGGTTGTTGAAGGTGGATCCTCGCAACAATTTTAACACCAATATCAGCATTAACCGCTCACATATCCGGTCGAATGTGATTTTTAAGCTGACCCCTACCACCTCTTTGAATACAATGGTTAGCGGTCGTTTTGAAAGGCAAGTAAGACCACAATCACCTACAACTGACGTATTCAGGTATGTGATGAACAGTAACCCGGTTGACTTCCCGGCCATATATGAGCCGGACGAAGCCCGTAAATATGTTACACATACCATGTTTGGCGGTACGTTTGTTGAGGGACCGCGTAAAATCAATCCGTTTGCCGAGCTGACAAGGGGGTATTCCAATATCAACGAATCAGATATTTTGGCGCAGGCTGTGCTTATTCAGGACTTGAAATTTATTACGGAAGGGCTGAAGGTTCAGGTTAAAGCATCCGTTAATAACTGGACCTATTACCGCGCTACACGCAGGTATGATCCTTATTATTACGATTTGGAATCGTATAACATGATAACCGGCGATTACAAGCTATGGTGTCTGAACCCGACAAACAACTCTGCTTTTTTGGGAAATGTTGATGCGTTCAGGGACGCCAATTTCAGGACATACTTCGAAGGGCGTATGAACTACGGACGTCAGTTTGCCAAGCATAATATTGGCGCCATGTTTGTAGCAACTGCAGAAGAAAAACTGCTTACTTCCGGTACTTCCTCCTCTCTCTATGAGACGCTACCCGAAAGAAACACGGGATTGGCCGGACGATTAACCTACGATTTCGATTCGAGGTTTTTCGCAGAAATCTCCTTCGGATACAATGGATCTGAAAAATTCGGAACCGGTAAACGGTTTGGTTTCTATCCGGCTATTGCCGGCGGATGGATTATTTCCAACGAATCGTTTTTCCTGCCATTACGCAAATACGTGAACATGTTTAAATTGAAAGGGAGCTACGGGAAAATCGGTAACGACGCCATCGCCCGACGCCAAGACCGCTTCTTTTTCTTGTCGGATATTGCAATCCAAGGTGATGCATGGGGTAGCGGTTACCGGTGGGGCGATTCATTTATGAACTCGTATGGCGGTTATACCATCAACCGGTATGCCAACCCAGACATAACCTGGGAGGTTACGGACGACTGGAATACAGGCGTTGAACTCGAATTTTTCAAGGACGGAAGATTAAAAGTTCAAGCGGAGACGTTTGGGAAATATACCCGGCAAATCTATGTACGCAGAGAGAATTTCCCTGCATCAGCCGGTCTTGAAGCCAATGTCAGCGGTAACGTCGGCGAACTGAAATCGTGGGGATACGAAGGCTCTATCGATTACAGCCATTGGTTCAACAAAAATGTCTGGGTACAGGCGCGCGCCAACCTCACCTATGTCGATAATAAATACATGAAATTGGACGAAAGGGATTATCGAGACGCTTACCGCAAACGGGTAGGATATAATAAAGACCAACAATGGGGGTTGATAGCTGAACGATTGTTTGTTGACCAGCAGGAAATATTTAACTCCCCGCCACAGTCATGGGGTGAATATTTAGCCGGAGACATCAAATATAAGGATATTAACGACGACAAAAAAGTCGACGACAATGACCAGGTTCCTATCGGTTACCCTACTAGCCCTAAGATGCAATACGGATTCGGCCCCTCTATCGGCTATCACAATTGGGACTTTTCGTTCTTTTTCCAGGGGAATGCCATGATATCAATATTTATTGATCCCACAGGCAATGCAGCAGTTGATAATGATTCAAGTATAGGGCCTTTTATCGCTCGCCGGAATGCGCTTGAAATCGTGGCCCGGGATTACTGGAGCGAAACAAACCCCAATGTATATGCCTTCTGGCCTCGCCTGTCGACTACCGATGTGGTGAACAATACCCGCCGTTCAACCTGGTGGATGCGCGACGGCTCTTTTATGCGTTTGAAACGAATAGAATTAGGCTATACAATCAAAGGTTGGGATGTCATCACACTCAAAAGCGCTCGCGTTTACGTCATGTTGGAAAATATACTTACGTTCAGCAAGTTCAAATTATGGGATCCTGAAAGAAGGGCTAATGGTATCGGGTATCCGCCCAACATACGCTATAATGTGGGTTTGAAATTTGATTTTTAATCTTTTAAATGTTGAAATATATGAAAAAAATAAAAATATTCATTATCGGAATTGCAATGGCGGCGCTTCTGCCGGGATGCTCCGAATATCTGGAAGTCGTGCCGGATAATGTGTTGACGCTTGAACAAATTTTCTCAAGCAAAGAGAGTGCGTACTCGGCTTTATCGAGAGCCTACTGGTTTCTGCCGCGCGAATCCGACACCCATGCTACTACCTGGACCTTAGGCGATGAATACATCGGGCGTTTAGACCTTAATGGAACGGCCAGTAACTTGCGGGCTATCCGCATTATGCGCGGCTTACAGACGTCTTCCGATCCCATTTTAGGACAATGGAGCGGGACGCAAGGTGCCAAACACTTGTACAGAGGGATTAACAACTGCGAGGTGTTTTTAAATTACATTCATTTAACAAGGGATATGTCAGAAAAAGAAAGAAATGACTGGATCTCGCAGGTTACCTTTCTGAAAGCCTATTACTGCTGGCTGTTAGTCCAAAAATATGGACCAATTGTCTTACCGCTTGACCAGTTAATCGACCCGGCAGCGCCCAGCAATATTCTGATGAAGCCGCGTTCAAAAATTGATGAATGCTTCGATTATATCATCAAGCTGATGGACGAAGCGATTCCTAACCTGTCCGACAAGACTACCTTACTTAATTATGGACAGATCGATAAGATTGCTGCTACCGCTATTAAAGCAAGGGTACTTGTCTTCAGGGCAAGCCCGTTTTACAATGGGAACAAGGAATACTACGGCGATTTCTACGACCACGACGGGAAGACTTTTTTCCCTATGGAATATAACGCGAAAAAATGGGAGGATGCACTGAAAGCCCTAAACGAAGCTATTGAGGTAGCCGAGTTCAACCAAAAGACACTTTACACATACAAAAAAGACATTTACTGGCAAGACACAACAGCATTCAGAATCAATAACGCCAAAATGAAAGTGCTGTATGATACGCGAATGGTTATTGTGGATCATCCTAATGATGAGATGTGCTGGCCCAATACCAATATCAATTATTATAACGACGGCGAAATATCGGCATCCACCAATATGCGACTGCCGGCCGGTTATGTGAACGCCGGCGATGAGCAAACCGCTGGGTATTCCTGGCAGTGGCTTGGCGGCTCCTATCAGTTATTGGAGCGCTTCTATACGAAAAATGGTCTGCCCATTGACGAAGACATCAACTTCGACCGCGCTAAAATGTACGATGTAATGATAACACCCGGCGAGACGGACCCGGCTTATAACGAATTAAGGGGCTACTTGCAACCCAACAGCGAAACATTGCGGATGTATTTAGACCGTGAGCCGCGTTTTTATGCCGCGATGGGTATCACCGGCGGTTATTGGCGGGCGCATTCGGCTTTGATTAAAACCAAGATGTACCAGAACAGCGACGGTGGTTATAACTCATCCCAAAATACGACCGACTTCTACCCCGGTGGTATTGGCATACAAAAGTTTGTACACCCCGAATCACGCTCAGGCGCATGGCAACGTACTATCAAGTATGCCTATCCTATCATTCGTTTAGCAGACTTGTACCTGATGAAAGCCGAAGCGTTAAACGAAATCTCTGGCCCCTCACAGGAAGTTTGGAACTTAATCAATAAGGTACGCCAAAGAGCCGGTATCCCCAATGTGGAACAAACCTACTCGGACGCTACCATTGCCAAGAATGTCAATCGACATCGTACCAAGGAAGGATTACGCGACATCATCTTAGAAGAAAGAAGCATTGAGTTTATGGGCGAAGGATTGGCGTTTTGGGATATGCACCGGTATAAAAGAGCCGCCAATGTCTATAATGCACCGATTTACGGCTGGAAACACGATGGCACAACAGCACAAACGTTCTTTGTATTAGAAGCCAAACAAACACGACGCTTTCTGTTGCGTGATTACTTGTGGCCCATTTCTATTGAAGAGATGAATACAAACGGTAAGTTAATACAAAACCCGGGATGGTAGTCTAACTCCCCCTTACTCCACCTTTAAAGGGGGCAGGGGGATGTAAACGATTAACAATTAACAATTTATAAATTTTAAACAGTATGAAAAGATTTATTTATTTATGTTTTGTGTTCATGTTTTTATTTAGCGTAAATACATGTAAGGAAGAAGGGCGCTATGAACCCAAAATAAGCGGAGCAGCGCCCGGTAAAGTATCGGACGTAAAATATACGCCACTCTTTGGAGGAGTCAGACTGAAGTATGCCATACCAAAAGATGAAGACTTGCTTCAAATTCAGGCGGAATATACAAATGAAAAAGGAAAGACCTTTCTTTTCACTTCCTCATTTTATAAGGATTCATTAGAGGTTTACGGCTTTTCTGACATCAAGGAATATACGGTCAATCTCTATGCAGTCAATCGCAATGGCGTTCGTTCCGAGCCGGTCGCCGTCAAAGTGACGCCGTTAGAACCGGCCTACAGACGGGTTGCTAAATCGATGAAAGTGATACCCGGATTCAGCGCGTTAGTCGTTGACTGGGCGAATGAGCTGCGACAAAACATCAATGTTTTTGTTGAGCTAGCTTATACAAAAGGCGGTACGCCGTATGCTTTTACACAGGTTTTTTCTTCCAATATATTGACCGACAGAAGGTTTATTCCCGACTTGTACCTCACGGCTGCCGAGCCGCTTAGCGTTAAAATTAAAGTTGTCGATGCTTATGGCAATGAGACCGAATCCATTGACTTTGGGAAAGTAACACTGTTGGAAGATATGAAAATACCGAAAGACAAATGGGTGTTGCCCCTGCCGAATGATTCGGTGGGAGGCGTTCCGATGTGTTTCGGCGAAGGACGTGAAGGACGTAACAGGTATGTGATAGACGACATCATCGACCGAGGCGACAACCTGAACTTTATGCACACCAACAGTCGCGGGCGCACAGGCCTTGCGGCACATGGCAATATGCCCTGGAACTTCATCATCGACTTAGGCGAATACTATGAACTGAGCCGTTATGTGGGACATCAGCGCCACTCCGGAGGTTTAGCTAATGTGAACCGCGGACAGTATTATCAATTTGAAAATGTAGGCCGATTCAGATTGTATGTATATGATGACGCTACCAAAAGCTGGGGACAGCCGCTTTATGAACACCGGATACCGGTGCCTGTCGGAATCAGCGAAATTGAATTTGTCCGCTTAGGCGAAGCAGGCGATATGTGCTATTTCTACCCGGATAACCCACAATATACGAAACCCACACGCTGGTTCCGATTCGAAGCCATGTCAGGATTTTCTGGCAATTACAGTGAGGGAAACGCCAACTGCCATTCGGAAATAACCCTTTATGGACGTAAAGCTAAATAGTTTATTCACATTAAGAATTGTATAAAATATGAAATATAGAATTATTTTCTTAATTACAAGCATCGTTCTGTTAGCTGCTTGTGAAGACATGCACGAAAAAACCCGCAAATATTGGGGTGAGAGAGTCTATCCTGCCAAGTATGACACCATCTTCGGTAAAATCGGCTATGAACGGGTTGAGATTGATCTGGTAAGAGCGGGACGTGTCCCGTCCGACCAAATTAACTTAGGGAAAGCGAAAAAGACGGTTATTCGCTTTGACAATCAAGAAATTGTCAAAGACGGATTGGTTTCATGGCTTAACATGACCGGGTTGACACAGAGTAGAATTTACCGCTTCTTAATCACTACACAAGATGATTACGGTAATGAATCGGTGCCGCAGGAAATCGCTATGATACCTTTTACCAAAGGCGATATGGACGCATTAGTTGTTACGTCGCCGCGTTTGTTAGTCTCACCTTCGTCTTGTATCGTTGATTGGCCTTCCGGTATCAATTCGATGATATTAAACTGTCACGGGTTCACGTATTCATACGTAGACCGTGAAGGTAAAACGGTCACAGGTGCTAACCCCACCACTCCTTACCGCTTCTTTGTCGGTAACTTGGATATGGGCAAGGCTTATACGGTCAAAATGAAATACAAGGTGCGTCCTTTAGTCAATGGCGTTGCTATTATGGATACGCTACTTTTGGATAGGGACTTGATAATAAATGTTCCTACCGGTTCCGGCACTTTTATCCCCGTCGAAAGGGATGTACTGATAGCCAACGGCCTTACGCAGTTCAACTTTGAAGCGGCTTCCCAATTCAAAAAATTAGTGTATCCGCTCCACGCTAATTCACTTCAGGACTTGTTCTATTTCCCGAATATCGAAGAAGTGGATTTCACGGGTGAGGGTCTTACTATGAAGACGTACATCTATAACCGTAACAATGTTAGCAGTACAGTAGGCGGAGGCTCCTTCCTGCCTTTCGTTGCCAAAATAGCCGCTATCGGCGACACACAAATACTCAAAGACCTGTTAGAAGCGGGAACTATCAAAAAAGTGAAATATATCCCCAACTCTTTGGGATTGGATGCACTGCTAGCGCCCTACGTAAGCAAAGGCGTTGTTGAATTGGTTCAAACACCGGATGACGTGCTTATACCTTATAACTTCAGGGTGGACGGTAATGTTCAAACCGGCGACTTTAACATCGTCGTTACGCAAAACCCGAGTGATGCACCGGCAGGAACCGGACTGCAATATGTGTACAAGATGATACCCAAAGGAAAAAGCGCTTCCTTTATCTTAGCGCTTCCGCCGGAATATAAGTACAACGCGAATGAATATCCCTATATCAAATTCAGGGTTTATTCACCGTCGGCTAACGACCTCTCCGGAGCGGACAGGAACTTCAATCAAATCTGGCTTCGGTTGATGACCTCTATCTGGGGCTCATTCCCGGGAGAAAGCGCTTACGGGCAAGAAGAAAGCAGTAATCCTCGACCAACGGCTACGATTGCCGAATCGGAAATGCAAAAATGGACCGAATATTCCCGTTCTACCTCCGATATGCTTACAAGGCACACCAGAGTGATCGTGTTCAACATTGGAAACGAAGCGGGTAATGTTCCCTCAAAAGATTTGACTTTCTTTTTCTCGAACATCCGCTTCTCGAAAACACCGTAATATAGGTTTCTCTTTATCCTTTTAACTCAAAAGTAGAAAGCCCGGTATGAACCGGACTTTCTACTTTTTTTCTAATCCCTTTCATTATGCGAAATCTTATCTTCACTTCTCTGTTCGTTTTCTCTGTAATCGTCTTGACGAGTTGTTACCCAACAAAACAATCCATCCATCGCACCGTTCCAAGGAAAGTTGGAATCGATCTTCAACATTTGCTTTCTGTTGATCCCATTATTCATGCGGCTATTGATAACGGCGAAATTCCCGGAGCTGTTCTGGCTGTTGTTCGACGTGGCTCATTAGTGTATCTTAAGGCGTATGGCAACAAGTCCATTTACCCCACAATTGAACCTATGAGTGAAAATACGGTCTTTGACTTGGCTTCGGTGAGTAAACCTGTGGGTACTGCTATCTCAATCATGCAGTTGGTGGAAAACGGCAAACTGCTGCTTACCGATCCGGTATCCAAGTACATTCCGGGCTTCCTGCCTTGGACCGATCCTCAAACCAACCAAAGGGTAGAGATTCGGATTATTAACCTGCTGACGCATACTTCCGGCCTTCCTTCCTATATTACCGCCTCGTTACTGACAGAAAAATACGGCTCACCCAACCCTAAAGCGCTGATTGATTCTATCGCTACTTGCAAAAGACAGTTCAGACCTGCGACGGGCGTATTATACAGTTGCCTCAATTATATCACCCTCCAAAATGTGTTGCAGAACATTACCGGACAACCATTGTGTGATTATGCCAAAGAACATATCTTTGACGTCTTGGGCATGAAACATACCATGTACAATCCTACTGGCGTTACATTAGCGCTTACAGCGCCGACAGAGAAGCTGGCTGACGGGTCGGTCTTGCTGGGTAAGGTGCATGATCCCTTAGCGCGTTTGTTGAACGATGGGAACTCCGGAAATGCGGGTGTGTTTTCTAATGCAGAAGACCTGGCGCTCCTTTCTGCCGCTCTAATGAACGGCGGCGCTTATAAAGGGAAACGTATTCTAAGCCCTCTGACGGTACAGACCATGATGCGTGTCCCAGAAGGGCTTGAATCGTTTGAACGCAACTTGGGCTGGGGTATCCACACCGGAAGCTTATTCGACCCCGATAGGTCATACAGTCATTCCGGTTATACCGGAACCTCTATATTCATTGATCCTGTATCTCAAACTGCTGTTATTTTGCTAACTCACAGGGTACACCCCGAAGACAAAGGTAATATTTCGCGTCTTAGAGCATTGGTTCTCAATGTTGTGGCAAGCGCAATTGTTAAAAAATAAGCGGAAAATATGATGGGCCTACCGAAAATTGTATAAATTATTCATATCTTTGTACCTTAATTTCGATACTTAAAGCATGATTAAACGAATGAACTTATGTAGTTTTTTATCGGCCATTCTGTTGATGATACCGTCTATAGCCTCCGGACAACGCTACATCAGCGGGCGAGTGACGGATAGCTCCCTTGGCGCTCCCATTCCCGGCGCTTCGGTTTTCTTGGCCGAAACGATGGTGGGAAGCCTAACCGACACGGAGGGATTTTTCCGACTCGCTTTGCCTGGTCCAGACAATTTCCGCTTAGTAGTTTCACAAACAGGGTATGTAACCTTTATCGGAGATATCGAACCTGACTGGGTAAAGAGAGAAATAAATGTCGCACTCCAAAAACGCGAATCTGATAAAACGGATGTGAATAAGAAGCTGAAACCCCGAAAAACCGATGTCAACCTTTTTTGGAGTAAAATCTTGGGAACGAAACCGGATAAAAACAAAATTTTTGTAACGAATCCATCAACTGTAAATTTTTACTATCATCCGGAAACAAAAATATTACAGGCTTACGGCTCTAAACCGCTGTCTGTCTTCAACCTCGAAACGGGTTATCTTATCAAATTCGTGCTTGACCGGTTCTCGCATGATTACAATACCGATACTGCAAGCTGGGATGCTCAGTTTATGTTCGATGAAATCGACACGAAAAACTTCCAGCAAAAAAATACATGGCTGAGAAATAGAGAATTAGCTTTCAAGGCGTCGTCCAATGCCCCTTCAGGACTTAACAGGCAACTGCCCATTGAATTTAAGCAGGCTATGCAAATCAATACCACCGCCATTTTTGCGGAAAACCGGACGAATAAAGAAGAGTTGAACCAAACCTATCGGCAGGCTTATATGACTTCCAATCCCTCTGAAAATATACATAACTGCTTTGATTTGCAACTGAGCCTTTTTCCACAGGAAAAGGTTTACCTGCATACCGACAAACCTTACTACTTAGCCGGCGAACAGATATGGTTTCGAGCCCACATAGTAGATGCGGCTTCACATCTTCCCGTCTGGACAACCGGCTGCGTATATGTGGAACTTTTCAATGCGATGGGTTCGGTCGTTTACCGAGTGAAAACCGGCATCCATAACGATGTATACAGCGGATACCTGCTTATCCCCGATGACGCTCCGGAAGGCGATTATACCATCCGCGCTTATACCAATACGATGCGTAACTTGGATGAAGATTACTTTTTCCTTAAAAACATACGGATAGCCAACCCATTAACCCGAAAGCTCAATACAACTCCAACCTTCGACCCGATACAGCATAACCAGCCAATAAACGCCGGTATACGGTTTACAGACGCCCTTAACGCTTCATCTTTAAACCCCGAATCAATAAAAATTTCCATCAACAACAGCAAACCGATGAACGCTCCGAGTGTTAATGGTATCTCTAACCTGTCGTTTAGCCTTCCGTCGGACGAAAAACAGCGGGTGATGCTGATTGACGCTCTCTATGACAATAGGCCGTACCAAAAATACATCCGGATACCCTTGCCATCAGATGACTTTGAGGTGTCATTCTATCCGGAGGGGGGGCAATCACTTATCGGCTGTACAGGACGTTTGGCTTTCAAAGCCCAACAACAAGACGGGACAGACATAAATATCAACGGCATCCTGTATGACAGTAAGGGTAACGAAGTCAGCCGGTTCAAGACAGATGACCGTGGAACGGGACAGTTTATGTTTACACCCGCTCAAAGCGAGAAATATTACGCTGTTTGCACCAACAGCCAAGGACAATCCAAACGCTTCGACTTGCCCGAAGCCCAAAAAGCAGGTTATACCTTATCGACATCCTGGCTCAGAGACAACCTGATTGTGAAAATTATCCAGCCGGAGACCCAGCAATCAACCGACACGCTATACTTGGTTATTCATACGCGTGGCAAGGTACAGGATATCCTTTTATTAGACAATACCACTCAAACGATTGCTTTACTCAAGGCTTCTTTTCCTTCGGGGGTTTCCAATCTGTTGCTTTTGACAAAAGACATGATTCCATTGAGTGAACGTTTGGTTTTTGTCAACAACGACGACCATGCGCACATCGAAAGTTCGACCGACAAGGACGCCTATTCAACAAAAAGCCCTGTTGAGTATGCGATCAGTATCACAGACGAATGGGATGAACCACAAACAGGCGTCCTTTCGGTCTCCGTAACCGAAGACGAGTCCGTAACGGTTGATACGACTGCCAACATCCTGACCTCACTGTTGCTGTCATCCGATTTACGGGGATACATCCCCAATCCGGCTTATTTTTTCCAGGATAATCCCAAGTCAAACTATGCCCTTGACCTGCTGATGCTCACACAGGGATGGCGCCGGTACGACACGGAAAGGATTTTACGGAAAGACTTCCATTATCCCGATTCAATTTATGAAACGGGCTATGAGATAACGGGAACCGTTCAACGAAAACAAATGCTCAAAACGATACCGGAAGCCAATGCCGATGTTAATATCCTGTCGCTCGATGGCGATTACTTTGGAAGTACGGTCACCGATCAAAACGGACGGTTCTTCCTGTATGACGGAGGCCTGGCCGAAAACAACCGGTTATTAATACGTACAATGACGGGCGTTAACAGTCAAAATCTGATCCTGACGCTTGACAAAATTTCATTTCCTGAGCGGATTGTCCCTGTGACAGAGCAGGAAAAGGGTACCTTGTTTGCATACGCCGAAAAGGCAGAACAGCATTATGTGAGTGAACACGGCATGCGAACTATTCTATTGGACGACATCGCCATTACTGCCCGACAGGAAATCGTAAGAAGTAAGTCGAGCTATTATAGCTTTTCCGACAAAACCGTCACGGAAGAGGATATAAAAAAATATAAACTTTCGGATATGTTTTCATTATTCCAACTATTACCGGGAGTGGTAGTTCAAAGCACAAACCCGGTAATTCTAAGCCGCGGCAATTGTACGCTCGCCTACCTTGTGGATGATTTTCCTGAAAGTTCAATTGACTTCCTTAATATTGATGCGATTGAAAGGATTGAATTGGTTAATTCTAAAATTTGGATTGACTTCGGAATGGTCTGTGGCGCTCTCGCCATCTATACCAAAATGGGGAGAATCAATCCTTCACCCCCCAGAACAGATTTAGCCCATATCGTGCCGGTAGGCTTTCAGAACCCCGTCGAGTTTTATGCGCCCAAATACGATTCGACGACCTCTAATAAGCCCGACTTACGCACTACTATCCACTGGCTGCCTAACCTGACAACCGATAAGGATGGAAAAGCCACGTTCCGCTTCTTTACAGCCGATACCCCATCGACCTATTCGGTCGTTATCGAAGGCGTAACGAATGACGGAAAAATCATCTATAAAAGAGATAAAATAAGCGTGAAATAACAATTTATAATATATGAACCGACTGCAATTTTTCGCAATAACCCTATTTTGTTCCTTTCACTTCGTGCTATCCGGACAGCGGACTATCAGCGGACATGTTACCGATGCCGAAGACAATGAACCGATTCCAAACGCTACGGTCTTTATTAACAACACCAAGTCGGGTATAACCACCGACTTGACAGGTATGTACCAACTGATAATACCGGGTGAAGGAAGCTATAACCTGCGGGTTTCACATGCAGGGTATCAGCCGGTTTTTTATGACATCGAACCGGGAAAAGAATCCGTTAATTTCGATGTTTCCCTGGTGTCGCTTTCACTTGACGAAGTACTGGTAGTAAAAAAAATCAAAGTCAGCAAAAGTGATATTGAACTTTTCTGGACTTCTCTTCTGGGCGAAAATCCTTCAAAAAGAACTATCTATGCTGTTAATACCAAAGCTCCTTATTTTTACTATGACAGCCAAACCAAAATTTTTAAAGTTACCTGTCGAGATTTTATTCACGTAATAAACAATATAACAGGCTATTATATTAGAGTATGGCTTGATTACTTTATTTACGATCATACTATAAATACCACCTTTTGGAAGATCGATTTGGTATTTTCAGAACTTGAACCCAAAAACCAGGAACAAAAAGACTTATGGGATGAGAATAGAAGAAAAACGTATAACGTCTCACGGGGTAAATTCATTAAATCATTGTACAATAACACCATGATAGAAGATGGCTTTTTATTTATCCGTTACAGTTTGAAAGGGGTTCCTGACAGATTAGTTATCGACCCTGTCTATGATCTGTCTCAGTTTTTTTCCGATGATTCTTTAAAAAACTATAAAGAATTTTATATCAGGCAAGAAATAGACGATTTAGTATTAGCTTGCTACGGCAGGCCTGTCATTCAACCAAATCTGATTAGTCCGCTTCAAATTACATCAGGCGTGATGTCAAACCATAATCAACTCAATGCACAGGTATTTATGAATTGGAAAAATGTCGGTTTATACAGAAATCGCATTCAAACGTTGAACGGCTCTATTCGGATTTTCCCCGACGGGACATACAGTAACATGATGAAACTGTCTCCTGTCTTCGGATCAAAACCTATTTCAGGGATTAATATGCTTCTGCCAATAGAATACGTTCCTGATAAATAGCCGGTACAGCAAAACAGAGAGAAAAATAATCATATCAACAATGAAGCTAATAAAATTTAATTTTTTGATTATCTGCCTTTTCGTCATTATACCGAAAATGGCGGCGCAGAACAGGATTATCAATCAGATAACACTTTTCCCGCAGGAGAAGCTGTATCTTCATACTGACAGGACAATGTATGTGCCGGGCGAAAGAATCTGGTTTAAAGCGTATGTAGTGGACGCGTTCTCACATCAAATGCCGACTCTTAGCCAATATGCTTATATTGAACTGATTGATTCGTCCGATTCACTGTTATATCGTGTGATGGTCAAAAAAGATGAGTTCGGACTTTTTTATGGTCATATCTTTCTTTCCGAGATTGTTCCGGAAGGCTCTTATACGTTAAGAGCTTATACCCGTTTCATGGAAAACTTGGGCGACGATTATTTTTTTAAGAAACCTGTGTGGATAGGCAATCTAAAAAGCGTTAAAGAACAAACGAAAAGCAGGCCGGCGGCTGATTATGAGGTTTCCTTTTTCCCCGAAGGAGGCTATTTAGTAGCAGGCGCTCCTTGCCGCGTTGCCTTTAAAGCATTGAACGAGCAAGGCGCTTCCATTCCAGTTACAGGCGTGCTTGAAGACAGGGAAGGCAATCGTCTCGGCGAGGTCAGCACGCTTTTTGCCGGAATGGGTTCCTTTAATTTTATTCCTGAAGAAGCGGTTACCTATTTCTTAAAATGTAAAGACGCTAACAACCGCGAGAAACGGTTCGTGCTGCCCGCTGCTAAAAAAACCTTCTCTCTGAGTCTCAGTTTTGAAGATAACAACCATCTCGTCACGCTCAATAAATCGCCTGACTTGCAGGAGAAAACACTGAACCTGTTCATCCATTGCAAAGGGAAAGCTCTTTATTTGAAGGAATGGAACCACCGTGCCGCTTATCTGAAAATTACCACTGAACAATTGCCGTCGGGAGTTATCCAGGTGCTGTTATTGGACGAACAAATGAATCCTGTCAGCGAGCGGTTGATTTTCAACAAAAATGAAGACCAGGCCGCACTCGTTTTTTCGACCGATAAACCCATTTATCAAAGTAGAGAACGTGTCTTGTCCGAAATTCAAGTGACTGATTCGGAAGGGAACCCGCTTGCCGGACATGTCTCGGTTGCCGTTACCGACGATAAAGATATGGCTATCGATACGCTACATACGATTACCGCTCAACTCTTACTGTCGTCCGAACTGAAGGGGTATATCGAATCGCCGGGATATTACTTGTTAGATAATCCGAGCGCGGCAGAGGCTTTAGACCATTTAATGATGACCCATGGATGGAGAAGATATGATATAACAGAGGCGCTTAAAGGGAATTATACATTGCCCGGAAGCGGATATGAACAGTCGAAAGATATAACGGGAGCCGTTCGTTCTGCCGGACAGGGTAACGCGCTTGCGAATAGCGAAGTAACGCTATACTCCAACAGTTTGCTTAAAGGCGCTGTTTTGACCAATACGGAGGGTATATTTAATTTTTCCGTCGATTATCCGGATAGCGTCCGGTTTTTACTGAGGGCTAAAAACCCAAAGGGAAAGCCTGACGTTGAATTAGTTCTTATTCAAGAGACGTTTCCGGCATTGAAGCATATACCTGAAAATCAATCTCTGCTGTCGGATGGCGCTTCCGAAGCTGCATCTTTGACATCCGAATTTTTGAAAAAGGCAGCGCAGCGCGCTATGTATGATGAAGATATTAAGGTTTTGCAATTAGATGAAATAACCGTTTCAACAAGAAGTATCGCTAAGAAAGACGAGGTTAGGTTATCCACATTTTGGGCAAATGCAAGCTCCGACTTGACAATTTATCGGGAATCGTTTGAAAACAAAAACGTTTCAAGTGTAGCAAGTCTGCTGCAGGGTGTTTCGAGCGTACAAGTCAACTCGGATGGGTCTATCTCAATACGTGGCAACGCTGAGCCTGCGCTTATTTACATCGACGGTATGGAACTGTTGTGGTCATCAGTTTTGGAAATGGTTCACGTCGATGAGATTGAATGTATTGATATTTTTAAGACAGGGAGAGCCGCTGTTCTGGGGATAAACAGCGCCAGAGGCGCTATCAGCATCACCACACGACGTGGCGACATGCCGTCCGGTATCAGCAAAAAAGGCTCTAATTACATTTCGTTCAGTCCGTTAGGTTTTCAGCGACCGGTCGAATTTTACGCTCCCCGCTACGATGCGCCCGCGTCAGGAAATCGGACTGTCCCTGATTACCGCACGACAATCTTTTGGCAACCGAATATTATCTTCTTAGACGATGGGAAAGCCTCGTTTGAGTTTTACACTTCCGATTTCCCAACTACCTATTCCGTTGTGATAGAGGGCCTGTCAAACGACGGCAAAATCATCCGCCAAACCGCATCCATTTGCGTTATTCAGAAATAATCAGTACTTTTGCGGCTTTATTGACACGGTTATGGAAGTCAAAACATTCAAACAGTTGCCCTGCGGGAATTGCAATTTCAATAATATCTCAGGGATACTGAGTATAGTCAGCCTGAGTGTGGCCGCTATGGTTATTATTATGATTGCCTTTTGGAGCTTCACTGAATATCGTTTTGACCGTTTCCACAAGGACAGCGACAGGATTGTGCGCGTCACCGGGCAGGCAATTCTCTATAAAAACCTGTATAAATATCCCACGGATGAAAGTAGTATAGCCCTGGACGAGCGGTTTCTGGCAAGTATTCCACAGGTAGAAGACTTTACTTTTTTTGCTTCCGATGCTTCCAACAAGTTCACCGTCGAAGCTAATGGCATGACATACACCCATATACCTGCTATCACCGCCAGCGAGAACTTCTTCACTTTCTTTTCCTTTCCTTTGAAAGAAGGCGACCCCCAAACGGCGCTTGACACGCCGGGCAAGGTGGTGATAGACGTTACCACTGCCAACAAGTTTTTCCCAAACAGAAGCGCCCTTAGGCAGGTGCTGACAATCAATGGCATCGTCCATGTCGTTTCGGGAGTGATGGCCGATATTCCCCGCTATTCGCATATACAGACCAGGATGGTCATGTCCAACAACTTAGAGTTCCAAGCTACATTACAGATCAAAGGAATTTATCACAAACTGACAAAAGAGGTTGATGTAGCAACATTAACGCAGACATTGACTTCGGGCGCGCACGAAAAAGTAGCCTATCTGAAAAACTTGAACTATCAAATCTATCTTCAACCCTTAACAGAAATTCATTTCGGAGAAGCTGATTTTGTTCGCGATACAGCCCTGAAAGGAAATAAAACAGAGGTGAATATCTATGTATTAGTAGCTTTCGCTATCCTGCTGCTTTCCTGTTATAATGCCGCCCCTCTCATAGCTAATCGTGTCGAAAAGTCCGGTCGTCACCGAAAGGGCTTCCGCGAAACAGCCTGTTACACAATCAAAGCGTTAATAATCGGCCTGTTGATGGCGGTGCTATTGACGCCTTTGTACAATCAGCATACGAACTCCCGTTTTCTTATTGACTTCACCTCACCCAACCTGTACGTTTGGCTTATCGTGTTGTTTGGGTTGATTACCGGCTCGATAATGATTTTCATAATTACCAGTGATCATCCGAAAGCAAGTTACAAACCATCCGTTTCGGTTTTTCGGAAAACGGTAACCTTGCTGCAATGTGTCGCTTTCGTAGCGTTAATTTCTACCACGCTATGGAAAAGCTACCATATAAACTTCATGCTTACACAAAGCGCCGGCATCGACCGAGAAAATATCATTTATGCGTATGCCGATATACAGTTGAACGAACAATACGAGAACCTGCGTCAGGAGTTGAAAAAAGCGCCGGCTGTCATCGACGTCACAACCAAAAGCGAACTGCCAACCGAATATGATTTCGAAATGTTAGTAGCGCTTTCGGAAGATGAAAAAGCGTTTACCATCGAAGGGATGTACATCAAATCGAACTATTTCGACGTGATGGGTATGCAGTTTATAAAGGGCGTCAATCCTTTTGATACGAAGGGAATGCCTTTTTGTGTTCTAAACGAAACGGCTGCGCAGTTGTCAGGCCTCAAAGAGCCGATAGATAAAACCATTTATATCAACGATAAACAATTTATTATCAAAGGTATCATTCGCGATGCGCAGGTACGCTCGTTTCGCAAGGCCACCGACCCGCAGGTGTACATGTCGATGGATTATTGGTGGGAATCCCAAGTGAAAGTTCCAGTGATGATAAAAATAAACGGCAACGCACAAAAAGCCGTAGCCTCAATTGAAAGACAATGGAAAGTTGTACTCCCCGAAACGCCTTTCGATTACCGGTCTTTAAGTGAAACGTATAAACAATTATATGCTTCGGAAATAAATCTGCGTAACACGCTCGCTTATGCCACCTTGATCAGCCTGATAATGTGCATCGCCGCACTAATTGCAGTCAGGCCTTGGCGTTAGTTTGCAACTTATATTCTCTTAGATAAAGACCTGATGCGAGCCGCTACTTCTTCCATCAGCCATTTGGGGGTCGAGGTAGCGCCACAGACGCCTACGCTACGGACGTCAGGCGGCAGCGGCTCACCAATTTCCGAAGGGTCGGAGATGAAGAAACAATGGGGATTCGACAGCTTACATTCTTCAAAAAACATTCTCCCATTCGAGCTTTTCTGTCCGGCAACAAAATATACCCAATCATGCTTTGAAGCGAAATTTTTTATATCGGGTAGCCTGTTGACGACCTGCCGACATATCGTATCAAATGAACGAAAACGCACCCCCTCTTTCATTCTACTTTTGATGATATCAACAATCCGGCGAAATCCTTCCAACGATTTGGTTGTTTGCGAAAAAAATATGATCTCTTTTGTGAAGTCAAGCAATTCGAGGTCTTCCGGTCGTTCTACTACAATAGCAGCGCCATCGGTCTGCCCAACTAAACCGTTCACCTCGGCATGTCCCTGCTTTCCATAAATGACTAATTGAACGTCTAACCCTTTCGTTTTCAAATAACAATCCTTGATACGGCGTTGTAAATGTAAGACGACAGGACAAGTAGCGTCGATCAATTTAATATGGTTATTATAAGCTATTTCGTAAGTTATTGGAGGTTCGCCATGCGCACGTAACAGAACCGTTTCAGAATCTAAACCAGAAAAGTCTTCCCTTGTTATCGTCAGCAATCCAAGGCTGTGTAGTCTTTTCATTTCCAGGTTGTTATGCACAATATCCCCTATACAGTACAATTTGGTACCGTTTTTCAGTTCCCTTTCGGCGCTCTCTATTGCCCGTACAACGCCAAAACAAAAGCCGGAGTTATTATCGATATCTATTATCATTGTCGGTAGAAGTCAATAAAAAAGAACATCCCCCTGCCCCCTTCAAAGGGGGAGTTGGACTATTTTAATATATTGATTGTAGAGCCAATCGTTTTGTTCGGGGAAACTCATCGTTGTATTGTCTAAAACCAATGCGTCATCCGCTTTGCGCAGTGGCGAGATGTCGCGTGTCTCATCCTGATAATCTCTGCTTTTAAGATTTTCAAGTATTTCGTCAAACGACACCTTGTCGCCGGTTGATTTCAGTTCGTTCCAGCGGCGTAATGCGCGTACTTCGGGCGCTGCGGTCACAAAAACCTTCATTTCGGCATTCGGAAAAACGACTGTCCCGATGTCGCGTCCGTCCATCACAATCCCTTTGTCTACACCCATCCAGCGCTGTTGTTCCACAAGTGCCTGTCTGACAAACGGAAGCGCTGCAATCTGACTGACATGATTGGCCACCTCCATCCCCCGGATTTCACGCTCCACGTTTTGGCCGTTCAGATACGTTTCTGTCTTTCCCGTTGTCGGGTTTACTTTGCAAGTTATATCTAATTTGTTTATTGCTTTTTCAAGTAATGCCATATCCGTGAAGCCGTCTTGAAAAAATCCTGACCGCCAGGCATAAAGTGTTACAGCTCTATACATAGCGCCCGTATCAATGTAGGCATACCCGATTCTTTCGGCCAATACCTTCGCCATGCTACTTTTCCCGCACGACGAATACCCGTCAATTGCAATGACAATTTTCTTCATCTTTTTTTAGCGATTTTCTTTAGCACATAGACACAGAGAACACAGAGTTTCATTTTTCACATCCCCCTGCCCCCCTGCCTGTCGGCAGACAGAGCTTAAAAGGGGGAAAAACATAGGCTTACCATGATCGAGGTGGCTGAAGGATGATAACGGGTAACAGCAGCGCCAATGTCAAAACGGGATACTTTGATGCCGCCGCCTATCGTAAAACCGCTCAACGCATTGCCCGTTGATAGCTTCATATCCATCTTCGTCTTAGGGTTAAGACCGATGCCTACCCATAAATTATCGGAAGGAAGAAATTCCACGCCGAAGACTAAATGTTTCAACATCGTTTCAATAAAACCGTCCTCCTTCGTTAGTGCATAATTATCTACAGAAGCAAACTTCCACTGGTTCAGATACATCGCCGTCGCCGAGAAACGTATCGGAGCATTTGACAGTCGTTTGGTCAACCCTAATTGCAAGTCCCACGGAACACGTTGGCGCTCCTCATAAAAAGACTTCAGTTGTGCGCCTGTATTTTTTAAGGCTATCCCAAAAGCAAAATCGCTTTCCGCATCGAAATAACTCAATCCAACATCCACAGCAAGTCCAAATGAAGAATATTCGGCCAGCGTTGAATAAAGCGCTTTCAACGACAAGCCGCCCCGCCACTTTTCCGAAAGGTCATACGAATAAAAGACATGGATACCGATATCCTGCGCGGAAAAATAGCCAAGTTGCTCATTAGTAATCGTCATCTCCCGCATCTTACCATAGTTGATGAAGGTTGCCCCTATCCCCCAAGCGCTACGTTCACGAAAGGCTTTGGTAAAAACAACACTGCCTACATTCACATCGGCGATGTAGTTGATATAGTTCACATTTAACTTACCATCCGTTTCGCCGCCTAACAAAGCCGGATTATGAAACGCCAGCGACGGGTCGGCCTCGACCAACGAAACCGAATAGCCGCCAAGCGCACATACTCGCGACGAGCTTGGAAAACGCAAAAAAGAATACCCGTCATCCACTTTCTGAGCATATAAGCAGAACGGAAAAAGAAACCCTGCCGTTATCAATCTGAAAAAGTTCATACGAAAGAACGTCTAAAATATTTTTACAAATACAACATCTTTTATCTCAATTTCTGAAATTTGTTTACATCCCCCTGCCCCCTTGCCTCTTCTGCCTGTCGGCAGACAGGTCGGCTGACACAGCTTCAAAGGGGGACTGCAACACTACTGTAACGAAAAAAACACGAAAAAGTTATATTTATTAAGAAAAATAAAAAAAAATGCATTTTTTTTTGGTAGATAAAAAAATTGTCCATATCTTTGCACTGTCTATCGAAGAAATATTAACAATTTAAAACGTACAGCTATGGAAGTCAAAAAGAGTTCAAACGCAAACTTAGAGAAGGACATATCACTTAACTACCTGATGGGCATAGTGATAGCCTTAGCAGTCCTATTCGTCGGATTCGAATGGGGAGACAGAGAAGTGCAGATAGTGACAAGCACCGGTTTTGCTGTAAACATTAATGAAGAAGAGATTGATGCCTCCGAGCAACTTGACGAACCGCCACCTCCGGTCGTTGAGCCAGAAGCCCCTAAAGACATTGAAATCATCAATATTGTTGAAGATAATATTGAAGTGGCGGCTATCGATTTTAGCAGTGAAGACACTGAAACGCATGCCCAGCAAGAGGTCTTTGTCGCATCATCAACATCCGGTATTGTAGAAAAAGAAGAGGTGTATGATCCGGACGAAATCTTTACCATCGTAGAGAAAGACCCGGAATTTCCGGGTGGTTATGCCGCTCTGATGAAATGGTTTAATGAGACGGCTGTTTATCCAACCATCGCCTCTGAGAACGGCATTCAGGGTCGTGTCAATTGCCAGTTTGTCGTTAATATTGACGGTTCTGTGCAAGATATCGTTATCTTATCGGCACCCGACCCAAGTCTTGCAAAAGAAGCCGAACGTGTCCTGAAAAAGGTACCTAAGTTCAAACCGGGTGAACAGAGGGGCAAACCTGTGCGCGTCAGGTATAATGTAGGGTTCAGGTTTCAATTGGAACAGGCTCGATAACTTATTAATCCTTTATTTTAAAAAAAGGCTGCTTTTTATGCAGCCTTTTTTGTGCTATCACAACCATCATGTTTTCATTCTCGCAGGTCTCAGAAAGAGTTGAATCGGAAATCAATCGTTTAGATTTTGATCGGTCTCCGTTTGGATTGTTCGATCCTATAAAATATACGCTAGCGCTGGGAGGCAAACGAATACGCCCTGCCCTGACGCTTATCGCCTGTAATATCTATGATGACGACATCGAAAAAGCTATTCAGCCGGCGCTAAGCATGGAAGTGTTACACAACTTCACGCTGCTGCACGACGACCTGATGGACCAGGCTGATATTCGACGCCACCAGCCAACCGTGCATAAAAAATGGAATACGAACACAGCCATCCTGTCGGGCGACGCCATGCTGATTGCCGCTTATCAATTGGTTGGCAAAACAGCCATGCCCTTCTT
The DNA here is from genome assembly GCA_964442765.1 of uncultured Tannerella sp. Taxonomy (GTDB): domain Bacteria; phylum Bacteroidota; class Bacteroidia; order Bacteroidales; family Tannerellaceae; genus Tannerella. Next base: position 7,149 of record CAYUAK010000216.1, on the reverse strand, counting down.
AGACAAAATCCTGCCTCTCTTTTCACAAACTGCGCTCGAAATATGTTGCGGACAACAATATGATATGGACTTTGAAAAACGGTCAATCGTTGCGGAAGAAGAATATATCGAAATGATAAGGCTTAAAACAGCCGTCTTGATAGCCTGCTGCCTCAAAGCCGGCGCTCTCATCGGAGGAGCAAACGATGTAGAAGCCAATCACTTGTACCAGTCAGGTATTTTTTTCGGACTGGCGTTTCAACTGCAGGACGACCTGCTCGATGTCTATGGAAATACCGAAACCTTCGGCAAAAATATCGGAGGAGATATCCTTTGCAATAAAAAGACCTTCCTCCTTATCAATGCGCTACAATTGGCCGATGAAAAACAAAAAAGCCTTTTAGCGTTTTTCATTAACCCGGCTAATTCGTTCACACCGGAGGAAAAGATTCAATCTTTTAGACAGGTTTATGACCAGCTTTTTATCAAACACCTTACCCGTCAAAGAATCAATGACTACTACACCCTCGCGATGCAGGAACTGACGAACCTTACAGTAAGCGACGAACAATTATCCGAGTTGAAGAAATATTGTAACTTGCTAATGCAAAGAGATTTTTAGCCCCATCTTATGAATTTTATCGATACACACGCTCATTTATACGCCAAAGAATTTGACGGCGACCGGTCGGAAATCATTCGTTTATCCAAAGCTGCCGGCGTGAACACGATATTAGTGCCAAACGAAGACGCCACAAGCATCGAAGCCTTATACGCATTGTGCGATCAGGAGCCTGATTATGCGTATCCGATGATGGGGCTTCACCCGTCGAGCATCAAAGAGGATTACGTCTTAGAGCTGAAAAAAATTGAAACCGCACTAACGAAACGTCCCTATTACGCCATCGGCGAAACAGGGATGGATTTGTATTGGGATAAACGTTTCATCAAAGAACAAAAGATAGCGTTTGAAGAACAACTACGGTGGAGCATCGACCTGTTACTTCCGGTAGCTATTCATTCGCGCAAATCGTTGAACGAAATCCTTGATATTATATATAAGGTAGGCGAATCCCGATTGAAGGGCGTGTTCCATTGCTTCGGAGGTCCAACGGAACAGTGGAAAGAAATCTCAAAATTAGAAAACTTTCTTGTCGGGATAGGCGGCATCGTCACCTTCAAGAATTGTCGGTTAGCGGAGACGTTACAACTTATCCCGACCGAAAGAATCGTCCTCGAAACCGATGCCCCCTACTTGGCGCCTGTCCCTTTTCGAGGTCAGCGAAATGAGCCGGCCTACCTGATCGAGACCGCCAAAAAAGTGGCCGAATTGCTTCAAACCACGACAGAAATGATTGCAAAAACGACCTCAGCAAACGCTTGTCGGCTATTTGGGATTTCTTATTTAAAAGGCTAATAATCAATGATATACGACTCGTACAGGCAAATTTAATATCACTTTTTTAAAAAAAATATATTAAAAATTCTTGCAAAATGATTTGTATATCATAAATAATTCGTATCTTGCACGCGTTTTTAAGCGAAAAGCTCAAGATTTTTTGAGGAGAGATGCTCGAGAGGTTGAAGAGGCACGCCTGGAAAGCGTGTATACGCCAAAAGCGTATCGCGGGTTCGAATCCCGCTTTCTCCGCAAAAGAACGACGTAGGGGAGTTTACAAAAATGTGATACTAACATATTAATTAATAATAAAAAAATTGAAATTACTTATTTAAATTAACACACAATGAAAAGATTTTTATCAAAAGCATTCCTGGGCTTGTGCGCCCTTGGATTTTCAGTAGTAGCCTTTGCACAAGAGGCTGCAGAGTTAGCAGAGCCGGGTTTTCACCAAGCGCTAAAAATTAAGTTTATTGAAGGACATGCAGGCTTCATGAGTTCTATCTGCGTCGCATTGGTCCTTGGTTTGGCGTTCGCTTTGGAACGTGTTGTCTATATGAACCTGGCAGATTCGAACACTTCGAAGTTGCTAAAAGGCATTGAAGATGCCTTAGACAAAGGCGATGTGGAAACAGCGAAAGCGCTTGCACGCGACACGAAAGGCCCTATCGCTTCCATTACTTATCAGGGACTGACAAGAATTGAACAGGGCGTCGAAGTTGTAGAGAAGTCGGTTATGTCTTACGGAGCCGTACAAGGAGGCTTGTTAGAGAAAAACCTGTCGTGGATCACCTTATTTATCGCCGTCTCACCCTCATTGGGGTTCTTAGGTACGGTTGTGGGAATGATCATGGCCTTCGATAATATCGAAAGGGTAGGCGACATCAGCCCGACAGTCGTTGCAGGCGGTATGAAAGTGTGCTTGATAACCACCGTTATGGGCTTGATAACGGCAATGACCCTTCAAATGTTTTATAACTATTTGTTAAGTAAGATGGAAGGCCTCCTGACCAAGATGGAAGATGCCTCGATTAACTTTTTGGATATGGTTATAAAATATCAAGTGAAATATCAAAATTAAGCGGTTATGGCATTCACTAATATAAGAAGAATTTCAAGTTGGATATTGCTTGTCGTCGTTATCATTAATATTGCAGTATTCGGATTGTTCTATTTCGGCGGTCAAATGGACGTCATTCTTGTCGAGAACATCACCAACCCCAAATATACCGACCAACTGCTTTTCTGGATTTATATTTTATTAGGCGTCTGTGTGGTTTCGATGTTAACTTTCGGAGTAACTCAGTTTTTGAATAAACTGAGAACACACCCTAAATCCTCCTTAATGACCTTTGGTGTTTTAGTCGGTTTTGGATTACTCTTATTCCTGACTTTTACATTTGGCGATGACACCCCATTCCCCATGTCATCTATCAATAAGGACACCCAACAATTCAACACCGAGTTCTGGTTGAAACTGATTGATATGTGGATTTATTCCACAGTCATACTGATTTCTATGGCAGTAGGAGTTATCGTTTGGAGTTCCTTACGAAAAAGCTTTAATAAATAATTTGTTTAACAGAAAAAAATGAGAGCAAAAAGAAAAAGAAAGATGCCGGGGGTCAACAGCACCTCCGCTGCAGATATGGCTTTCACACTACTGTTGTTTTTCCTTTTGACGACTTCTATGGATACGAATTGGGGCCTTTCGCGCCAACTGCCACCACCGCCTCAAAAGGACAAAAAAGAAGCAGAAGTAGATGTTAATAAAAGAAATGTTTTGCGGGTTAGCATCAGTTTTGACAATCGTATTGCTTGCAATGGCGACCAGGTTACTTTATCCGAGTTAAAGGCAAAAGCAAAAGAGTTCATTGATAATCCTTCCAATGCTGAGAACCTTCCGGAAAAGAAAGAAGTGAATATCCCCATTTTAGGCCCGCAAATGGTCACATCCGGTCATCTCATTTCTTTGATTTGTGACCGCGGCACCAACTATCAAGTCTATATTGACGTGCAGAACGAGTTGGCCGCCGCTTACAATGAACTGCGCGACGAACTGTCAATGCGGTTTTTCAACAGCAGGTACAATATCTTAGATGAAGACAAGAAAAAAGCTGTCGCCGAGTATTATAAACAGAAGATTTCGGAAGCAGAACCTAAATCGTATGGTGATCAAACCAAAAAAAGGAGGTAAATAAAATGAGCAGACCGAAAAAGAAACGTGAAGTACCCGAAACAAACACCGCGTCATTACCCGACTTAGTTTTTACGATTTTATTCTTCTTCATGATGATTACATCCATGCGGGAGGTATCGTTAAAAGTTCAATTCCGTTCTCCGGTTGCTACCGAGCTTACGAAATTGGAAAAGAAATCGTTGGCTACCTATATTTATGTAGGCAGGCCGATGTCTACCGAACTAATTGCCAAAATGGGCACTGAAACGCGTATTCAGTTGAACGACCAGATTGCGGAAATTACTGACGTAGCCAATTATATCGCTCAGGAAAAGGCGAGGATGAAAGAAGAAGACCAGCCGTTTATGACCACCTATATCAAAGCGGATTATGAAACAAGCATGGGTATCATCACCGATTTAAAACAGGCTCTACGTGAGGCCTACGCATTAAAAATCAGCTATTCAGCCAAACCCAAAGGTAAATAGTAGATAGATTTTTAATAATGAATAAAAGGGGGTATGCAATATAAAGCATACTCCCTTTTTTATGATCTTGGCGTTAGTTTGTAACTTGGGCCTCTTGCTGTCCTCCGCTAAGGTTTGTTTATTCAGCAGTAGGATCTTCCGCTGCAGCGGCTTCGGGTTTGGCGGCGGCCTCCGGTGTTTTGGCTGCTACCGGTTTTTTGCGGGAGCGGCGCGTTTTGCCGGTAGCTTTCTTGGATGCCTTCAGCATGTTTTCGTTGAAATCGACTAACTCGATGAAACACATGGAGGCGTTATCACCTAAGCGGTTGCCGGTTTTGATAATGCGGGTATAGCCGCCTGGACGGTTCAGAATCTTTTCTGAAATCTTTTTAAACAACTCGGTGACTGCAGCTTTGTCTTGTAGAGATGAAAAAACGACGCGACGCGAATGGGTCGTATCTTCCTTCGATTTCGTTACTAAAGGCTCTACATATTTGCGCAAGGCTTTCGCTTTGGCAGTGGTCGTAAAAATACGCTTGTGCTTAATCAACGACGAAGCCATGTTGGACAACATCGCTTCACGGTGTGAACTTGTACGTCCTAAATGATTGATTTTCTTATTATGTCTCATTGTTAATCTCTGTCTAATTTATATCTTGCAATCTCCATTCCAAATGACAGGTTTAATCTATCGAGCAACTCATCCAATTCGGTGAGTGATTTTTTGCCGAAATTACGGAACTTCAACAAGTCATTTTTATTATATCTAACTAATTCTCCTAATGTTTCAACATCGGCTGCTTTCAGGCAGTTCAATGCGCGAACTGAAAGATCCATATCCGAAAGTTTTGATTTTAGCAATTGCCGCATGTGAAGTATTTCTTCATCAAACTCTTCGTTCACTTCCTTCTCTTCAATCTCTACCGCTATCTTCTCCTCCGACAGCAGTGTGAAATGATAAATAAGTATTTTGGCCGCTTCTTTCAACGCCTCTTTCGGATGAATAGAGCCGTCGGTCTGGATTTCTATTACCAATCTCTCATAGTCTGTTTTTTGTTCTACACGGTAATTATCAACCGTATATTTGACATTACGGATAGGCGTGTAAATAGAATCTATCGGTATGACGTTTACATCCGAAAAAGGAGCTTGCTCGTCAGCCGACACATAGCCGCGTCCTTTGTTAATGGTCAGATGTATCAGAAATGAAGCGTTAGGGTCTAAGTGACATATTTCGAGCGAGGGGTTGAGCACTTCAAAGCCACCGGTCAGTTGTTTGCCAATATCTCCAGCTTTGAACACTTCTTTTTTGGTTATATTGACAGTCACCTTCTCTTCTAAAACGTTTTCCTCACCGGTATATTTAAAGCGTACCCGTTTCAAATTAAGAATGATATTGGTAACATCTTCGAGAACGCCCGGTATGGATGCAAACTCATGCTCAACACCATCAATTTTTATGGTCGAGATAGCATACCCTTCTAAGGAAGACAACATAATCCGACGCAAAGCATTACCGATGGTAATACCGTAGCCGGGTTCTAACGGACGAAATTCAAATTTCCCCGAAAATGTGTCCGCTTCCAACATTAATACCTTTTCAGGCCTCTGAAATTCTAATATTGCCATAATCAATTATTTTGAGTATAATTCAACTATCAGTTGTTCCTTAATATTTTCCGGGATATCGGCTCTCTCCGGAAGATGTAACAGTTTGCCGCACATAAACGACTGTTCCCATTCTAACCAGGGATATTTGCTGTGATTAAAGCCGGAGAGCGCGTTCATAATCACTTCCAACGATTTGGAGCGCTCACGCACGCCAACCAACTGTCCCTGCTTCACCGAATAAGAAGGGATGTTGACAACATGTCCATCGACCGTAATATGGCGGTGTGTAACTAATTGTCGCGCAGCATCGCGTGTGGGTGCTATACCAAGACGGAAGACGATGTTATCTAATCTGCTTTCCAATAACTGCAACAGCACTTCGCCTTTAATACCTTTGGAGCGGGAGGCTTTTTCGAACATATTCCTAAACTGTCTTTCCAAAACGCCGTAGGTATATTTTGCTTTTTGTTTTTCGCGTAACTGCAACCCATATTCAGACGTTTTCCGGCGACGGTTAAGACCGTGCTGTCCCGGAGGATAATTTTTCTTTGATAATGCCTTATCCGGTTTATAGATAGCTTCGCCAAACTTACGTGCTATCTTTGTTTTGGGGCCTGTATATCTTGCCATTTTTATAATAATTTATTTCTATAAATACTTAAATTCCTGATTACACTCTTCTTCTTTTAGGAGGGCGACATCCATTATGGGGTAATGGTGTTACATCAATGATTTCCGTCACTTCGATTCCTGCGCCGTGAATAGTCCGTATCGCCGATTCGCGTCCGTTGCCGGGCCCTTTGATATATACTTTCACCTTACGAAGTCCGAGGTCGAATGCTATCTTCGCACAATCCTGGGCAGCCATCTGCGCAGCGTAAGGGGTATTTTTCTTTGAGCTACGGAAACCCATCTTTCCTGCTGACGACCAACTTATCACCTGTCCATCGCCATTAGTAAGCGTAACGATGATATTATTAAACGACGAATGAATATGGGCCTCGCCATAAGCATCCACTTTTACTTTCCTTTTCTTTACCGGAACTGCTTTCTTTGCCATATTTCAACTATTATTTTGTAGCTTTTTTCTTGTTTGCAACCGTTTTTTTCTTACCACGACGTGTGCGCGCATTGTTTTTTGTGCTTTGTCCCCGCACAGGCAATCCGATACGGTGACGTACTCCCCGATAACAACCGATATCCATCAAACGCTTGATGTTCAGTTGTACCTCCGACCGGAGGTCGCCTTCCACTTTATGGTCAGTGCCAATCACTTCACGTATCTTGGCAGCCTGGTCATCTGTCCAGTCTTTTACTTTGATATCTCTGTCGATACCTGCTTTCTTCAAAATCGAATTTGAAGCGCTACGACCTATTCCAAAGATATAGGTTAAAGCGATTTCGCCTCGCTTATCCTGCGGTAAGTCTACTCCTACTATTCTTATTGCCATATTTCTTAAATCTTAAATCTTAAATCTTAAATCTTAAATCTTAAATCTTAAATCTTTAGTCTT
>CAYUAK010000215.1:0-15706 GCA_964442765.1 uncultured Tannerella sp. | reverse complement strand
CCGGGCCCCGGCGGGGCCGGGAAAAAAGAGGGAGCCGATAGGCTGGCCTTTCTTGTTCAAGCCTGAGCGCGATTCGTAGATAGCGTCCAACACTATCCGGAGCGCGTGGTCTTGTCCGACGACCCGTTTTTTGAGCGAAGCCTCGGCGTTTGTCAGCTTGTCGCGCTCTTTCGACTGCACTTTCCCTAACGGGATACCCGTTTGGCGGGCGACAACCGCATAGAGGTCGGCGCTTTCGATGCACGACCGTATATTTTCCGACAGTGGTTCCAGCTTATCTAATACCGTAAACAGATAGTTGAAACGCTCGTCTACCTTGTCAATCTTTGAGAAATCCGTCTCGTCGTCCAACTGTGCCGTCAGGATACAGCTCACCTTGTTAAACAGTTCATAATGCAACCATCCCAACTCCGTAAACAACGCCTTATCATCCAATCCTTCGGGGTTATCTTTCAGGAGTTGTAACTTTTCGCGGAGTACGCGAATGTCTTTCCCTGAAATATCGTTCATCGTCCTGACAAGCGACATCGTGCGGTCGATAAGGTCGAAAGCCGAATCGGGAAGCGATTTCTCGTTCAGATACCGTTTGGCTAAGCGAATCGAATCCTTAATAACCTCATCCGAAATGGTCAGCCCGTGGAACTCCTCGAAGGCGTTGACAGCCCCTTTTAATATCCGGTAGCAATGGTCGGCATTCGGCTCCTCGATGGTTATCTTTTCAAACTTGCGTACAAACTCCTTATCCGTTTCGATGTTTTTTGTATAGCCGTCGATCGATGCTGTACATATTAATAATATGTTGCCCTGGTTAAGCGCCTGCTTCAGGGTGTTAATAGCGCCGTACAGAACGCCCTGTTTATCCATCAGCTTTTCGACCGATTCGATAAGCAGGATGGCGTTGTCGTTCTGTTTCATCTCTTCGATGATATTTTTCAGTCGGTCTTCGGCTTCGCCTTTGTAGTTAGCGTCGGCAGTGATAGCGGCTAAGTTCAGCTCATATACGGTATAGGAATCAAGAAATCCCGGGACATCCGAAGCGACTAACCGCTGCACAAACCCGTTCACGAGCGCTGTTTTCCCTACACCCGATTCACCTGTAATCAGCAGGTTGGACTTCGTTTTACGTCCCAATACTTCAAAAAGTACCGATATCTCGTTTTCAAATCCGACGACCGGACTGATAAGACCGTTTTCGACTAACTCATTTTTATTGATGCAATATTTACCGATGACTTTGGAAGAGCCGGTACCGGCTGATGTTGTCGTTGTACCACCCGTTGCAGCGCCTCTTTTGCCGCCCTTCTTGGGGGTCACATCGACATGGTCGATAACCTCTTGCGAAGTCAACGTCAAGGTTTTTAACTGTTCGTAAGTGAAACCGACGCCCGGCGTACAGAGCGATGCCAGTAGGCAAACAGGCGTCGTCTTATCAAGGTTCAGCCTCAACCGGTTATTATCCGCTTCGCGTAAGGCTGCTAAAGAGGAATCTGACAGGTTCAAATCGTCCGATACCTTTCTCGTTTTTGGATAAAACTCTATTTGAATCTCTGCCCATTCGAGCAGGTAGTAATAATCTTTCTCCATCTGCTCAATGAGCGGTATCAGTTCGATATCCTTGTGCAACAATGCCTTAAGCAGATGCGCCGGCATAACGGAATCCTGAAAACATTCTTTAGAATACTCTTTGGCAATGCGGATCACGTTCAGCACTTCATCGCTCCAATCTTTTGATGAGCTATTAAAATCATCGTTTAAAAAATAATCCATACTCTTTTCCTTTATTGTTACAAAACACTTGAATTTCCCCTGTAAATTTTTAAAAATAATGTATTCCTCTTGTCAAACCGACTTTGTCTTCCGAATTAATTTGCGCGCAAAAGTACATAAATCTTTTTTAATAATAAAATCCTTCCATCGTTTTTTTTTACTCTCGGATGCTTAATGTCTGATTTTGAAGCATATATTTTTTTCTCTAAACTGATTTAATAAATAATCGTAGTGAAAATCGCTGCAAAGATACGGCGTTAAAAAACGCTAAAATACCCCCAAATGGGGGTTTTTTTATTTAGAAGCAAACACCTATACCAATGACATGTTTAAACTTCTTGATGTAATCCTGCTGTTCTTTTTCCAAGGCGAAGCGGTATTGGAGCGTATAGCGCAAGGCAACCGGTCCGATTTTTCCTAAGAGGCCTATTTCGGGTGATATGGCATTATGTATATCAATTTTTGGGTCATCTTTCGATTTCCGATAGTCCCAAGTTGCTTTCCCCGTATAGCCGGGTCCGAAAAATATCCAAACCGGCTTGTAAACCTTTATAGTCCATCCGAATGATATATTTATTTCGGGTTTTTTGGCTAGTTCGTAGTCTTTTCGAATGGCTTCAAACAAATCCTTATTCAACCGCATAGAGAAATAGCCACAAATCTTATTCTCACTGTATTTTCCTGCCGAAATACCCAACGGAGTATTGGGAGCAAACTCGTAGAGAATGGCCTGAACCCGCTGGTTGCGGTCGGCTTCGGCATTCCGTATTTCAATTAACCGCAAGTTGGCTTCAACGGATTTATTGCAAGCCTGTTCCAATACGATTTGGTATAGCTTCTTTGCTTCCAAGTATTTCCCGTTAAAGAAATAATTTTCGGCATTGTAGTAGTAGTTGTTACAGACTTCGACAAACTTAATTCTTGACTCGTTTAGCCGGGTGGAAGCATACCTGTCTTCGCTGTTATAGGAAAGGATTCGTTGGTAATTCTCAAGCGCATCTCTGTAATTGAGCATATCAAAGAGATAGTCAGCCCGCTTTTTAATTGTTTGAATGGAGTCGATAATAGCAATTTTGGCTTTCACATTGACGTCTTCCGGTTTATCAGTACAATTCATAGAGAGCTGGAATTTTTCTAACGCTTCGGCGTAGAATGACTTTTTAAACAGTTCTACGCCTTCATTGTAGTGTTGATAAAAACAGCCTACGCCTACCGTTGCGTTGGGGTCATAGACCTCGAAATGTCTAAATTCGCTTGGTTTTAATTCTAAAGCTAAACGTAGTGGTCTGAAATCCCTTGCGAAAATTTCTAATATCCTGTTTTCATAACTTGCCCCTTTGTATTTGCCGACGATAAACCTCAGATAATAGAACGACAAGCCGCCTTTCTCTTCGATTTTATACACATCAACAGATTTGTCAATATTCGATGCAAAACTAAGGAAAAGCGTCGTCGAGCAAGAAATAGTAACGCCGGCTTGCCAAGCCGTATTATCAATCGAAGTATTTTTATCCGTAAAAACGCTTAATGCTTCAGTTTTCTCTTTCACTTCCAGCGTGCGTTGCGCGTAAGTGGTTGTAAAAGTAACGATTAACAATAAGAAAATAAGATTCAAAGCCTTCATAATGATTGAAGATAAAATTAGAATAGACCTTCGATTACGGTACAATAGCTAGTATAGGCATCGATTAGATTTTTATACCTTTTCCGGCAATCTTGGGTTAGCTTCGGATTAACTGTTGTAATGATCGATTGATAATCTTTATACTCCTCGGCTGTGCTATTGCCGTCTTTTTTCTTGATGTTGATTTTCATCTGCAAGGTTTTCAGGCGGCTATTGATGGACGACAATTCGGTTTCAGATAAAGTACAGGCGGCGCTAGCGGTGGCAACGGTTGCGCTTTTACATGTCTCATCGAAAAGGCTCAAACAGATGTCGTTATACTCTTTAAGGGCTGCGGCTATCTCTTCGCAGTCGACATATTTTTCGCATTTATCGTTGGTCTCTACAAACATTCTCCTTATCTTGTCTTTGAGCAGTCCGAAATACGTGCAGCTTTGGCTTTTCTGTGCGGAAAGGAGTTCTTCCCTGTCTTCCAACATGATCTCATGTACGCGTTTGACGTATGGAATTACAACGGCTGATATCTCGCACACTTCGGCAGCTTCCGGTCTTAATTCGAGGCGAATTTGTAATGTCACCGGGTCGCATTTGTATAAAATCTTCTTATCTCTGCTTGAAAAATAAAACCATGGTCTTCTTTCGTGTTTGATAACGAACAGGCCATTGAGTTGGATACTAAATTCATGTTCAACAACCGACAAGTCATAGAAAAACTCTTCTTCGTTGTTTTTTGCAAGCGTCCTGTAGCAATGCTTATAATCGTTGATAGTCAGGTGGTCTGATTTCAAAAAATAGGCCATATTGCTTAAATCGCTGTCTTTTATTTTTGTCCACAACAATTTCTTATGCGACTTACAATCTTTTACCCCTTTAATACCTTCTTTATGTTCATAAAAGGGGAATAAGAGCAACGGGTCGTCAATGTCGTTGAGGGTTTTACGGTCGAATACCAACTGTATCCGATGGTCCATTTCAAACCATTTGATTCCCATCATTATTCTTAGCTCGTCGGTGGGTAGCGGTCCTTTTAAAACTATTTCTTTTTGAGTTTGCTCATCCGGCTTCAGGTCAAATTCAACCGTCTGCTGGGCCAAGGCAAAAGAAGCGGCAAACAAAGCGCCTATAAATAAGGATATACATCTTTTCATAAATAATCTGATATTAATTAATAAGGTTTTAAAAACAAATACCTACGCCAAACACATGCCTGTTTTGTCCAATATAGTCTTGGAAATCTTTTTCTAAAGCAAACCGGTACTGAAACGTATACCTCAGCACGAGTGGGCCTATTTTCCCTAAGAGGCCCGCTTCGGGTGAGAGGGCGCTATGCAACAAGAAACCGGGGTCATCAGGTTTATGTCCTTCATATTCCCATGAGCCGACACCTGTATATCCTATTCCTCCGAACAGCCAGACCGGTTTTACGATTTTAAAGTTCAACCCGAATGAGACATTCACTTCGGGTCTTACTGATTTATCGTGATTTTTCAACATGGCATGAAATACTTCCATATTCAACCCTAACGAAAAATAACTGCCTACTTTGTTCAAATAATAATGTCCTGATGAAATACCGATTGGAAGGTTCTTTACATGTTCATTATTAGGGTATATTGCATATTCATACAGAATAGCTTGCGCCCGTTCTTTGCGTCTCTCTTCGATATTTTTTATTGTTATCAACCGTGGCTTAGCCTCATTCGATTGGGGGCAATCCTGTTCTAAGAGTATCTCATACAGTTTTTTCGCTTCATCATATTTTTTAGCAAAGAATAAGTCTTCGGCATTTTTAAAGTAGTTCTTACACGACTCCGACACTTTTATTTCGAGCGCACGTCTATTGGCGAAAAGGTCGTCACTGTTAAAAGCTATGATACGTTGGTAAGCGTCTATGGCTTCTTTATAATTCATCAAGTCGTAGGCCTGGTCGGCTTTTCTCCGTAGTAAAAGGATAGAATCGATATTGGCAATTTTTTCTTTGACGTTGATTTCCGGAGGTGCATCGGTACATACCAGCGCTAATTTATATTTCTCCTGCGCTTCACTGTACATGGCTTTCTTGAACAAATCGACGCCTTCGTTATAATTTTGGTAGAAGCACCCTACTCCTACAGTAGCATTCGGGTCGAACACCTCGAAATGTCTCGATTGACTTGGCGACAGGTTAAGCGGCAGCTTTAACGGTAAGAATCCGCTTGTTATAATTTCCAAAATGCGGTTGTCATAACTTGCTCCCCGATACCTCCCGACGATAAACCGGAGGTAATAATACCTTAAACCGCCTTTTTCTTCGGTTTTGTAGACATCAACCTTTTTGTCTAAATTCGACGAAAATGTCAGACTGAGAGTGGTTGGGCAAGAAATCGTAACGCCGGCTTGTCCTGCCGAACTGTCTAATGAGGTGTCTTTATCCGTAAAAACACTCATCCCTTCCGTTTTTTCCTTAGCTTCTAATACCCTTTGAGCGTAAGAAACCGTAAACGAAATGCTAATAATTAAAAATATAATCGATAGTTTTTTCATATTGAATTGTTTTTTTATAATCTTATATCCTTATATCCTTAAATCCTGTTCAAAGGTTCTGAATATTAAAATCATTCAGTTTGAAAATCTCATCTTTTTGAAGCTCTCTGTCGTTTATCTTGTCGGGTTGCCATGTTCTAACATGAATCATTGGCCAGGATTCATCTTTGAAATCGACCATCAGGAAAAGATAACCGGTATCGTTATAGGTGCTTGAACCCCACTTTTGTTTGAGTGTGACGCCATAAAGTTTGTCGTTTTTTGGGTGCCGGACGACTTCGATGTCATCAAACTCAATATCAATGTATTTATTTCGCGTAAAAGTGTTCTTCAAACTTGCCATGTACTCGGTTTTGGTATGCGTTGTATAAACGATTTTTTCTTTTCCTAACAGATTGTTGATGGCTGCATCTTTCGTTTGTGCGACCTTAACAACTTTGCCGGTGATAATAAGCGCATTGTTACTGAAAACTGATTCGATATACTTCACGTCTTTCCGGTTATACGCTGTGCGAAAGTTTTCGATAAAGCCAATAATAATCTCCCGCCGGTTAAAGTCTTCAAGCGTGCTGTATTCTTCCAACAGTTCTCTATATCGGGTTTCCGAGACCGAAATAGCGATCTCGTCAATTTTCCCGTCAGGCGTATAATTGATAACTATCTCCTGGTTTTGCTGCTCTTCGGGAGCGCCGGGAAACCGTACCGGTATATTGCGAACCTGATAACCTCCGTTAGCTTTCTTTATACATTTTTCACTAATGTATTCTTTCGAACTATACATCGGACTATTATCTAAAAACGTCATTACCGGCTGTTTTGAATTTTTTGAAAAAATATCCGATGAAAAATTCGGTTTTTTATTTTTAAGAATTGCCTCATTACATGCCGTTAAAAAAGATGAAGTGTAATTCTCAATTCTGTTCATCAAGTCGGTACTCTCCATGCCGTCTTTGATGCTAAACCAGACCTTTTCCGACTGCGCCATCGTCATCACCGGATAGCATAAAAAAACAAATACGCTAATCAATAAAAAAACAAAACGCTTTCCCATATTTTATACAATTTTTATTGTTTGAAATCTCCTATTAAGTTCTTGATGTTTTGTTGAGGCATGTTTGAGAAAAAATCTGCCTCAAAAACGCTTTCTTTCTTGAAAATATTTACTTTCGAGGTGTTGATTAGCAAAAGATGGATGTAGTTATAATCTTTGCTTTTCAAAATAACCGTCAACTTCACCTCCTTAGCATCGGAAAAAGAAATCCCTGAGAATATATCGTAGTTATCCTGAAAATTGCAAAGAAATTTTTGTAACGATATATCAAAGTCGGGCGAGAAGTTGCCGTACATCCGATGGTTGATATGCAAGGTATGTTCCATACGGCCTGTGTTTCGGATGATAAGGTTGGTCAGCGATTCCTCCGGGAAGTCTTCCGAAAATATCAGCTCCAAAGCATCGCCCGCTTTTTTATAGTATGTATTTGAATTGATGAACGGTAGAGCAAACGTATTCCCCTTTTTCGTAAAGATATTTTTGAAAGGGTCAAATAATAAATCCTCTTCCGATATTTTTTCGCTTTTGGCAGTATTCTCCTTTTCGCAGAGTATGTTATCATCTAATAATGAACTACTTAATAGTTCATCCGATTCTTTCTTATCGGTACCAAAAATCAGATCACGGGTAGCGGGGAACGACATCATAAACATATTGGTTGGGGTGAACTCCCAAACTGCCGCAAACTGATCCTTGTTTTTGTGTAAGCTAAACGTGACCGGATTCTGTATCTCTGCTAAAGCGTCCTTTAAGGAAGTAAAACCAAAGTTTCCGTACTCGACTCCGTTCTTCAACAGTTTAATCTTAAACCGGCTTAATACTTTCCCCACGTCATTATTCGTTTTCTGCAGAACAAGTTCGAGCATGAAGCGCTCAATAAAATTGCATACAGAGGAATTTATCAGGTCTTTCGTTTCATTGCTGAAGAGCGAGATGCCTAAATGGGTAATCTCCTGTCGTTGATTGTAGGTCACGATGAGAGACTTCCCATTGATGACCTCCGGGCAATTAAAAATACTGTCTGTCTTTGGCAAACATTTCTTACTTATTTCGCGTCCAATCTCCTCCAATTTGAGGGATGAATAGGACTGCGCCTGCATGAACACGGCAGCAAGAAGTAACGGTATGACTATACAAATCTTCATTGTTTTACTTTATTTTTAAAGGGTTACTGACTTCTGTTTCTATTATCTTCCTTGCAGTTACCTTCAAATTTTTGCGTTTACAAATTTTAGAATCGCTGCAAAGGTATTAATACAAATTTGAATGACCAAAATTCAACGAAAAAAAAATTATTTTCTTTTTTTTTGCTTGAAAATCGCCGCAAAAGTAACGCGAAAATTTTGCCTGTTTTACCCCCAAATGGGGGTTTTTCCCTCTGAACCGAAAGGCGATTTGTTCAAGTTTTTTGTTTTTTGCATAATTGTTGCTACTTTTGCGCCTGTTTAGTAAACAGCTTACAATGCAAGAAAAAAATATAGCCAGCCGTTCGGTTTTGCTGATCTATACAGGCGGAACAATCGGCATGGTGGAAAACCCTGAGACGGGAGCGCTCGAAAGTGTAGACTTTGAACATCTGCAAAACCAAACACCCGAACTGAAGCGTTTCCATTATCACATCGCTACTTATCAGTTCGACCCGCCGGTTGATTCGTCGGATATGGAGCCTTCCGACTGGGTCAGGTTGGTTGAAATAATTAGCATTAACTATGAGCGCTATGATGGATTTGTTATCCTTCACGGTACCGACACGATGGCCTACACCGCATCAGCGCTCAGTTTTATGCTGGAAAACCTCGCCAAACCCGTCATCTTGACAGGCTCACAACTTCCTATCGGCATGATACGTACCGACGGGAAAGAAAATCTCATCACAGCCATCGAAATAGCAGCGGCAACGAACACGGACGGAACACCGGTGGTATCCGAAGTGTGCATTCTCTTCGAAAACAACCTGATGCGAGGGAACCGCACGACGAAGATAAACACCGAATACTTCAACGCCTTTCGCTCCTATAATTTCCCTGTGTTAGCGCGCGCGGGCGTACATATTACTTATGAGTCCCATTTGCTGCGCCGACCCACCCCAGAACTTCCATTAAAGCCTCATTTCCAGCTCAATACAAACGTCGTTATATTCACTTTGTTTCCGGGTATTCGCGAAGAAATCGTAACTTCTCTATTCCATGCAAAAGACATTCGCGCCGTAGTGATGAAGACTTTTGGCTCCGGTAATGCGCCACAAAAGAAATGGCTGATTGATTTGTTGAGAGAAGCTACCGCAACAGGTATCTTAGTAGTTAATATCTCCCAATGCCTGACTGGTCGTGTGGTTATGGAGCGTTATGAGACAGGGCGACAGTTATTATCAGCCGGCGTCATCAGTGGTTATGACATCACTCCCGAATCGGCTATCACGAAGCTAATGTTCCTGTTAGCGTTAGACTTACCCCTTGAAGAAATCCGTAAACGAATGAAATCCAATCTGTCCGGTGAAATATCTTTGTAAATCCTATCAAAAGCGCATCTTAGTTGTAACGTGCCTCGCAGCGTCGCTTGTGCCGTTTATGGGCTCGTCTATCAACCTGGCGCTGCCACAGATAGCGCGCGAGTTAACGATGAACGGCGTCGTTCAAAGCTGGACGCTTACAGCCTATCTGTTACTATCAGCTATCCTTCAAGTGCCTTTCGGAAGGCTTGCCGATATTTGGGGCAAACGGACGGTCTTCATTGCCGGGTTATGTATATTTGCCATAACGACCTGCTGTTGCGGTTTTGCCACTAATAGCGTGACATTTATTATTTTAAGAGCATTGCAAGGCGTCGGGAGCGCCATGATTTTCTGTACAAATATTGCTATACTTTCATCCGTTTTTCCACCCAAAGAGCGTGGAACGGCCATGGGTATCAATGTGGCTATCGTTTATATTTCTATTGCCGCAGGCCCCCCTATTGGGGGAATTATCACCCAATACTTAGGGTGGAAATATATTTTTTTCATTACAGCCATCATTTCAGCCATTGCCCTGACAGGCTCATTGATGGTGATGAAAGAGCGGTGGGTTGAATCCAAAGGCGAGCCATTCGACCTAAAAGGCTCTATCATCTACGGATTAGCCATTGCAGCGTTGATTTATGGCCTCACTATTCTCCCCGGTATATTAGGCATAGCGCTTATCATCCTGTCAGTTGGGTTGCTTTTCCTTTTTGTGCGACATGAAAGCGCCGAAAAATTTCCTGTTTTCAATATCTCTTTACTAAAAGATAACAAAACATTTCGCCGAGCATCGCTTACTGCACTTATCAACTACGCTACCACCTTCCCAATCGGGTTTTTAATAAGCCTGTACTTACAGGAAGTAAAAACATTAGATGCCAAAAGCGCAGGGATGATATTGATCATTCAGCCCATCATTCAAGCGGTCTTATCTCCTTTTGCCGGTAAGCTATCCGACAAAGTACAGCCTCGAATCCTTGCCTTGTCGGGCATGGCGCTCATCTCAGTTGTTCTATTAGCCATCGCATTGCTGATTAGGCCTGACAGTTCGCTGATATTGCTTGTCATCACGCTGGGATTGTTGGGTGTAGGATTCGCCGCTTTTTCATCACCTAATACGAATGCCATCATGGGATCGGTCGAAAAGAAAAACTACAGCTTAGCATCGGCCACCACCGGAACGGTGCGCTTAATAGGTCAAGCCTTTAGCATGGGTGTCACCACACTGATAATCTCAAACATTATCGGTAACCAGCCCATCAACCACGAAGTGAGCGCCGAATTAATGAAAGTCATCCACACCACCTTCATCCTGTTTGCCCTGTTAAGCGCCCTCGGCGTCTACTCCTTATCCTCCCAGAAGTAACAACGGCATCCCTGCCAGGATGCAGTTTGTTTTGTTACATGATTTTCTACCAAACGGCACATACCTAAAGGTATAATAAAAGAGAAGCGCGACAATTTGAACCTAAGGTCGACGTAGTCAATTGCTGCCAAAAAAAGCGGGATTTTTTTGTTTTACGAAAAAGCGTTACCTTTGCGGGGCAAAATTCAATAATAGTTTTAATTTTATTTAGTTTAAATATGGATCAACCAAAGCAAGTGACTCACAAACTACCTGAGGATCACGAGCAAAAATTGGATCAGATTGCAGAAGTGATAGCCCGGTTTGAGGCAAAACCAAGTAATTTGATTATGATTTTGCATGCCTCTCAGGGTATCTATGGGTATCTACCCTACGAAGTTCAAAAATTTATTGCCGATAAAATGAACATCCCCGTAGCGGAAGTGACGGGGGTCGTTACTTTTTATTCGTTCTTCTCAACAACCCCCAAAGGAAAACATACGATTATGGTATGTATGGGGACTGCCTGCTATGTGCGCGGAGGTAAAAAAATTCTTGACGGCCTCCAGAAACATCTTCATGTGGACTGCGACTGCACCACCGAAGACGGGAAATTTTCGCTTTGCAAGGCGCGCTGTATCGGCGCCTGCGGATTAGCGCCTGCCATGATGGTGGATGACACAGTGTATAAAGCTGTGAATCCTAATAAGTTAGAATCAATACTTTCTAAATACTAAATCATGGGAAAGACAATTAAATCAGCAGCCCAATTAGAGGCAATTAAGAACGAGGTTCTTAAAAATAATGAAAAGTATCAATACCAGATTTTGGTCTGCGGAGGTACTGGATGCGTTTCGTCTAATTGCGCCGACGTAGAAAAGGCGATAAACGGTGAACTGCAAGAGTTAGGTATAGCTAACAACGTAAAAGTATATCAAACAGGGTGTATGGGTATTTGCGCCTTAGGTCCGGTGATGATGATACTTCCCGACCGGACGTTTTATACCCGCGTGACCCCCGAAATGGCGAAAGAAATCGTCAAAAGCCATTTAGTCAACCATCAACCGATTGTAGAATATACGTTCTACGACAAGACTTTATTGAAATATGTCCCCAAAATGGATGACATTGAGTTCTTTAAGGCTCAGGTTAAGATCGTTCTCGACTTGTGCGGCATCATCGATTATGCCGATATTAAGGATTATATCGCACACGACGGCTACTCGGCTGCCTGCAAGGCGATTACGGGCATGTCGCAAGAAGAGGTGATAAAAGAAGTGGAGGCTTCTGGACTGCGGGGACGAGGCGGCGCCGGATTCCCGACAGGCACCAAACTACGCTCGGGGTACTCCCAAAAAAGCGATACCAAATATATGGTTTGCAATGCCGACGAAGGCGATCCGGGCGCGTTCATGGACCGGAGCGTCATCGAAGGTGACCCACACTGCTTGATAGAAGGAATGATGATATCGGCGTATGCCATCGGCGCACAGCAAGGGTTTGTGTATATCCGAGCGGAATATCCGATTGCCATCGAAAGGCTGAAAATAGCCTTGGACCAGGCACGCGAATATGGTCTCTTAGGCAAGAAAATATTTGGAACAAATTTCAATTTTGACCTCGAAATACGGATTGGCGCCGGCGCTTTCGTTTGCGGCGAGGAGACAGCGTTGCTGGCTTCCATCGAAGGCAAGCGCGGCGAACCGAAACAAAAACCGCCGTTCCCGTTCCAGAAAGGATTGTTTGGTTGTCCTACTATTATTAATAATGTAGAGACATTGGCAAACATCCCGAAAATTGTCCGTAACGGCGGCCAATGGTATGCCTCCTTTGGCATTGAGAAAGCGCCCGGCACGAAGGTATTTGCCCTTGCCGGCGACGTAGTCAATACAGGCATCGTCGAGGTGCCGATTGGAACGCCTATCGGTAACATCATTTACAATATCGGAGGCGGTATTCCGAATAAAAAAGAATTTAAAGCGGCGCAGATAGGCGGTCCTTCGGGTGGATGCGTCACCAAAGATAACCTGAACGTAACAGCCGACTATGAATCGTTAGCGAAGATTGGCGCTATCATGGGGTCGGGCGGATTGATCGTGATGAACGAGGACGCCTGCATGGTTGACCAAGCCCGTTACTTCATGGATTTCTGCCGAGATGAATCGTGCGGCAAATGTTTGGCTTGCCGGGTAGGCACTAAACGTTTATTGGAAATTTTGGAAGACATCACGCTAGGCAATGGCAAACCGGGCGACATCGAACTCTTAGAGGAGATAAGCGAAACCATCCAGGAATCGGCTTTGTGTAACCTCGGACAGACAGCGCCTAATCCGGTGCTTTCGACCATTCGTTTCTTCCGCGAAGAATTTGAAGAGCATATCCATCATAAACATTGCAGAGCCGGCGTTTGTGCGGCTATGTTTACTTCGCCCTGCGAAAACACCTGTCCGGCTAACGTCAACGTTCCGGGTTATGTAGCGTTGATTGCTGCGGGACGTTTCCAGGACGCTTACAACTTGGTGATGCAGGAGAACCCGCTCCCCGCTATTTGCGGAAGGATATGCACCCGCCCCTGCGAGCGCAAATGTCGCCGCGGTACGGTGGACGAACCGGTAGCTATCCGCGACCTGAAACGCTTTGCGGCTGATTATGCCTTCAAAAACGAACTCCCCTACAAGATGCAACTGACTTTTCCCAAAAAAGGAAAACGGGTGGCTATCATCGGCGCTGGCGCTTCGGGCTTGACCTGCGCTTATTATTTGGTGAATATCGGCTACGATGTGGATGTCTTTGAAGCAGAAAAGGTTGCGGGCGGCGTGCTCGCTTTCGGCATCCCCGAATACCGTCTGCCGGAAGCTATCCTGCAACATGAGATAGACCTTATTCGACAGGCGGGTGTAAATATCTACCTGAATAAGGAAGTGGGCAGGGACGTCAGCTTCTCCCATTTACGCGAAGGCTACGATGCCATTTTTGTTGGCACAGGCACACAATATCCTGCCAAAGTGAATATCGAAGGCGAAAACTTACGCGGTGTGATGCACGGCATCAACTTCTTGAAAGATACTAACTTACGGGATGATATGAAGCTAAGTGGCACCGTTGCCGTTATCGGCGGCGGGAATACAGCCATCGACTCGGCTCGTTCAGCGCTTCGTATTGGCGCTAACCGTGTGATTGTGGTTTACCGCCGGACGTTAGATGCGATGCCGGCTTACATCGAAGAGGTGCACGAAGCAATCGAGGAAGGCGTCGAAATCATGGAACTGACAGCGCCGGTTAAGTTTATCGGTAAAGATAACAAGGTTGTCGGCATCGAATGCGTAAAAATGACCTTAGGCGCTTTCGACGCTTCAGGTAGAAGAAGATCGGTCGAGGTAAAAGGCTCAAATTTTCTTTTGGATGTGGACTATGTGATACCTGCCGTCAGTCAGTATGCCGACCTGCCGTTTATCAGCAAAGATGAGATCGGCGTCACGAAATGGGGCACTTTTATCGTTGACCCTGAAACGCAGATGAGTACGATGGAAGGCGTCTTTGCAGGCGGCGACGTCGTAAGAGGTCCCGACACGGTCATAAGTGCCATCGCCGACGGAAAGAAAGCAGCGTCCGCCATCGACTTGTACTTGGGTGGAAACGGACTGTTAAACAAGGGAGCGCCTATCGATATTCCGAAGGTCTATGACAACGAAGAGGTGGTAGAACATCCTCAATTCGATATGGAGCTATTAACGCCTGAAGTACGGAAACAGTCGTTTGCCGAAGTAGTCAAAGGCTTTCATAAGATAAACGCTATTGCGGAATCTATGCGTTGCCTGCATTGTGAAAGAAGATAGTTAATAAATGAGCAGTCAAGCAGTTATTATGTTATTTGAGTCAAAGAAAATTCGTACCGCTTGGAACGAATCCGAAGAGGAATGGTACTAACGAAAGAAATACCCGAAGTTTCCATTCCGGAAACGATGACCGAACACGAAGATATTGCACAACGCGGCGGCAACATTGCCCGTGAAGCCCGATTTAAACTCGAAACCGAAACAGGTAAAAAAGTTGTCAGTCCGTGAGTGCGAAAAATGTGTTAGGTATTGAAAATTAAATAAATTATAGAAATTATGATAGAATTAACTATTAATAGTAAGAAAATCAGCGCCGCACCGGGAACTACGATTCTCGAAGCCGCCAAACAAAACGGAATCAACATTCCTACTTTGTGTTATATGGAGGGTGTGCATCAATTTGGTTCCTGCCGGATTTGTTCGGTTGAAGTGGAAGGCGCCCGCGCACTTCAGGTTGCCTGCATGGCAGAAGTAAGAAACGGAATGGTCGTGCGCACCCATTCCAAAAGAGTACTCAAGACACGCAAAGTGTTGTATGAGTTGATGCTTTCGGACCACTCTAAAAACTGCCTGAGTTGTGTCCGTAATCAATCATGCGAATTGCAACAGTTAGGTGAAATCCTGTGTGTTACCGAAAACCGTTTCCACACAAGCAGCGTCCGCGAACAGTTAGATATTTCACCGTCTATCACTCGCGACTTGTCCAAATGTATCCTTTGTCGCCGTTGTGTCACAGCCTGTAAAGGGATACAGGGCATCGGTATCTTGGATGCTCAAAACAGGGGATTCGATACGGTTATTGCACCGGCAATGGAGCGTCCTATCAACTATGCCAAATGTTCGTTCTGCGGACAGTGTACCGTCGTATGTCCTGTTGGCGCTTTGAAAGAGACCGACCATATCACGCGGGTATGGAACGCCCTCAACAACCCCGAACTAAGGGTCATCATGCAACCGGCTCCGGCTGTGCGCGTAGCCTTAGGCGAGATGTTTGGACTTCCTGTCGGCACATCGGTGACCGGCAAAATGGCTGCCGCCATACGGGCGCTCGGCGTCCATGATG
>CAYUAK010000214.1:0-2739 GCA_964442765.1 uncultured Tannerella sp. | reverse complement strand
TTTTTATACTGCCATAGGGAAAAAAGCCATGTTTCTGATGAAAAAAGAATGGTTCTTCTTCCCGATGAACCTTGTGTTTAAAAGTTTGGGCGGCATACCTGTCAACCGTGGAGTGAAGTCTTCCATCACCGAACAGTTAGCTAATGAGTTTGCGAAACGCACTCATTTTCACTTAGCTATTGCTCCCGAAGGGACACGTAAGAAAGTTGAAGAGTGGAAAAGCGGCTTCTATTACATCGCCTTGAAAGCCTGTGTGCCTATCCAATTAGGATTCATCGATTACCATAAAAAAGAAGTCGGCATCAAATCAACCTTTTATCCCACCGGCAACGCAGAAAGGGATATCTTAGCCATTCGCTCAATGTACGAAGGCATAAGAGGTTATCGGTTTTAGACCCTTTTTCAACACAGAGACTGTGCTGAAAAACTGTTTCTCTATGCTGAAAAATATTTAATATGAAAAGACTATTTTTTTTTCTAATTGTATTCTTTACATCCTGCTCTATCGACGAGCGCACTGGCGATGAAACGGGACACTCGCTTGTCCCTCCCAAAATAATTGCCAATCCCCAAAACGATGACGAATACTTTTTCAACTACCGCTTAGAACAGTTTGCGCCTAACACGGAGCCTTTTATAAAAGAGACCTTTGGCGAAACGCTACAACTTGACCCATCCGGATTATGGGAACATGCCTCTTATACCTCCTTCGCTGTAGGCTTTGCAACCAACCTGCCTGCTATCTCGGCTATCGAATATGGCGAAACGACGACCTACGGACAACAAACCGTCACATCCGATTCGTATTATTACTGCCATCTGCATTATTTACGGGGACTGAAGCCGGGCATTACCTATCATTACCGCATCCGCGCACAGGATTACAATGGCGTCGAAATCAATTCGGGCGACCTTACTTTTACTTTATCCAACATACCAAAGGAAGCGATTCGCATCCCTGAAGATATGCAGGGCAATGTGCCATATCACCTGACACAAGCTAATACGCTCTATGTCCTTACGCGTGACCTGACCGTTCCTACGCTGGCTATCAACATCAAAGCCCATAACGTCACGCTCGACATGGACGGCCATACGATTATCTATGATAACGACCGCCCCAAAGTGACAGGCAGTTGGTGGAACGACTATGCCTACGACGAGGAAGCGACCTTTGGAATACGAGCCGGACTGTGGAACTTTACGAATATCAAAATATTTAACGGCGTTATTAAGCAGGGACGGAATGGCGGCTTCGGTTTTATCGGGATAGGTTTTAATCCTTTGTATCTAAATCATTTAGGAACAGGAAGCAGCAACGAAGTGGCAGGCGTGACGGTCGATTACTATGGGCATAGCATTGCCGGTATGATAGCGGGCGATGGCAAGGTGCATCACAATGTACTCTACGACCGGGGAACGGTCATCGACAACCGTCACCAGGGTATTCAGGCGCTCACTGTCGGCAGTTCGATTGCTAACGATGTCGCATGGAACTCTGTAAGGCGCTTCCGGCATCAAGGGATATACAGCAGCGGTAACGTCCACCACAACGAACTCTATTCCGATAGCTTCGATACCAATTCTTTTATGATAGGGCCGGGCGAAGGGGCCTCTGTCTCGGATAACAAACTGTTTGGAATGGGGTATAATACGATTGGGATAGGATGGGCAAACAACCTGACAGTCAGAAGGAATTTTATTTATATCCGCGGGTTTGCTCCCACACGACGAAGTAATGAATACAACCGCAACTCGGCGGTGGCCGGTCTTCGTACAACGAACTATGACGGCTCCGCCTACCGCAATATGCTGTATGAAGAAAACGTCATCGTCCTGAAAGCGGAAGACGGCTGTACGCAGGCGCGCGGTATATGGACAACTAACGGGACTAATGATAAGCAGCTTGTCTATCGTCGTAACACCGTTAAGGTGGAAGCGATGCCAGGCAATGTGCAAAATACGCAAAGTCCCTATTATAATGGCGATGTCAATAATGCTGTCACTTGCATCACTTTCAGCGGCGCCGACTTGCCACACCCCGACCTCGCCACCACAGTCCCCGACCCAATTTATTTTGAAGATAACCGGATTATAGGTAACGTGAACCTGATTACTATCGGTGAGGGCTATGGCATCACCTCTTCCGTATGGATGTACCGCACCTCTTTAGAAAAGATAACACACGACAGCGACTATTTCCGTCCGGTACGGTTAGGTTTCTGGTATTGGAACACGTATAATAATCGGTTGATTGATACGAAAATAGAGGGTTTTTCTTCTGATGCACTAACACCGTATTTTTATGGGGGCGATGGATATATGGAGATTTCTTACGGACAAGCACATGAGCTGACACTTACTGCTTCGGGGCAACTGCTCCGTAATACGGCGGTGACTGTTTCGATGGATGGGGTGCGTTCGTTTAAGGAGGTGTCTGACGGTAACGGGAAACTTCGTTTTGATTTGCTTACTATTCAGCATGTTAGGTATCAGACTGCTATGCAGAATATTTATCGGCAGTATACTTTTACGGTTGCAGGGTATGCGCCTCGGACTTTTTCTGTGAATCAGGTGATGATGATGGCTGTGGTTGATTTTTAAATTTTTTTTGGCACACGGATGACATTCTTTACACCCTCTACCCTCCATTGGTTTGGGCGTACCTTTGGCAACCCCACCCCTGTTCAGCAAGCAGCTTGGCCTGTCATTGCGTCCGGCCACCACGTTTTAGTCTCT
>CAYUAK010000213.1:0-1604 GCA_964442765.1 uncultured Tannerella sp. | reverse complement strand
CGCCTCTCCGGTTTTCGGGATACACCTGCCAACCTTCAATATTCATCACCAGCGTACCATTAGTCCCGCGAAAAGCTATGCCATAATTACGTCCGTACGGGCCGGTTTGCACGGTATTATGTTCCCAGACCATGACAAAATCATCATACTGGTAAGTAACGGTTTGCGAATCGAATGTTTCGTGCATACCGTTGGGAAAATAGAATTTCTCTCCGTGTCCCATGACTTTTTTCGGGAGGGTTTTCACATTCATACCCCACAGGGCTAAATCGAAAAGATGAACGCCATAGTCGGTCTGCAAACCGCCGCCATAATCCCAGAACATACGCCATGTGCCATGGTGCCGGCGACTGTTGAAAGTCCGTTTGGGAGCAGGCCCCAGCCACATGTCGAAATCAACGTTTTCCGGAATATCACTGTCGGGCACAACCTGCGGAATGGCGCCATAAGAGAAATTAGCCCAGATATGCACCCTGCCAATAGTTCCCAGTTTGCCGGAACGAAGATAGTCGATCATGGCCAGAGCATGTTTGGCGCTGTGCGTCTGTTGCCCTACCTGAACCACCCTGTTGTATTTACGGGCAGCGGCTACCATCACATCACATTCGGCAATAGAGTTGCCGATCGGTTTTTGAACATATACATCCTTACCAGCGGCACAAGCGTCAACAAAAATCAGACAATGCCAATGGTCGGGCGTTTCGACGATGGCTATGTCTACATCTTTGCGTTCAAGTACTTTGCGGTAATCTGCATAGGTATCCACATTGTGGCCTAAGTCTTTCAGTTCGCCGGCGCGAGCGGTTAAAACGGTTTTGTCAACATCGGCCAAAGCCACACAACGGATATCGGGACGGGAAATGAAATGCCCCAAGTCTCTCCATCCATGAGTTCTGCATCCTATCAATGCTACATTGATCTTATCGCTGGCAGATACGCTCCGGTGCGAAGCCGACGCCAATGATGACGGTAATACAACTCCTGCGGCAAGAGCGGCAGAAGAGGATTTAATAAAGGTTCTTCTTGAAATTGACATAATGGTCATTATTAAAAGGTTAATATTATTTTTTTAATGATTTTATATACTGATAATGGATGATAAATATTTAATCGTCACAATTTGAAGTTATTCTTCTACCACACGTAACCCTTGCGATCCACCATCATAGTCTTGTGGATAATATGCCCTGTACATGACTTTGAGCGCTCCCTGATTGTTTTGATTCCCTCCGCGTATAACCCTGCCACATTTTTCAGTACCTTCAACAGCTACTTCCGAACCGTTGGGATTATCACACTCTTTACACTCAGCTGCAGGCCCCTTTGGGTCGGTAACAGCATTCGGCTCAACAGGATTTCCATCTTTCGCTTTTTTACCATAGTAAGAGAATGAAAAATAATCAGAACACCATTCGCAAACATTGCCAAGCATGTCGTAAATACCCCGCTCGTTAGGTTCTTTTGTGCCTATTGGCTGTATATTGTTACTATAGAGCGAAGCACCCTTGCCCCAATCATTGTTCCAACTACCCCAACCAACATAATATGGCAAATAGGGTATAAATTCTTTCCTCGTATAATCCCATATTTCATTCGGAGGATTG
>CAYUAK010000212.1:0-6694 GCA_964442765.1 uncultured Tannerella sp. | reverse complement strand
TGCTGATGATGTAGTAATTCACTGTAGAACACTGCCGCAAGCACAAAACGTAATGCAGGCGGTAAAAGAACGAATGGCAGAAGTCAAACTGAGAGTAAATGAAACAAAAAGCAAAATCGCTTACTGTAAAGACAGTTGGCGGAGAGAAAATCACGAACATCACAGTTATAAATTTCTGGGATTTCAATTTCAGCCGCGCACGTTCAAAAGCAAAAGCGGGAAAATGCTATAAAGCTTCAAACCGGCTATAAGCATCGACAACCAATCAAAAATCAAGGAGGCTATCCGTACAACTATTTATTGGAACAGTACAAGCCAATCATTAGAAGTCATCGCTGATTTGCTGAAAAGAAAAATAAGAGGATGGGTGGGGTATTTTGCAGAATTAGGGAGGGCAGAATTTACTTTGCCCTGCAAGGAGGAAGAAAACCTGAGTTAAATTGGGGGTGAAGCTATAGCCCGAATTTCGCTGTGTCCTTTGACCGTTGGTGTTAGTCCGAATTGTGTGCAGATGAAACCCCCAACTTCGCCAAGCCGCCATCACGTTAGCCGTCATGCGGGCGACATGTGCAAAAAAGTAAAAATCAACCAAACAGTTGAACTTTCAATTATATTTTGTACCTTTGCCGAAACATTAAGTAAATATAACATAGGTACGCCTCAAAACGTGTCGAAAATAAAAAAAGTTACAAAGCAGGGACGTCATAGAGAAGAAAAAAGATGGGTTTGATTTTCTCGATACTGTTTTTTAAACGTTGGTTCATTAAGACATTTATTATATAAATACATGATTAATAATGGAAGCAGTGCTATATTTGATACCGGTCTCGTTAGGGGACACGGATTTTTCCAAAGTCTTGCCGGCATATAACCGGAAAGTGATATTATCGCTACGGTCTTTTATAGTTGAGAACAGGCGGTCGGCGCGTCGTTTTCTAAAGAAGATTGAGCCTTCGATAGTGATTGATAATCTGAATTTTTACGAATTAAATGAGCAGACCACGACGGAAGCCATTACGTGCTTGTTGTTGCCAATGGAAAAAGGCGAATCAATTGGTTTGATGTCGGAGGCCGGTTGTCCGGCTGTTGCCGACCCTGGTGCGGCGGTGGTTGCCCTTGCTCAGCGGAAAGGGTATCGGGTGCGGTCGTTGGTGGGGCCGTCGTCACTCTTGCTTGCCTTGATGGCTTCGGGGTTGAACGGACAGCGTTTTGCCTTTCATGGATACTTGCCTGTGGACGCCA
Source organism: uncultured Tannerella sp. (assembly GCA_964442765.1). GTDB lineage: Bacteria > Bacteroidota > Bacteroidia > Bacteroidales > Tannerellaceae > Tannerella. The sequence goes on along the minus strand of CAYUAK010000212.1, from coordinate 5,452 downwards.
TCCAACGTGCCGAATGTATCAAAGCGTTGGAAGCCAGGATGTATGCTGAAGATGAAACGCAAGTATTTATGGAGACGCCTTACCGGAATAACAGGCTGTTAGCAGATATAGTCAGGTTGTGCCGACCGTCTACTCAATTGTGTATTGCATCTGAATTAACTACCGAAGGCGAAACTATAAAAACCCTTCCGGTAAGGGTTTGGGCTAAAAACTTGCCCGACCTGAATAAAAAGCCGACTATTTTTCTGATAGGAGGCACAGATGCAAAGCAGAGAGACGGATTCAGTTCAGAGAAACAGAGGTTTTTTCAGCATAGAGAGACAGATTCAGCACAGAGAGACAGAGAGACACAGAGGTACACAGAGAAAAAATAATATAACGTATGGTTAAGATAGATAAGACGGCGGTTGTTGATGACGGCTGTTTAATAGGAGAAGGAACACAAATATGGCATTTTTCGCATTTGATGGCGGGATGTATTATCGGTATGGGATGCACTATCGGGCAGAATGTGATGGTAGCTCCGGGGGTTTTGCTAGGAAACAACGTGAAAGTGCAGAACAATGTCTCGATCTATACCGGTGTGACCTGCGAGGATGATGTTTTCCTTGGGCCGTCGTGTGTTTTTACAAATGTAATTAATCCCAGAAGCGCTATTTCCCGTAAACATGAGTTTTTGCCAACGAAGGTAGGTAGAGGCGCTTCTATTGGCGCAAATGCGACTATCGTTTGCGGAAATAGGATAGGAGAATATGCGATGATCGGCGCTGGCGCTGTTGTCACAAAAGAGGTACCACCTTACGCTTTAGTTGTCGGTAATCCGGCTCAACAAATAGGATGGGTGAGCGAGTATGGGCATCGGTTACATTTTGATGCGAATGGGGTGGCTGTCTGTCCTGAAAGCAAAATGCGGTATCGTATGGTAGAAGGGGGGATAGTTAGAATGGAACAAGTAAAGATATAATTTGGTTAGGAAGCGGTTCGTAACCTTATAGGTAATCGGAGTGTGATATTTCCTAATTTGAAAATTATAGTTCCGTCAAGCAACAATACAGAAGCGTTAACCGAAATGGAAACCGTTTGATTAGCTACTGTTAAAATGGCAGGCGACGGAGATGCCAAAGTAATTGGGTTGAGAATGCCGGAAGGGTATACTGATGTGACCTCTAACGAAATTGAATTATTTGATATTGAGTTCATGTTAGCCATTTCCGGTGGAAGTTGGCACCTTACTGTCCCCATATTTTTGGTATAAGCCATTCCCATTCCAGGTATGATAGAATCAAGAGAAGCGACAATAGCATATTGGCCGTTAGACACGACCTGTTTGGCGCCGTCGGTAATTAGGATGGTATACTCGATGTTGCTGCCCGGATTGGCTTTGGCTTCGGCGATAGATAAGTATCCTTCGCTGCGAACTTTATTGATAGTAAAGATATAGTGATGGTTGCGTTTCGCATCTAAGTACTTTTTAGTTACGGGATTATAAAAGTCTAAACGGTAATAGGTGGGATCATATCCTTGCAGATAGTTATTTTTTTCAAGGATAAGATGCAGACGTTGGGCGTGAAAGGTCGTGTCGGCATTGGTTGTAGCGATCAGTTGGGGGGTAACGCTGCCGGTCGAAATATAACTGCTCGACGGGAACTCGTAGATATAGGGCGTGGTATTTCTTTCGGTCGCGCCCGTGAATTGAAGCAATTGGTACAGGTTGGGAGTATGGGTGAACGCATATCCTCCTGTAGTGGCAGTGGCTGCTGGTTGAATCCTTCCTTCTCCCCCGCCGTTATGTACTCTGAACCGAACGTTTTCGGCGGTAAAGTTCCCCGTTACGTCCGGAACGCTTGTACCCATCTGCACGTGAATTTTGGCAACCGCACGAACCATCTCGCACGAGTAACCGCTTTTTGAGGGCTGATAAATGAAATCGCCCCATATAAATTCGCCGTACATCGGTAAATGTAACCCGTCATAAAAATCTTGTTTGTTCAACCTGAAATAGTTGTTGATAGTTGTAGGTGTTACATTGGTTGTATCAGTCGTTGTTGCATCGACATTAGCTATACAAACAATTCGCCAGTCGATAAGCGGGATATGCTTCAATTGAGGCAATAATTGGGAAGCATACCCGTTCCGAATGATGTCACTGCCTTTAATCTTCTCAACCCATTTTTTGTTTGCAGTCGATGAGGCGCCATCAAAAACAATAACCCAGAGTGAGTCAATGTAATTTTCGTTAAAGCTCGCTGTGCTGTACAAATGAACATCCTCCACATCGGGCATAATCAGCTCAATCTGGGAGTTCTTCTCGTCCGTCAAATTATCCGGACCAATCATCTCATTATTACATGCCGAAAGGCAATAAATGCTTACTAAAAAAAACGCTATTCGCTTCATTATTAAAATGTTTAAATCCATTAATAAAAATACACACTAAAATTGTATCTAAAAAAACACCGCAAAGGTATGAATAAAATTAATACAAACAAATTTTTCAAAAAAAATTTTTTTTCTCTGTGTCTCTCTGTGTTTTTTGTGTCTCTGTACTAAAGTAAAAACGGCAAAGACAGCGCCACCCCGAAGCCATCGTATTTCTGTTTCTGGAAGTAAAAAAAGACGCCAATGCGCCCTGCCTCTCCTAATCCAATGGAATAGCCGGTTTCGATAAAATTGACGTTGGGTGTCAGAATGGCCTTCAGGTGGACGGCTTCATCGAACAGGTATCGTTGCAGGAAGGGCAACTGCTTGAGCAGGATATATTGGGATTGGCAGGTAACAAAGCCTTGTAGCCATTTATCGTTGGTTGCATAGCGATAGTTGTCCATCGTAAAGCTGACATTGAAAGATTTGCCGGTAAGGAACATCTCATTTGTCATGAAGTGTATGTAATCAGGCAAGTATGTTTTTTCCGACGACAGAAACATACCGCCACCGGCCGAATAGAACAGGCTGCTAAACAGGTTGAGCCTTATCGAGTGAAAAAAGGATGTTTCTATGTTTTCAAAAGATGAATTAATACGGCTTTTCCCTGCAAATCCTTTATTATATCGCAGTCTGAACGTCGGGTAATCCGACCTGCGGTATTGTTTTCGGCCTTCCCAAACGCTGTAATAGTAACGTGGCGTAAATTGCAGTCCGATGCTGGCGACGTATGCTTCATGTTCGGGCATTCTTTCGTCCCATCCGTGCGGGCGGTTGGTGTTGGGCTCTTTGTTCATCAGGTTCCAGGACGTCTTGTTTTCGAGGTCGTTTCGTTTTTCATAGTTGAAACCGGTTGTCAGATGGAGGCCGTTAGCCAGGTCTACCTGATTTGTAATCGAAGCAAATTGTTTTTGATAGAACTTGGCTGTATTGCCTGCATAGAGGATTGTACTTAGCGTATTTCCATAGCGACTTGTCCCGTTGCGTCCGGCATGGTCGCTGACGGTGTTGCCTGCCGATAGGGACAGTCGTCCGTTGCGAAACGGGGCGTAGGTGAGCCAACTGTTGATGACGAAGTCGACTTCTTTTCGGGCTGTTGTGAAGTAGATGGCGGGCGAAATGGCTAATGTGTTGGTTTTATTAAAGTTGATACCTGTCTCAAGGCGTTGGCCGATACGAAAGCCGTCGACGAAATTATATTCCTGACAGGCGAAAAGAAGTCCGTTGTAGGAGAAATAGAATTTTTTCCCGATGTTGATTTTTTCTCCGAGCAGCAGGTATCGAAGCCATTTGCCAAGTGTTCTGTTTTTTATTGAATCGGCACTTTTCAGTGAATCGTTGAGGAGTTGAAGACTGTCGCGTTGCAGGTAGCTTTTGAGTTCGTCGTCTCTCAGTGGCTGTACACGCACTCTTACACAGAAGGTTGAATCCTGAAAGAGCGCCAAGCTGTCGCGGGTAACGGTAATACCGGTATTTATCTGCTTTATTTCGAGTGATTTTCTTTGCTCTTTCGCTTCTTCGGGTTCGACTGTTTTCTCTATCAACTGCGCCATTTTGTAGGATTCGCGGGTAGTCAGTTTTTCTTTATTAGCTAACTCTTCGATTTTTTGTATGTCCTTTTGTTGTTTGGCGGTCAGCGGTTTCTGTTCGGTTATTTCGGGTTTTTTTTCGGCCTTTGCCAAGATGTTCGTGTCATTTGTTTCGAGGTCGTTGTATTTGATGGAAGCGTAGAATTGGCCATTTCCTTTGAAACCCAGTATACTCATGTCCATGTTCAGGTCATAAGCCGACACGAGAAAGGCGCCGGGTTTGACTTCGTTATAGACGAGATGAAGATTCATAGTGATCCCTGCCTGTGCGAGGCGCAGGTTAGCCTGTTGAATGGTCCAGGTGTCATCTACGATATACAGGTGTCCGCTGACTAACTGACCGTTATTTTTTCTCGGGATGATACGTATTTTGTATATCTGGTAATTGCCTTCGTCGTATATCTCTTCTAACTTAAATTTGTAGACCGAAAAGGAGCCTGGTTTCATCAGTCCGCCCAGAATTTTCGGGTCGTAAATGTTCATCATCATGGTTACTATGGGGGCGCTATCGTCAAAGATGGTCATTCCCTGCGGGATGGTGGTTGCTAAGGCTTTCACTTGCTGGTCGTACTTGTCGGGCGCTTCGTATTTGATTTCGCTTTGTGATTCGTAAACCATTCGTTTGCCTATCATGTGTTTGATTTCCTGCTCTTTGATTTGTACTTTGATTAATGCAGGTATTTTTTCTAAGATAAAAGCGCCTTTGAAATAGATGTTGGAGGTGTAGCTTTTGACTTGATGAAAGTGATAGGGCGCGCGTGCGATGACATGGCGCATGACACGATAGGCTGGGTCTTCTTTGCCGGGCGTGACAACTACTTCGCGGAGTGAAAAGATTTTGTCGGTTAGTGGGATAGTGAGGGATAGGCCTTCGGGCGGGATCGTTACCTGCATTGTTTTTCTCTCGTATCCGAGCGAAGAGATGTCGAAGGTGTAGTTGCCGGCGTTGAGTACGAGTTGTATTTCGCCTTGGGTGTCGGCTATCATACCTTGTGCAGTTTCGCGGATGTAAATCGTGGCGTTGGGGATGGGTTGGTTGTTTGTGTCTACGATGCGGACTTTCAATTGCTGGGCTGACAGGTTGAACGTTATTACAGTGAGGAAAAGGAGGGTGATGAGGGTTTTCATTTTTTGCACACGGATGACACGGATTTTTAAAACCATTAACCATTATATTTCAGGCTCATATCAAGGCTTTTAACGGAGTGGGTGAGGGCGCCGATGGAGATGAAGTCTACGCCGCAAGCGGCATAATCATGCAAGTTAGTCAGGGTGATAGCGCCTGAGGATTCGGTTTCGTAGCGTCTGTTGATACGCTTGACGGCTTTACGCGTATCGTCGATGGTAAAGTTATCGAGCATGATTCGGTCTATGCCTCCTATGCGCAATACAGTATCAAGCTCGTTGAGGTTGCGCACTTCGACTTCTATTGGCATGGTTTT
>CAYUAK010000211.1:0-11332 GCA_964442765.1 uncultured Tannerella sp. | reverse complement strand
CAGGGTAGATGTGCCACCCGAATCCTCAACCCCGTAGCGGGTTGAACTACTACGTAGTTAAAGAGGGAACTGATGCCACTTTCACCCCGAGCTGCACTTCGTTTGCACGGGGTTATTCATATACAAGTCCTTCGGACTTTTTATTTTGAAGTGCGAAACATTAGATTATTATGGTCAAAAAATTGCAACGGAAGGGATTGCCGTTGTTACTATAATTCTGGGTAGCTGATGCGGGTGTGGTACATCGATTTGAGCTTTTCGATGAAGACGTCTTTAACGATTTCGATGTCTTTCAGTGTGATAGGGGCATCTTTCATCCGTCCGTCGGTTATCTGACCGTCGATAATCTTATCTACTAACGCTTTAATCTTCTCATCGGTATACTCGGACAGACTGCGGGATGCCGCCTCAACCGAATCGGCCATCATAAGCAAAGCGGTTTCTTTTGAGAATGGGTCGGGGCCGGGATAGGTAAAGGTTTCTTCATTAAGAGCCTTATCAGGAAATGTGTTTATGAAAGAATGGTAGAAAAATTTTGTCTTGCCTTTTCCGTGATGCGTTTTAATAAAATGAATGATAGCTTTTGGAAGATTGGCTTTTTCGGCCATCTTAACGCCTTCTGTAATATGCGAAATAATGATTTGGGCGCTTTGCTCGTAGGATAAGTTGTCATGTGGATTAACCCCTTTCTGGTTCTCGGTAAAAAATGCGGGATTAATGGATTTCCCGATGTCGTGATACAGGGCGCCGGTACGTATCAATTGCGAATCGGCGCCGATTTTCTCACCTGCTTCCATCGCAAAAACTGACACCTGTATCGAATGCTGAAAAGTGCCGGGGGCTGTCTCCGAGAGCTGTTTCAGTAAGGGATTGTTGATGTTCGACAACTCTACTAAGGTTATCGGCGAGATGTATCCAAACGTTTTTTCCAGCATATAGATAAGAATATACGAAAACATAAGCAGGAAAAACTGAATACCGAAATATATCAGCATCTCCCAGTTAATCTTACTGAAGTCGCCTTCCTGGTAGATGACAAGGCTCAGATAGCCAAATATATAGGTTATGATAACAAACAGGGAGCATTTGAATAACTGCGAGCGCTGCGATAGTTCTTTCAGAACGAAAACTACCACGATGCCTACCATTATCTGTAATAAGAGAAACTCGTATGGAAACAAAGCGGCTAATGAACAGATAAACATAGCGATAAGGTGGGTGAAAAGGGCTGTATGCGAATCGAAGAATGTCCGTACAACGATAGGAATGACGGCAAAAGGCAAAACATAGATGTTTATTAGGTTATATTTGACGCATAACTCCGACGATATGCAGGCGCAAAGAATGCAAAACAACAAGAATAGCAGGTTTTTACGTTTATAAAAGAGCTTGGGGGAAAAGGTGACTAAATAGAATCCGAAACAGGCAAGGATACCGATGATGAGTATGAACTGACCTATCAGGATAACTTTCTGCCGTTGTGCGCCTCCCGACCGGGTTTCGTGGATGGTTTTTAAAGAGCGCAGGACGCTATATATATGACTGTCAACAATTTCACCCCTGTCCACGATTCGCTCGCCGGCTTGCACTAAACCACTTGATAAGGGGATGCTTTGTATTCGGTCGTCGAGAACCTTATTGGATGTCTCCGCATCATAGAACATGTTTTCAGTCAGATACTCATTGATATTACATTCGATAAGCTGGTTATTTTCTATTTCATCAGGTGCATTAACGATGATAAACTGGTAGGCTGTTTTGACCGTATAGAGGTCGGACAGAAGTTTGGACTCAGCGATGCTGTTGGTGAGAATGTTCACGCGTATCCGGTTCTCTTTGTGCATCAATTCGAGGTCTGTCGGTAAGATAATACCTTTACGGTATACTTCCATCAGACTGCTATCCACGTAATTAATAATAAGTGGAGGGATACCGGCCATGCCTAAAGACACTTTGTGAACGCTCCAAGTATGCTTTTTTTGCATCTCATCTTCGGGATTGTAGCGGAAATAGGGTTCAAACTTTTTATGCAGGCTGTCTTTGGTCGCTTCAATCACACTCGCATCTTTATAGATAGGAAAATCGGAAGGGGCAGTCAGTAACCCATATTTCCAAGGCTTTCCCTCATAGAACTGGTACCGGAACTTGCCTTCACGGGGAAAGAAAACGGCAATGATAATGGCTGTTATCAGAATATATAAGACGGATAATGCCGTAGATTTGTTAGCGTTCATTTGTACAGGTTTATTTCATATCAAGTGCAAAATTACATAAAAATTACTAATTAGCTACAAAAAGAAGTTTTTTTTAAAAATTCATACTTAGGGAAGCAAGTTACAAACCGGCAGGTGGAAGCGGTACAAGGTACAAACTTACGCCAAAAAGGATGTTTATAAAAAAAAAGTAGTAATTTTGCGATTGAAAAAACTTATATTTTATGTCGGAACGAAAAATCAGGGTGCGTTTTGCGCCAAGTCCAACAGGGCCGCTTCATATAGGAGGCGTGCGGACAGCATTGTATAACTATCTGTTTGCTAAGCAACACGGCGGCGATTTGATACTTCGTATCGAGGATACAGATTCGCAAAGGTTCGTGCCGGGCGCCGAAGCGTATATCATCGAATCGTTCAAATGGCTTGGTATACCGTTTGACGAAGGGGTAGAGTTTGGAGGCGATTTCGGCCCCTATCGACAAAGCGAAAGAATGGAAATATATACAAAACACGTCGAAAGACTGCTTGCCGACGGATTGGCCTATTTGGCTTTTGATACGCCTGAAGAATTGGAACGCAAAAGAATTGAAATACCTAACTTCCAATATGATGCGTGTACAAGAATGAAGATGCGCAATACACTGACACTGTCGCAGGTCGAAGTGGAGAACCTCATGACGGAGGGTAATAGATTTGTTGTACGTATCAAGATTGAACCAAACGAAGAAATTCACGTAAATGATATAATCCGTGGCGATGTGGTAGTTAACTCCTCCATCATCGACGACAAGGTCTTGTTTAAATCGGCTGACAACCTGCCCACTTATCACTTAGCCAATATCGTCGATGATCATTTGATGAAGATAACGCATGTGATAAGAGGCGAGGAATGGCTTTCGAGCGCCCCTTTGCATGTCATCCTGTATCGCTATTTCGGATGGCTTGACACGATGCCTGCTTTTGCTCATTTGCCTTTGCTGTTAAAACCCGAAGGCGGTGGTAAGCTCAGCAAACGCGACGGCGACCGTCTCGGCTTTCCCGTTTTCCCGCTCGAATGGCGCGACCCGCAAAGCGGTGAAGTGTCTAAAGGCTATCGCGACTGTGGGTATCTGCCGGAGGCTGTCCTCAATTTCCTTGCCTTGTTAGGATGGAATCCGGGTAATGACCTGGAACTAATGACAATGGATGAGATGATACGGTTGTTCGACTTGAACCATTGCAGCAAAAGCGGGGCTAAGTTTGATTACCGGAAAGGGATGTGGTTTAACCAGCAGTATATACGCAAAAGGAGCGACAGGGAGATAGCCACACTTTTTATGCCGACCTTGCAAAGTCACGGAATCCAAGACCCGGATCCCGCTTTTGTGGAGAAAATTGTCGGCATGATGAAAGAACGGGTCTCTTTTGTTCATGAGTTGTGGGAGCAAACATTTTACTTTTTCTATGCGCCTACTGTGTACGATGAAAAGACGCGTCTCAAAAGATGGAAAGACGACAGCGCCGAACAACTGACCGAACTGTGCGAAGTACTGCAAGCCTGCGAACCATTCGATGTCGACGGAACGGAAGCAACAGTGAAGGCATGGATCGAACAAAAGGGTTATAACCTGGGCAATATCATGAACGCCGTCCGCCTGGCGTTAGTAGGGCAGGGGATAGGACCTCAGATTTTCCATATCACTGAAGCCATCGGAAAAGAAGAGACTATTAGAAGGATAAAATCAATCATTCAAAAATTCCCCCTTTCAAGGGGGCAGGGGGATGTGTGAATCCCCAATAATTATATGCGTATTATTTACACTTTAGCTTTGCACTTATATGCCTTATCGGTCGAGATAATGTCTTTTTTTAACCGGAAGGCGCGTATGACCCGTATCGGTCAATGGTATACAAACGGGATACTACGGAAACGTATCGACCGTACCGCTAAATATATCTGGTTTCATGCGGCCTCTTTAGGCGAGTTCGAGCAGGGACGTCCGATGATGGAGGCTATACGCGCACGTTATCCTGAGCTAAAAATATTGCTGACATTTTTCTCGCCTTCTGGCTATGAGGTACGGAAAAATTATGAAGGCGCCGATGTGATTTGTTATTTGCCCTTTGATACGCCATTTAAGGTTAGAAAATTTATCCACCTTGCCAGCCCGGCAGTAGTTGTATTTATCAAATATGAATTTTGGCTTAATTATCTAACCGAATTAAAAAACCATAACATCAAAACGTACCTTATTTCGGCGGTTTTCCGTCCGAATCAGTTATTTTTCAAATGGTACGGCCAATGGTACCGGAAGGCTTTATTGTGTTTTGAGCATTTATTCGTTCAGGATGAAGGGTCGAAAAAACTGTTATCCGACCATGGGATAAAAAATGTGACAGTCTGCGGTGACACACGTTTTGACCGCGTTCTTGAAATAAAAAACAACGCACGTCTGTTGCAAGAAGTAGAGACTTTCAAAAAAGGAAATCGCAAGGTGCTGATTGTCGGCAGTTCATGGCCTGAAGATGAAGAAATCATCATCCCCTATTTTAATACGCATCCGGAAATTAAGCTGATAATAGCGCCCCATGAGATTCATCGTGACCATTTATTGTATATCCAATCATTATTAATCCGCCCTTCGGTACGGTTTTCGGAAGCGACCGGCGATAAATTGCAGTCGCTTGATTGCCTTATCATTGATAGCTTTGGCTTGCTTTCATCTATTTTTCGTTATGGCGACATCGCCTATATAGGGGGTGGTTTTGGCAAAGGGATTCATAACACCTTAGAAGCTGCTGTTTATGGCATTCCGGTAATTTTTGGACCTAAGTATCACAAGTTTAAAGAAGCAGCAGGATTTATTGCCTGTGGTGGGGGATTTTCAATTGATAGCTATGCCTCATTTTCCAAGTGTATGGATAAGCTTCTGTCGAATAGAGAGTTATTTTGCCAAGCAGGGATGGCGGCAGGCGATTTTGTCCATAAAAATGCCGGAGCAACCGCAACAATTCTTAAGTTCTTAGATAATGTATTACCGCCATGAATCTCAAGTTTGTAACTTGCTTATTTTAAAATATATAATATGACTAATAGAAGAGAATTTATTAAAAAAACAAGCGTTGGAGCGGCTACATTAGCATTAGGGGGTATCCTTCCTAATTTTAGCGCATCAAGCTATAATCGCATCATCGGCGCTAATGAACGCATCCATGTAGCTATCTTTGGTGTCAACAGCCGGGGCGATGCGTTGGCTCACAATTTTGCTCGTCAAACGGATTGCGAGGTCGACACCCTCTGCGACGTGGATAAACGGGCTATCGAAAAATGTATCAATACTGTCAAGACAGTACAGGACAAAACGCCCAAAGCTGAAAAGGACTTACGCAAGGTACTCGAAGACAAGCAGATAGATGCAGTTGTTATCGCTATGCCCGACCATTGGCATACGCCCGCTGCCCTGCTATCTTTACAGGCGGGAAAACATGTGTATTTAGAAAAACCTGTCAGTTATTGCCCGCGTGAAGGCGAGAAACTCGTCGAAGCAAAGGCTAAGTATGGCAAGACCGTACAGATTGGTACACAGCGCCGCTCATGGCCGAAGGTGATCGAGGCTATTCAGCAAGTACAAAGTGGTGCTATCGGGAAAGTACATTTCGGAAAAAGCTGGTATGTGAACAATCGTGCAAGTATAGGTACAGGTAAAATAGTACCCGTACCCGATTGGTTGGATTGGGACCTTTGGCAAGGGCCGGCGCCCCGCAGAGTATATAAAGATAATATCGTTCATTACAACTGGCATTGGTTTTGGCATTGGGGTACGGCCGAAACGTTAAATAACGGTACGCACATGATAGACCTCCTTTGCTGGGGTATGAACTTACAGTTTCCAACCAAAGTGAGTTCGATAGGCGGACGTTATTATTATAAGGATGATTGGGAAACGCCCGATACGCAAACGGTATCGCTGGAGTTTGGCAAAGAGGCCTCCCTGTTATGGGAAGGCTACAGTTGCAATGGCAGAAACATCGAAAACGATTCGGTAGGCGTCATCTTTTACGGCGACGAAGGCAGTGTTTTTATTTCCGGAGGCGATTCTTACAAGATATACGACCGAAGGAACAGGGTCGTCAAAGAAGTCAATAGCGAAATAAAAATAGACTCCCTGAACAAGGTAAGCCCGGCACAGCATTTAGACGCCATCCATATCCTTAACTTTTTCGACGGTATTCGTAAGAGCACGCCTCTGAACATGAGCGTCGAAGCGGGACATAAATGCACACTACTGATGCAATTAGCCAATATCTCCCTGCGCACCGGTCGGACACTCAACATCAACCCCGCCAACGGCCGCATAATTAACGACAAAGAGGCGCAGAAGTACTGGAACCGCACTTACGAAAAAGGATGGGAGGCCAAAGTTTAATTCCCCTTTTGAAGCCCTGTCTGCCGACCTGTCTGCCGACCTGTCTGCCGACAGGCAGGACAGGCAGGGGGATTTTTAAAAAAAAATAAACAATTATGAAACGTAGAACATTTATTAAATCAAGTACATTAGCCGGCGTCAGCTTGCTGACCTCTCTTTCCATGGCCAAAACTTCCTCGCAGCCGGTGGAGAAAGGCCTTCGTGTAGGCATCATCGGTTTGGACACCTCACATGCCACTGCCTTTGCCAAAGCGCTTAACGCACCTGACGCCTCGCCCGATTTTTTAGGATACAAAGTAGTAGCCGCCTATCCGCAGGGTAGCAAGGATATCGAATCGAGTGTAAGCCGCGTTCCGGGTTATATCGAAGAGGTAAAGAAAAATGGCGTCGAGATAGTGGATACCATTCCCAAACTTTTAGAGATGACGGATGTGATACTGCTCGAAACAAACGATGGCCGTCCGCACTTAGAACAGGTCATACCCGTTTTCAAAGCCGGAAAGACCGTTTTTATCGACAAACCGATAGCAGGTTCAATAGCTGATGCTTATGCCATCTTTCAGGCAGCAAAGGATTTTAATGTCCCTGTCTTTTCGTCGTCATCACTGCGTTACATGTCAAACATGGAAGCCATTGTTACCAAACGTAGCATAGGCAGGATATTAGGCGCAGAGACCTTTAGTCCAAGCCCTTTAGAAGCTACCCATCCGGATTTGTTCTGGTACGGGATACATGGCGTCGAAGCGCTTTATACTGTGATGGGTACTGGCTGCCAGACGGTCAGACGTGTCCATACGCCCGATACCGACGTAGTTGTAGGGGTGTGGAATGACAACCGGATAGGTACATTCCGTGGCCTGCGAGCCGGCAGAACGGGATATGGAGGCTATGCTTTCGGCGAAAAAGGCATACAAACATTAGGCGATTACAACGGCTACGACCCTTTATTGAAAGAGATAGCTCGGTTTTTTAAGACAGGCATCTCGCCCGTCACGCCGGAAGAAACATTGGAGATATTCACATTCATGGAAGCGGCTGACGAAAGCAAACGACGGGACGGAGCAGCGGTCAACCTAAACGACATAAGCCAAAAAGCGCGTGCACAGGTAAAAAAAATTTGGTAGACGATGAGAACAAAAATCAAGAACGGGAGAATAATTACCCCCTACCGCATGATTCCTAACGGTTGCCTGTGTATTGAAAACGGGAAAATATGCGAACTGAGCGAGATAGACATCGACTTCCCCGATGCTGAAGTCATTGACGCGTTAGGTCATTATGTGTCGCCCGGATTTATCGACTTACATATACATGGAGGCGGAGGGAGCGATTTTATGGATGGTACGGTAGAGGCCTTCCTGCATATTGCCGAGGCGCATGTCCGGTTTGGCACGACAGCGATGTATCCTACAACGACCACGACCTCCAACGAAGACCTGCTGAAGATTTTCGATTTATATCGTCAGGCAAAGGCACTCAACAACAAAGGGGCAGCGTTCTTAGGTATCCATATCGAAGGTCCCTATTTTGCCATGAACAAGCGTGGCGCACAAGACCCTGCCTTTATTTGTAATCCGCATCCCGACAACTATATGCCCCTTTTAGATGCCACCAACGACATCGCCCGATGGAGCATGGCGCCCGAACTGCCTGGCATTAAAAAGTTTGCCGAAACGTTAGTCGCACGCAATATTATGCCTTCTATCGCGCATTCCGACGCTATTTATGAAGAAATACTGCCGGCTATCGATTGGGGTTTTAGACATGTTACGCACTTGTATTCATGCACATCTGTTGTGACCCGTCGCAACTGTTTTCGTTATGCAGGCATCGTCGAAACGGCCTTCCTGATGGATAACCTGACGGTTGAGATCATCGCCGACGGCGTACACCTCCCGAAAAGTCTGCTTCAGTTGGTATACAAGAACAAGGGAGCAGGCGCTATTGCCCTGATAACCGATTCGATACGCGCAGCAGGCATGTCGGAAGATTCCATCTTTGCAGGCTCACTGTGTAACGACCGCGAACTCATCCTCGAAGACGGTGTTGCCAAATTAGCCGACCGTACCGCCCTGGCTGGAAGCATCGTAACAGCCGACGGTCTTATCCGGACAATGCTTACGCTGGCACAAACTCCCTTACTCGAAACCGTTCAAATGCTTACTTCCACTCCAGCCCGTATCATGGGCATCGACAAAACGAAGGGCAGCCTCACCAAGGGAAAGGACGCCGATATAGTCATCTTCGACGACAACATAAACGTCAAACTAACAATGATAAACGGACAAACAATAAGTAACAACGGCATCCCTGCCGTTGCCAATAATATGTTTTTTTAGGATATTTTTAGTAATAGAATGAAATGGAAAGAGAAAAAGCATTTAACCTGCTATTGCAGTATAATAAGGAAAAATATCATATCCAACATGCTATCACCGTCGAGGAAGTAATGAAATGGTATGCAAAAGAATTGGGATATGATGTGAATTATTGGGGCGTTGTCGGACTGCTACACGACCTTGATTTTGAGATGTATCCGCAGGAACACTGTATCAAAACAGCCGAAATCCTCAGGTCGGATAATGTAGGCGAAGACATCATTCATGCTGTCTGTTCGCATGGCTATGGTATTCAAACTCCCTCTTTAAAGGGGGTAGGGGGATGTGGTTTTGTAGATGTCAAACCGGAGCACGAAATGGAGAAAGTCCTTTTCGCTATCGACGAGTTGACCGGCATTATTTTTGCCGCTGCTAAGATGCGCCCTTCAGGAAGCATCTCCGATATGGAACTCAAAAGTCTGAAGAAAAAATTCAAAGACAAATGTTTTGCCGCAGGCTGTTCGCGGGATGTCATCGCTAAAGGAGCGGAGATGTTAGGCTGGGAATTAGACAAAGTACTGAATATGACGTTAGAAGCTATGCGCGCAACCGAATCTATCGTGTTAGAACAAATAAAACAATAAACATCTATAACCCCTTTAGGGATATAGGTTTGGTAGAAATCATATTATGTATAATTTTGACAAAATAATTCCGCGCAGAAATACAAACTCCCTCAAATGGGATACGGCAGCAAGAGACGAAATCCTGCCGATGTGGGTTGCCGACATGGATTTCCAAACGGCCCCAGCCATTATTGAAGCTCTTATCCGACGTGCCCAGCACGGTATTTTTGGATATGTCAAACCTCCGGAAGCGTATTACAATGCCATTATCAATTGGTTTGAACGAAGGCATCGCTTTTCTATTCAAAAAGAATGGATACTCTATACGACCGGGGTTGTCCCAGCATTATCGGCAGTTATCAAAGCCTTGACCGTTCCAGGTCAGTTGGTTATCGTACAGACGCCCGTCTACAACTGTTTTTTTTCGTCCATCCATAATAACGGGTGCGAAATAACGACTAATGAACTGGTTCTAAAAGATGGCGTTTATCGAATCAATTTCGATGATTTAGAGAAAAAAACATCCCATCCTAATGCTAAATTGTTGCTGCTATGCAGTCCACATAACCCCGCAGGTCGTGTATGGACGGAAGACGAGTTGAACCATTTAGGCGAAATATGCATCCGTAATCAGGTGATTATTGTTTCTGACGAAATTCATTGCGACCTCGTTTTTCCCGGACATCGACACATCTCTTTTGCTTCTATCAGTAGTGATTTCCTTCAAAACTCCGTTACCTGCACCGCTCCCAGTAAAACATTCAATCTTGCAGGACTACATGCCGCTAACATTATCGCATCCAATGAAAAAATACGTCATAAAATTGAAAAGGCATTAAATATCAACGAAGCAAGCATCATCAACGCATTTGCTGTCGAGGCAGTAATTGCCGCTTATAACGAAGGAGAAGCATGGTTAGAAGAACTTATCAAATATATGTATGATAACTACCTCTTTGTCAAAGAATTTATAAAAACAGAATTGCCTTTTGCTAAAGTATATCCACTCGAAGCTACCTATTTAGCTTGGGTAGATTTCTCAGCTTTGGGACAATCTTCGCGTGAGATAACCACAAACCTGATGAATAAAGAAAACCTGTGGCTGAACGCCGGTTCGATGTATGGCGACAACGGCGAAGGCTTTGTCCGTATCAATATGGCCTGTCCACGTTCTTTATTAGCCTTAGGCCTTAAAAAAATCAAAAACCAATACAATTCCTATCTTTGATAGATTATAGTTAATAAGCTATAATTTTGCATAAAAGGAAGTTTTTATATGGTGTTCGTTCGGTGTACGAGCGAAGGTCTATGTCTCAACTTTTGAGCGTGTGGATAAAATTTTTATTATTTTGAGTACATCCTGCAATTCTTCTTCGTTTTTGATATTAATACTAACTAATGTTTCGCACTTCAAAATAACCCATTGATATTATGATATAGCAATCATCGTTAACATCGTATATGTTTGCATATAAGGAATTTAACACTTCAACTTATTTTTAATTAACCTGTTTCATTCAGTAAGTTTTCCCCGAAACGAAATAAAAGGTCTTCTGCTTCCGGTTTGTTTAATACCCTTTTGAATAAATCATCGACATCTACATTGAATATATCAGCAACGACACGAACAACCTCTATAAATAATTTCATCAATCGCTTATCAAGGGTCATTTGCAAAAAATCTGCATTTATGGCTCGAAATAGTGCACCCTTTGATTCGTAGTGTTCGTATCGGAAACGTAACGAGAGCAAGATGTGGGTAATCATTA
>CAYUAK010000210.1:0-16947 GCA_964442765.1 uncultured Tannerella sp. | reverse complement strand
TTCGTGAAAGCGAACTTCGTTTCTTAATTCTTAATTCTTAATTGCTTCCACTTCGTGAAAGCGAACTTCGTTTCTTAATTCTTAATTCTTAATTCTTAATTCATAATTCTTTCATGCCGAGGTTATACATGACAAACGAGTACACGTCAGTATATTCGTCTATCGTCTTGCTGATAGGCTTGCCGGCGCCGTGTCCGGCTTTCGTCTCGATGCGAATCAGCTTGGGTGCATCGCCGGTTTGGGCGGCTTGAAGCGTGGCGGCATATTTAAAAGAATGCGCCGGAACGACACGGTCGTCATGATCGGCTGTCGTTATCAATATAGCTGGATAGGGTGTGTTATCATTTTTGATGTTATGTACCGGCGAATATCTGTAAAGATAGTCAAACATCTCCTTACTGTCCTCACTTGTACCGTAATCGCTTGCCCAGTTCCACCCAATAGTAAACTTATGATAGCGTAGCATATCCATCACCCCCACTGCCGGAAGCGCCACTCTGAAAAGGTCGGGTCGTTGATTGACAACAGCGCCGATCAACAAACCTCCGTTTGAACCGCCTGCAATACATATCTTTTCATTCGTTGTATACTTTTCTTTGATTAAAAATTCGGCAGCGGCAATGAAATCGTTAAAAACGTTCTGTTTCTGTAGTTTTGTGCCGGCAAGATGCCACGCTTCCCCGTACTCGCCTCCCCCGCGCAGGTTGGCCTGTGCATAGATACCGCCGTTCTCAAGAAACGGGATACGCCAAGTAGAAAATCCGGGAAACAAACTGATATTGAACCCCCCGTACCCGTACAAATAAACAGGATTAGCGCCATTGCGTTGCAACCCTTTTTTGTAGGTCAAAAACATCGGAATCTTAACGCCATCTTCGCTGGCGTAAAACACTTGCTCGGTCACATAGTCTTCGGCATTGAACTTTACGGACGGCGCCAAGTATTTTGCCGACTGGTTGCGGTCGATGTCATATTTATATATGGTAGTAGGGAAAGTGAACGATGTAAAGCTATAAAATGATTCCTTGTCGTCTTTGTCACCACTGAAATTCACCGAACCATACGTCGGAAGTTTGATTTCGTGCCGCAACTGTCCGTCAATCGAATACACAAATACATGGTCGGAAGCGTCTTTGATATACGATAAAATCATCTGCCCTCCAATGAAAAATGGACCACTCAGCACATGCTCCGCTTCGGGGACAACATCTGTCCAGTTTTTTAGTTCCGGTTTATCTATTGTCGTCTTCATCAAACGGTATTTAGAGGCTTGGTAGTTGGTGTAAATATAAATGGTCTCCCCGATAACCTCCGAAGGATTATATTCATAATCAAAATTATCGGTCAACTTAACAAAGGGTGATGCCGGTTTGCGCAGGTTCTTCATATATAAATCGTTTCCTAACCCCTCGCCCGATTCATAGACAAACAGGACTTTTTCGTCCTTATCAACCGTCGCGGTATAGAACCGCTTGGGATAATTCTTGTTTTCGTAAACGAGAACATCGGACTGTTGAGTAGTTCCTAACTTATGAAAGTATACTTTATGGTTTTCATTGATGTTTGAAAACTCTTTTCCATCCGCCGGAGGGTCGTAGGCACTATAATAAAAACCGTCGCCATGCCATTCGGCATCCGAAAATTTCGCCCACCGGATATGATCGGGTAAAAGTTTTTTTGTCGCTAGCTCTATGACAAATATTTCGCGCCAATCGCTTCCGCTTCGCGAAATCGAATAAGCTATGTATTTCCCGTCATTCGAGAACGAATAACCCACTAACGCTACGGTGCCATCGTCCGACAGTTTGTTGGGGTCTAATAATACGGAAGCCTCGCCGTTTAGTGTTTCCTTCACGTATAGGACGCTCTGGTTTTGTAAGCCGGAGTTTTTGAAAAAATAATACTTGCCGTGCTTTTTAACAGGCAGTCCTATCTTCTCATAATCGGTTAATTCGGTCAGGCGTTGCCTCAACTGATAACGGAAAGGAATACGTTCAAGGTAGGATTGCGTCACCTTATTTTGCGCCTCAACCCATACGGCTACTAACTGTGCCGTGTCATCTTCGAGCCAACGATACGGGTCTAAAACCGTTGTGCCAAAATAAACATCCGATACCTGCTGCATTTTTGCAACTGGATATTGGAGTTTTTCATGCTTAGGATAACATCCGTTAAATCCGGAGGCCAAACCAAAACCAATCATCATACAAATTACTTTTTTCATATTTAACTAACTATAAAGCCTGAATTGGAAATCGAAATGCCATTACCTTCCACAGCCCCCCCTGACTGTCGGCAGACATAGCTTCAAAGGGGGAGCTTCTTGACATCCCCCTGACCCCTTCAAAGGGGGAATGACAAAAACCTAATTCTTCACCAATGCAGCGACACGAATGGATAAATCAAAGAACACCATTTTGGCGTTGACGTTCTGATTGATATGCAGCTCTGCAAGCGACAGCTCATCCATCAAGTCTAATACATTGCGCTCGTTCACATACGGGGAAAACTTTTCGACAAAACCGATTTCTTCACTACTTAAAAAATTGAGCGCCGATTCGTTCAACCGGTAGACGAAATTCTCCCGTATCTGTCGTTGGCAAAAAGTGAGGAACTTCTTTTGGCGTTCACGTCCCAACGAAGCCATCTCCTCCGAGAAAGCTTTCATTGCTACTACATTGCGCGACCATCCGTTACGCATCATGGTCTTGAACTGTTCCAAATAGCCGGCTTCATCGTTTTCGACCGATAGATACTCGACCGCTTTGAAATAATTACCACCCGAAAGGTGGGCAATCGTCCTGGCATCTGCTTCTCTGACCCCCCATTGTTCGCTCAGGACACCGGTGAGAATGGCCGGTTTGATAGGCCGTACCTGTACAAGCTGCGAACGCGATACTATCGTTCCGAGCGTTTTTTCAGGGTCATCGGTTATCATCAGGATAGCGGTATTGGCCGGAGGCTCTTCGATAAGTTTGAGCAGTTTGTTGGCGCAAGTTTCATGCATCCTGTCTGGCATCCAGATAAATAACACCCTGTAATTCGCTTCATAGATACGCAGCGTCATCTTGCGAAGTATCTTATCGCTCTCTGCCGAGTAGATGATAGCCTGTTTGTTCTCGGCATCAATCGTAGCAACCCAGGTATCAATGGTAAAATAAACTTTCTTCGCCATCCTGTCTTTTAAAAACACCCTCCATTCGGTCAGATAGTCATCGCAAACTTCTTTTTTAGGCTTCTTGAGGGTTACTATCGGAAAGACAAAATGCAAATCAGGATGCGCTAACTCGTTGTATTGAAGGCATGTACGGCATTTCCCGCAGGAATCCTCATCACTACGACCCGTACAGTTTAGATAACGGGCATAAGCCAACGCTAACTGAAAAGCGCCCGTTCCTTCCTCGCCGTAAAACAGCCGAGCATGTGGTACAAGCCCTTGGCGAGCTGTTACCATCAACTGTTTCTTCAGCTCATCTTGCCCTATAACATCTCTAAAATACATCCTTTACCTGAAATTTTGCGACAAAAGTACTGCAATCTTGAAGAATTGACAAATTTTTTTACCCAAAATTTTTTTCATCTTTTAAAAGAGATAACCCTTCATTCCGAAGAAAAAATGTTAAAAACTCCATAAATGATAATTTTTGCTCGTTTTTACTCGTTTTCAGAACTCATTTTTTGCTATTTTGTCCTTTTCTGCAAATTTTATAGTGGCCGTCTAGCAAAAAAACCTTATAAAGATTTGTTTGAATAAAAAAAACTATATACTTTTGCGGCTCGAAAAATGACATTTTGACTTTTTAATAAAATTACAAAAAAAATATCATTTCGCCACTCAATATTTTTAAAAAACCCGACTAAATCTTTAGAAAAAACCACTACGGGTAGAGTCTATTCAGCTTCTACCCTTTTTTTTTAATATATCTCCTTCGCTATCCTGTAAACGCTATCGGTAGCCATCAGCGTATAAAAATGGATGCTCGGCACTTCGTGCCTTATCAAGTCTTTGCATTGCATGATACCCCATTCAACGCCAACCTCTTTTACTTCGTCATCGGTTTTGCATTTTTGCAATTCGGAAGCCAGGATGTCGGGTATCTCTGTATGAAATATTTGAGGCAACACCGTGAGCTGGTTCATCAATACAACGGGTTTGATGCCCGGGATAACAGGCGCTGTGATCCCTTCGGAGCGTAACCGGTCTACGTAAGCAAAATACTTTTCATTATCGAAAAACATTTGCGTGACTAAATAATCGGCGCCGCATCTCACCTTCTCCTTCGCAAAAAAGACCTCCGTATCCATGTCGGGTGCGTCTTCATGTTTTTCGGGATAACAGGCCATCCCATACGAAAAAGGAGTAGAAATCCCTTCAAACATCGAGCCATCCAATGCTACACCCCTATTAAAATCATTCACTTGTTGTTGCAAGTCGGTGGCATGTTCATGGTACAATGTCTTATCCAAGTTTTTAGGGAGTTTTTTTTCATCCCCGCGCAATAGCAATAAATCGTAAACGCCTAAGAAGTTGAGATCTATCAACGCATATTCGGTCTCTTCTTTTGTAAAACCTTTGCAGATGATATGCGGAACAGCCGTTATCCCGTACTTATTTTGGATAGCCGAAGCTATCGCTACCGAGCCGGGCCGGCGGCTTATCTGAATCCTTCTGATAGAACCGTCTGCCTCTAACCGGTCCAAATATTCGCTGTGATGGGAGGTGATGTTGATATATTTGGGTTCAAACGCTATCAATTTGTCGATGATATTATAAATCCGTTGGATACAATTGCCCTTGAGCGGCGGCAACAGTTCAAATGAGAACGCCGTCGTCTTACTTTCCTTGATATGGTCAATCACTTTCTTCATGCTTTTTCTTATTAAACAAAGACAAAAGTATAAAAAATTTGCCATTTAGCCGATAATTCCTAAAAAAAGATTACTTTTGCAGTTCGAAAAATACTATATAATTATGGAAACTATCAAATGGAATGAACTGCCTTTCGGTTATATGAAAACCGATTACAATGTAAGATGCTATTACAGAGACGGGGAATGGGGCGAGTTGGAAGTCTCTTCTTCCGAGTTTATTAATCTTCATATGGCGGCTACATGCCTCCATTACGGCCAAGAGGCTTTCGAGGGATTGAAGGCTTTTCGTGGCGTGGATGGCCAAATCCGCGTTTTCCGTATGGACGAAAATGCGAAACGCATGCAAGCGTCCAGCCGTGGCATCTTGATGGCAGAGTTACCGGTCGAAAAATTTGAAGAAGCTGTCCGGAAAGTCATCCTGCTGAATCAACGCTTCATCCCTCCCTACGAGAGTGGGTCTTCTCTATATATCCGTCCACTTCTGATAGGCACGGGCGCTCAGGTAGGCGTCAAGCCGGCCATCGAGTATATGTTTATCGTATTCGTGACCCCGGTAGGCCCTTATTTCAAAGACGGATTTAAACCGGCTAAGGTATGTATCATGCGCGACTACGACCGCGCCGCACCAAAAGGCACCGGAAACATCAAGGTAGGAGGCAATTATGCAGCAAGCCTCGTCGCCGGAAAAAAAGCGCAAACCGAAAGATATGTAGCCGTTTTGTACCTTGACCCAAAAGAGAAAAGATACATCGACGAGTGCGGACCCGCCAACTTCTTCGGTATCAAAGACAACACTTACATCACACCCGCCTCCGATTCTATCCTGCCTTCCATCACCAACAAGAGCCTGATAAAGTTGGCCGAATCGACAGGTATGACCGTCGAGCGACGCCCCATACCCGTTGAAGAGTTAGAGACCTTCGACGAAGTAGCCAACTGCGGAACAGCAGCCGTCATCACACCGATAGCCCAAATCGACGACTTAGACGCTAACAAACAATATGTCTACACCAAAGACGGTATTGCCGGCCCCGTCTGCACAAAACTGTATAACTACCTGCGAGCCATCCAATACGGCGAAGCCCCCGATGAGTTCGGATGGACACAACTAATTGAGTAATCTTTGTGTCTCTGTGCTGAAAAGCTGTGTCTCTGTGTTTAGGGATTCAAAGCAACTGCCAAAGCAAGATGACCAACAGTGTTGAAAGCGAAGCGATTAACATCCAATAACGATGCGAGCGGAAATATATCAGAGTAAAAGTTAAACACAAGTATGAAAAGATAAGCGTAAAAAAGTCGAACCGAAGCGATAGCGTGGCGCCGGGAATTGCGGCAAAACGCTCTACTATCCACATCATGCTGCGTGTCAGCAACTCGATAATAGCGCGCAACAATTCCATGCCCGGTATCCATTCGGGCGTAATCATCCACACTAAAGAGACGGGGATAAGCACAGTAGCCAGCAGCGATAACGCTAAATTGGTGAATAAGAACACCAGCGAACTCATCCCGAAATAAAAGAAACTAAGAAAACAGGTGCCAATCTGAGCGGAAACGGTGACTGTCAGCACATTCCATGGGCCGGCTATCAATGGATTACGTATTACTATCAGCCGACTCAGCCGAGGTTGGAGGTACAGGATAAAAAATACGGCGACATAACTCAACTGAAAGCCGATGTCAAACAGATAAAAAGGATTGTACACGAGCATACAAAAAGCCGCCCCTGCCAGCGTATTGTAGCGGTCGGGGTTACGTCCTAACACACCTCTTCCCGTCAAATAGATAGTCAACATGACAGCAGCACGCACAGCGGCAGTAGCAAGGCCCGAAAGAAAGGCAAACGACCATACGCAGCTTATCGTGACTAAATACTTCAACCAGCGTGCGACGATTCCCTTCCGCGGGATGAATGATAACAGGAAATGAACAAAAGCGCAAACAATGCCAACATGAAAACCGCTTACCGACAGCAGATGCGCTACACCTGCGACGGAAAACTGCCTGTAAATACCCCAATCCATCGCTTTGCGGTAGTTGAGGGTCAGCGTTGCCAATACGGTTTTATCTCCATCGGGCAACTGCAGCAAACCCAATTTGGCAACCATACGCGACTGCCATTCCAATGCTTTACGCAACAAAAATCCGGGTTCTTGGGGGACGCTTAGTCTCTGCTCGGTCAGTCCCGTGATTTGTATGGCAAGGAAAATGAAAATACAGGCGACGACGATACCCCAGACCCAGCGGTTATGAAATGAGAGCGTCTTGGAAGATTGGGGTAAGACAAACGAAAGCAGGACGGCTATCGTGATGATGATGAGGAGAGAGAGTGAAACGTTCTGTAACGGGAAGCAGACTTGCATCAGTATGCCTGTTATCCAAAAAAAAAGCGGCCTGACGAAAGGTCGCTTCTGTATTTCCTGAATGAAAGAACCTTCTTTGTTTATCATGAATTGATAATATATAACATCTTATACATCCCCCTGACCCCCTTCAAAGTGGGAGGTGGATCACAGGCTTTTAAGAGCACGTATGGCCTGAAGCGGATCGGGGGCTTTAAAGACAAAATTGCCTGCTACCAGCACGTCGGCGCCGGATGCCAGCAATCGTTTGCCTGTTTCGAGATTTACGCCTCCGTCAATCTCTATAAGCGTATCTAAACCTTTTGATAAAATCATGCGTTTCAGGCGAATGGTCTTGTTTATTATCTGCTCGATAAACTGCTGGGCACCAAAGCCCGGATTGACCGACATCAGCAAAACCATATCTACCTCTGTCAGGATGTCCTCTAATAACTCGACAGGGGTATGGGGGTTTAGGGTAACGCCGGTTTTCATGCCTGCGTCACGAATGGCATGTATGGTCCGATTGAGATGTGTACATGCCTCATAATGAACGTTCATCATATAAGCGCCGGCGTCTGCTACCTCCTTGATGAATTTTTGCGGCTCGACTATCATCAGGTGCACATCTAACGGCTTTTTACAAACAGCGCCGACGGCTTCGATGACAGGAAAACCAAAGGATATGTTCGGCACAAAGACGCCATCCATCACATCCAAATGTAACCAATCGGCCTCGCTGACGTTTATCATCTCCATCTCACGTTTAAGATGCAAGAAATCGGCCGATAAAAGCGATGGGGCTACTATGGGTTCCATTTCAGTTCACGAGATATTTTTTCGCTCTGGACTTCTGCTCGGGGTTAAACTCGTAGGTACGTGCAAAATAACGGATGAGCATCAACGTTTCGGCACGCGGGCCGGGATTTTCTTTCTTCATCTTCGTCTTATCAGAAGCTGCTACTACAGGGGTAAAGTACATCATAGGCATAATTGTTGCTGGTTTGTACTATAAAAACGTAGCAAACGAACAATTATTGCGTCCCGATGAAGTTTTTTTTGAAAAGTTTCAGGAAAGGGATAATGTGATGTGATTCTCATCGGCCATGCGACGCATATTCATGATGGCATAACGCATTCGTCCTAAGGCTGTGTTGATACTAACGCCCGTAATATCAGCTATTTCTTTAAAACTCATATCCTGATAAAAGCGCATCTCAAGCACTTCGCGCTGGTTATCGGGGAGATGTTTGACTAACTTACGAACATCCGAGTAGACCTGCTCGTTGACCAACTCGTCTTCAATATTCGAATCGCATAGCTTGATGTCGTTCAGCAGATCGACTTCCATCTCGTCATTCGAAATCATGTTTTCATTTCGCTCCTGACGGAAATTGTCAATGATGAGGTTGTGCGCGATACGCGTGATCCAGGCTTTAAACTTACCGGTATCGGTATAACGGCCTTGCTTGATCGTAGTGATAACTTTCAGAAAGGTGTCCTGAAAGATGTCTTCTGTCAAGTCGTGATTACGGACGATGTAATAAATGTAGGAGTGGATACTTTTTTGGTACCTGTTTAACAATACATCGAAGGCGGAATTGTTTCCTAATGCATACAGTTCGACCAACGCTTCGTCGGTCATCGCTTTTAAATCTTTCATTACTTTAATTTTATAGTTCGAAGTAATGTGTATGCAATAGGCAAGTCAATTTTTAAAATGTTAAACAATCATATTAAGGGGTGCAAAGTAAACGCTTCTTGGTAACCTGTGCAAATTTTCAGCGCCTTTTTGAACGAAAGGGGGGCTTTGTTGTACGAACTGCAAGCTTTCCTGTACAAAGTTAAAATTTTAATCCAATCGTTAAAGCCAGGCGGGTTGAGTTGGTTTGCAATTTGGCGGGCGGGGCAAACACATCGACCTTGTTGTTTCGGTCGTAGGTGTTCGAGAAAGCGTAAGCATCCGAATTATTGTAGCGATAGACCCAAGCTAAATCCATAAAGAAATTGGGCGTAAAGCGATAACCTATCCCGGCTGTAAAATAGTTGGTAGGGTTGGAAGTGACAGTAAAATGTGGGAGCGTACCGGCAGGAATTACTTCGACATCGTTCTTAGCCAACTGTTTAAGCATAGGTGATGTTTGCATCATATAGCCTGCACGAATAGCAAACTGCCGTGTTGCTTTTATTTCCGCGCCTATTTTGAGGGTATGACCCCAAGTAAAATCTTCCTTGATATAGTCATTTGTCCCGTAACCTTCCCCGTTCCTATCGGAAAATAACATCTTGTGATAATCAGTCATTTCATAGTCCACACTGACCAATGCCGACTGACCTACCACAGCAGCGCAACTGAAAATCCATTTGGAAGGTGTCTGAAAACGGTACTCCGAATAGGAATCCCGTGGTGTTTCATTCTCCATTTTTGGAGTTTCATACTCCGAAATATCAGTCTCGGCCCAAGCATTATAATAATCGGTCATATCGTACCAGCGTGGTGAGTTATAGGCAACACCAAACCGGAGCATGTCAATTACCGATATTACACCAAAATTGGCCGAAAATGCTGTCCCTTTGGTGTTCAGCCGGTTTTCCAAGTATAAGTAATCGCCTTTGCTGCTTCTATTATTAAAAAAATCTTCATAGAACGAACTGTACCGGTAATCTATATCGGTAACAGAAAACGAAGCGCCTACGTACAGATAGCCTGAAACGTTCATCCCGAAGCCGATATTGTATTCATCTGCATAACCGTTCTCGTTTACCCGCAAGGAACTTCTCGTCGGAGAATCGACAATCCACTCTCCACCAGATTTGCGACCGAAAGCACTCTGATACTCATTACTTCTACCAACAAAATGGTCATACATCCCGGATTCATAACCTAAAACAGGAAGCCAATGCCCTGCTAAGTCTCTGTTATTATAGGGGTCATAGTTGTCTGTTAAAGTCAACTCGTCTAATGTGATGCCGTTGCCATGACCAAACGCATTGGTGGCCCGCCAAGCAGCATAATCGGACATCGAATAGTCCTGTCCATTGTTTACCATCCGATAACTGCGTTTAAAATTTTTCACGCGATTATACGAAAACCCGACGCTCCAATTTTGAACGTCACTCATGCCGGTAGGAAAATAAAGCGAGAAAGCAAAGTTGGACATCGTAAAATGCGACTTGTTCAAATCGGTCTTTACCCCTGTCCAGTCGGTTGATGTATTAACCCTCGACAGGTCTAATGTGCCGGATACTTCCGAGCTGCGATAAATACCCAACCCTGCCGGATTATTAGAAATGACAGAAAGGTCTCCACCTAATGCGCCAAAAGCGCCTCCCATAGCCATCGAACGGGCTGTCCCGCCCAATTCGTGGGTCGAAAGCGTATAGGCATCAATTTCATTGCCTTGCGCAAACAAGCTAACATTATAAAAAGCTAAAAAACTGATTACTAAAAAACCGATTCGTTTCATATAATTTACAATTATGAATTGTGAATAACTGAATAACTCAAGCTATATAATATTAAAGGTATAGAGTATAGAGAGCAGTTTTTCCAAACGTATCACTCTAAACTCTATACTCTATACTCTTAACTATAAAAAATTACCTGCTGCGACCGCCTGCACTACTACCGCTTGACCGGCTGACACTGCCGCCCGAACTGCCTGCGCTACTAACGCCACCGCCGCCGCTGCTTATGCTGCCGCCGCTGCTGCTTATACTGCTGCTCGAACGGGAAACAGAGGAGCTGGAAGATGAGCTTGGGCTGCTGCTCGTAGTAGTAGAACGGGAAACGCTGCTTGGCGTACTGCTGGTACCGGTCGAACGGGTTGTAGTGCTACTGCTAACCGTTGCCGTGCGACTTGTGCTTGAGTTGGTGGTTGTTGCAGGTGTATTGGTGCGTGTCCGGCTTGTTACATTCGCATCGGTTGCATTACTTTGAGAGGTGGTTGCCCGGCTTGTTGGGAGAGTAGCCGAACGATTACCGGTGTTACCATCTCTTGTTATTGTAGAACGGGATTCAACGTTTGTCCCTGACGCTCTCGAATTAACACCATCGCGTGAGGTTGTAACTGACCTTGATGTTCCTGACCGTGAAGCATCGCCTTCTCGTAATGAAGTACTGCGTCTGACATCGGTACTGCTTTCACCACCTCGTAGCGATGAACTCCGGCTTACTACTGATGAGCTTCTTCCGGGCGAAACATCCGGCCTACTCCCCGAAGAACGGCTGTCGTTTGCATAACGTTGACCAGCACGGGAAACACCTGTCGAACGTCCGTACTGGTTACGGTTATAAAAGGAATTACCCCAATAACCGCCATAATAGCCACCATAATAGCCACCCCAATAACCACCATAATAACCGCCGTAACCATAATAACCGCCCCATCCGTAGTAGGGCCAATACCAGTCGTAATACCACGGCGAATACCATCCGCCGTAATAACCGCCCCAGCCATAATAACCGCCCCAACCGTAGTAGGGACGATACCACCATGAACTCCAAGGCGAATACCATGAACTGTAATACCAAGGGCTATATCCCCAACCATAACCGCTACCTACATTGATATTTATGTCTACTCCTCCTTCATACGAATCGTAATCATAGCCGTAATAACCCTCACTTAGATAAATATTTACATTATCCGACCCTGTGATTGTTATTTTACTGGGTGAATGATAGCGAATAATCCTTTCGGAATATTCCATATCCGATCTGCGGACATTCACGCGTGAGGTGTCGTCGGGCAGATAATAGGCATCGTCCGAAAAATCATCGGCAGCTTCATTATCCGTGTAACGACGATTGTAGGCATCAACATCCATCTCCGTTATTCTTGCGGGAACAGGATCGGATACTGTATTTGAAAATGACGCCGTCGAAGCACGAGCGGACTGGATTGACGATTGGGTTGCGCTTGCAGGTTGTGGTGCAGCAACGTAATTAGCCTGTACCGAATTTGCAGTCGTAACAGCCTCTGTATTTGTGGCTTTCTTGCTCTTGCTTGAAGAGAAATAAATATCATCCACAAATTCTCCCTGTGCAAAAGCGCCAAATGCTATCGAAAGCATAGTCAGCATGGAAGTAATTCTTTTCGTTTTCATTTCATTTCCTCCTATAATTTTTTAAGTTTAAAACGATACAAAGATACATATTATTTTAATACGAAGTACAACTTAAAGAATATTTAACATTTTTACTTTTTTATATAGACGATTATCATAGCCAAAGCGTTGCATGGGGATGCGTTTTTTTTTAAAGGCCTCTGCGTTTAGCAGGGAACCATAAGTCGTTTTCTGTAAGTCCACAGGCTTCAATCGCCTGCAGGCAGTATTCGAGTTTGCCTATTTGCTGGTCGCCATTGTTTGTGCCGAAGGCAAACTTGACGCCGGCAGCTTTAGCGGCGCGGATGATTTCAAAATTCGGAATTTTATAACGCGCATTAATCTCTAATGCTATGTTATTATCCTTCAAGGCCTTAATAACTCTATCGTAACGCTCTTTTGTCCATAACTTGTCATAATCGCCTTGCATGGAATTGGCTAATAAGGTGGGATTTACGTAAATATCAATCGGCTCGGTTTGAAGGACGGTGACGATACGGTCTACTATCAAATCCATGTATTTCTCTACCGGTATGTCAATAATCGTTTCTGAAGACATCCATAAGCGGGTACGGCGTCCTTTGTGGTCATGAAATGTTAGCGCATCCGTAAACACATAATCAAACAAACGGCGTGAGGCGGCAGAAAAAGTGGTCACCCACTCGCGCCCTTCGCCCTGCATCCCGAAATAGAAAGGCAAATGTTTGGTCGATTCAACAAACTCGCGAACGCCAGCATCGTCGGTGATTGGAAAGCCTATCCCACAATTAGGTGCTATACCGTAATTTATCCCGTACCTCATGGACATCGCATTCGCCTCGTCCATTGTCAAACCTTTTAAATGAACATGATAATCTATCACAGGGAAATTTCGTTGCTGTAAGCGAATTATCGGGTCGGTTTGTTCATCGATAGCCTCCGGAACAACTGCTGATTGGATTGCATCCGCTGTAAGCCGCTTTATCGTAATGTCCTTAATATCGACTTTCCCGCGATAACCTGTTAATAAAAAGTCGCCTTGTCCTAAGATTCGGTTCCTATTCAAAGACGAGCGGTAAGGATTATCGGGTTCGGTATAGCAAACAACATCCTGTCCATTTATTTGGATGGTAATGTTTTTTTTGAACACAACAATACGAAACGTGAACCACTCGTTGTCTTTCGCCCTGCTCTTATACAGGTTTCGTACCGTCTCTAAGCTACCCGTTTTACGGGTGTTGTCTAATGGTCCGTTGTGTATCAACACCTCATATCCCTTCTTGTCGGGGTTGCTATGAAACCATATACTGGCCAAGGCGTTGGGTTCGGTCTTGGCCATACCGGTCATCTCAAAATCCGTAAATCCTTTGGAAGCGCCTGAACCCTTATAGATAAGGGAGCCACTCTTCAATGTCAATATACCATCCTGAATGGTATAATCGGAAGCGCCTGCCGGCTTCCACTGGTCTAATCCCTGAGACCCACCGCATCCTGTTAAAAATAAGATGCTTACAAAAAACAATAGTAATTTTTTCATACAAATAGTTATATTAATTGATTATCAATTCTTACAATGCCTCGTTTATTCCCACTGTCTTCAACAACTCATCTATATCAATTGCTGCATTCAAACAAAAGACTTTTTCCGGTTGAAGGCTCATCTCGTGTCCGGTTAGCCATTCTTTTTTATCGGAGTTCAATACCAAAACGCTATCAAAAGATTTATAAAAGAACCGAAGGACACGCCGAACCCTGTCAAAGTTTTGAGCAGTAAAACGAAACGCTTTATTCGCCTCGCTTAACCAATCTTTTAACATCAGGAAGGAGGCTTCTACCGTATAGGCATGTTTGAGATACAATCCGCAAAGTCCTAAAACGCCTTCTGTTGAACATATTATACGATCATATTCACCTTTCAGAAATAAATTATGCAGCGTTAGAAAATTGGGAATATGGATAGTTAACTCATCGGATAACTTAAAGCATGTCATCGGTTGGAGGACGTACAGATGCTCATCGAGTTGTGTTGCATGGCTGTCTGTCGATTGTTTTACATCCCCTTGGCCCCCTTCAAAGGGGGAGAGATAGCTACAGGTCAGCATATCAACAGGCAGTCGTCGCTCTTTTATCTGTTTGTGTATTTTCTGGATAACCGGTGACATGCCATTCTTGTCGTCAAACGAATCGACTAACCAAAGTACCCGTTCGGGCTGTTCTAATTTTCCTAACTGTTTGGAGAAGGTTCGTAAGAACGGGCGCGTATTAAACATTGTCTTGGCGCTTGTAAAATGGGCAGCCAAGATAAACAGCGAAGCAAAGAACGGGAAAGAAAGACCGTCTAAAACCTTTGTTATATCGAAGGAGGCGCTTCGTATGCCCTGACCTGTATAAGCGCGGAGGTAGATAGGCAGTTCCAAACTACTGATGAACAAATTAAGCGCTTGTTCGTCAACAATTTGGTCTATTTGCAAACCGGCAATTTTCCTGTCTACCCTGGAGGCTAATAGCACATTGAGCCGGTTATTAATAGAAAGTATCGCGTTGTAATATTCGTCAATCTGATTTCGATTGGCATGATAACCGGCCTCTGCAAGCATGATTGCATCTTCAAAGATTGGGCGATAATGGGATGGTAAAAGCAGCTTTTTGAAAAACGAAGGTTTCTCTCCCATCATACAGTTGTAAAACAGCTTGATAAATGTCATTGTCACCTTATGCCTTTGCACTTCGCTGAAGATATTGGAAGTTATAAACGATACAATTTTATCCGGTGCCGTACCTTTATGAAGCAATAAACGCACCAATCCGGGATCTTTATAGTTAAGGGCTATCTGTGAGACGTAATTGAGGAAAGAGATGGTCAGTTTTTCTGTGTTTTGATGTGTCCCGTAGGGGGCTGTTTGTCCTGCCCTAAGCGCTTCTAAAACCAATTCCGATTTTGGCGTCGTTTTCAACCGGTTGGACAGATCGGGCAGATAAAGGTATGTACCGGTCAAACCGGCAAAGATACCGATATGACTGTCGGAGCCGCCCGTCATCGCTTTCCGGTAAGGGTCAATGCAATAGGCCAAAGGGTCAATCCCAAATTCCTTCGCATTGCGCTCTATCGTTTCGGGGTCTATGTGGCTTATCCATTCATTGGCTAACAAGTTTTGCCAGGTATCACGCTGTCCGTTCAGCATCTCAAACCGCTCAAAGATAAGTGCCATCTTATCAAAAAAGGCTTTCGGTAGTTTGTTTTTAACTGCGTAATGATAAAGGGGATGCGCCCAAATAGTGGGGATATTATGTAGGCGCGTATACGCCTGAAAAGCATAGACATCTTCCCGCAGCTTATTGAGTTTCACTTCCTGTTCGCGGTTAAACCCATACGCCAAAACATGAATGCCTATCTCGAAATCCGGAACCCAACAGCTAAACTCGGCAGCGGTTAATACGTCTATTCCTTTGTCTTGCAGCAGATAACAGGAGCGGGCGTTGTTATGATTTGTAATCGCAAACGCATCGCAGCCGTTCTTCTTTAGCTCTGATAGCAACAGCTCGCTCGACAGCCAGGTTTCAGGAACGCCCAAAATACGCCCAATCAATTCGTCCGGCACATCGCTGTTATAATCATGACAATGCAGGTCGATTTTTAAGACGTCATCTTTCGGGAAACGCGCTTCCTGCGCCGCTAAATACCTGTCTAATTCGTCTTTCAAGCCTTGTTGAAAATGTCGTTTCATATAAATCTTATCCAAATAGCAAACGCAAAGGTACTGAAAGTTTCGCACAACCCCAAAATATATTTTTATCTGTTGTTTTCGAAGTCCGGTTCTTTTTTTCTGCTAAAAAAAATTTAGCAAATTCTTCTAATAAGGGCTTGGTAAGTTTGACTTCGGCAGGTTTGCCGGTGGTTGGAACTTGGAAGTGCAGCAACCCAAAGGGATTCGATAGCCTGTTATTGAAGCGATAAACGCCTGATATACAGAAAAAAAAGGCTACACTTACCATTGTCAAATGCACTGTTCGTGGTGTGAACGGCTGCATAGGTACGAACTATTTTTATATCTGCAAATTTTTCGGCAAATTTTTCTACGATTTTTTTGAAAAAAGTTTTTACATTAGCGGCATCAAAAAAAACATTTCGTATGGAAACAACATCCATTATTACGCCCCGTAGTATATCGTACTCGCCTAAACGCGAAGTAAAGCCGGAAAATAAGCCTCTTGCGCCCGCCGAAAAAAGGCGTCTGGGCGATTTGCACGCTATTTCGCTGATTGAGGAAGGGCTGAAAACAGAAGATATTAGCATTGATGAGTTTTTGAAATTTTTGAGGCAATGAATGTCATCATCAAGTCGTCGATTCGTCGCGACCTCAAAAAGATTGCCAATCCGCGCGTTAATTCGGAAGTCGACCGGGCTGTTTTGTCGGTTGTTAAAACCGTCAAACCTAATGACATTCCTGAACTGCGCAAGCTGGAAGGCGGCAAAAAAGATATTTACGACCGGATTAAAATAAAAGTAACTACTCAGGTCTCCGTAGGAGACTGACATGGATAACCCTGAGTAAGCGAAGCGTCACTCAGGGTAGATGTGCCACCCGAATCCTCAACCCCGTAGCGGGTTGAACTACTACGTAGTTAAAGAGGGAACTGATGCCAC
>CAYUAK010000209.1:0-2111 GCA_964442765.1 uncultured Tannerella sp. | reverse complement strand
CCTTTACGAATGATAAGGTACTTACCGAATTCATGTAATTTCTCAGGATTTTCCGGGCTTGTTTGCGCTTCATCCTTTAGGGCCGATACATGCGCGTACAGTTTATTTTTCTCGCGGTTAAACTGTTCAACGTTAAAGAATGTATGAGCAAACAGCTTCTTCCCGGTCTTCCAGGAACGTACTTTCGTTATGCCGCGCAGCACGTCGGTGCCGATTGTAATTGTGTTATCGACTGAATCAATGTCCTTTTTCTCGCTTTCCACCTGCGCTTTGGCGAAATTGTGCGAAAACGGCATGGCCAGAAGGAACCTGACAGGATCGTCCGCGTCGCACATAGCGTTGATATTTTTCGTGCTGCAAAAGCTTTTGTCCATAACCACCGCTATATTGCGAAGGTTTAGGTGGGACGCGGTTTCAAGCGTAGCCTTTAGCGTACTGACGTCGGTCAGGTTTCCGTTATACTCGATTTGAAACACCGGAAGCTTGGATTGTTCGCCAATGATCATGCAGATATTGATTTGACGGAGTTTTTCTTTGTCACGGTTATAGCCCCAATCAACGTCGTTTATGAGTTCGGAGTATGAGGATACGCTTGTAATATCCAACGCGAAAAACTCATGCTCATTACGAAGGGCGCCCCATTTTTCAAAGAATTCCATTCGCTGGTCAAACGCGATATCAATGAGCAGTTCACTGATTCGCTGTGATGACATAGAGCCGCAGTCATAACTTTCGCTCTTTAAAATCCAATCTTCGCAGTACATAGCGGGTTCGCCGGTCGCGACAATGTAGTACGCCAGTGATAAAACCGATTCCCATAAATCCGGGAATGCGTCTTTCGTAACCGCAGTTAACCCAATTTGCTCCGATATACGGCTAAGCAAGCTGAATACGCCATATTCGAGAATGCGTGATTGTTTGATGTCTTCAACTGTGAATACCTGACTATCCGAGATTATTGGCTGTCTTTTTGTACCATGTACACGTTCCAAATACTCCGGACGATATACGGGTTGCCCGCTTCGCGGGTCGATCTTACCGATTGGTATTTTTTTCGTTTGTGGCTTGCCGTTTTCGTCCCTGAATGATACAGATTCGTAAATGTATGTGTACTTACCGATTTTATTTGTTACAATGGAACTCATAGCATGACCTCCTTGTAGGTAAATTAATTTTACCTACATCGGAGGGGTTTGTCAATATGTTTTTTGTCTGATTTCTTTGAAATATCGCGATTTATAGGCTTTTGTTGCTGTCTTGTTTGTCATGCTAGCTCTGTAGGTAAAATTTCTGCCGGGAGTTTAGGAACCTTAGCTCTGTTTTTATTTGGATCGTCGTCAAAAAGATATTTGCTTTTCCCTACAATTGAATCAAACAAACAGGCTCTATCCTGCTAACATTGGGGGCGGCTTTCACGCCGCCCCGAACAGTGCGCCTATTCCGGCCGGGCAGGGAAAACGGCCCTCTGTCCCACAATTATTACCGATTTTCAACATTACTCACCTTATACCTTATACCTTATACCTTTTACCTTTTACCTTCTCTCATTAATTTTCCTTGCAATTTCCAGGAGTTTTTCCCGGGAATTGAGTTTCGGATCCTCCAGGACTGCATCCAAAAGCTCCCGGAGTATAAAGCCCATGCGCTTACCAGGGTTAATGCCTAAGGAAATTAAATCATTACCGGAAACTGCCAGATCCTTAAGGGACAGGGCTTTTTTTTCTGCCAGTACTGTCTTGGTCCGCTCCATTAAAGGCAGAAGGGAAATCGGAGAAGCTTCAGTTTTTGCAGTAGCATAGGCATCTGCCCGCCTAAGGTCATAAAGATTTGATAGGTTCTCTTCACCTACCCGGATGATGAAGCGCCGCACTGCGGCATCGGTCCAATTTTCCTCATAATGAAACATATGTTCTTCTATTAAATGGCAAACCTTTTCCATTACTGCTTTGGCATAACGGAAACGAAGGAAAATTTCCCGGGCTAGCCTGGACGACTCTTTTTCATGCTGATAAAAAGTCCAAATCCCCGTACTATCAAGGCAGCGAACCAGAGGTTTCCCTAGATCATGGAACAAAGCTGCAAGACGGACTTCCTGGACAGCTTCTATTTGG
>CAYUAK010000208.1:0-8821 GCA_964442765.1 uncultured Tannerella sp. | reverse complement strand
GTGATGGACCTCGCCCGCTTAGTCATCGGCGACCCGCCACATCCCAAATCTGTCTATGGATGGGGGGGAAACCATGTCTTTGGCGGCACACGCGAGACGCCCGAATATCAGTCTATTGTATATGACTTCGGAGAATTTACGCTATCATGCGACAACGCGTATGCTACTAATTATATGATAAAAACGCCTAACAACATACGCTTCGACAAAACGCTATTCCCCAATTGGCGTAACAATGCAACCCGTACCGAAATCTACGGCACAGAAGGGTTGATGTACTTAGGCCGTCATGGCGGCGGATGGCAAGTGTTAGGACGTAACAACGAGATTGTCGCCGAGGATGGAGGCGTTTTCCCCGACAGAGAACACCAGCTCGATTTCATCACTGCGCTTCGTACACGCAAGCATCCAAACGGCGACGTAGAGGAATGTCACCGAAGCGCTACGCTGGTTCATCTGGGCAATATCGCCTACCGCGTCGGTAACAAACAGCTTCTTTTCGACCCTGCAACCGAGCAAATTGTCAACGACAGCACAGCCAATGCCCTCGCGCGTGGCAGTTACCGTGAAGGTTATGTTATCCCTGAAAAAGTATAGCTAACTCCCCCTTTGAAGCCGTGTCTGCCGACAGGCAGAGGGCAGGGGGATGTTCTTTTTTCCCCCTTTGAAGCCGTGTCTGCCGACAGGCAGGGGGCAGGAGGATGTATTCAATTATTCTAAATATGAAAAAAACAGTTTGTACATTTATTTTATTACTATTAACATCAGCGTTATTCGCCCAGACCGTTTACACCACAACGGTAAGCAGCGAAAATCAGCAGATAGTCAAAGGTTTAGGAGGCGGACTTCCATGGCCATCATCCGGTAGCGGTTTCCCAATCACCAACCATCCCGAAGGCATGAAACTTTTGTTGGATATGGGAATATCGGTTGCGCGAATATACTGGCACAACCAATATCTGATGTTCGACAAAAACGGCGACCCCACCGAAAGAGGTAAAACGATGATCGACGGTTTCATCAAAGAGGCACGCTGGTTGAACGAAAACAATATTCCATATAACATGGACGGCGGTATCAACAACTTGCCCCGAGAATGTTATTTCAACGACCCCATACTCGGTCATCTGTTACCGGAATACGAGCCGGCACAGGTGAAGTCGATGTTACATGTAATGAAAGCCATTCGGGATGCGGGATTAAAAATGCCGCTTGTGGTCACTCCCTTTAACGAGCCAAGCGCCCCTGCTACCCCTTCTAATCAGAACTATCCGGTAACAGGCTCCATGCCGCGAGACCAATGCGTGAGGATTTCTAAATTGCTGCGCGCCGAAATGAACAAAGCCGGATTCAAGGATGTTTTGTTAGGCTACAGTGAAAACGGTCAACCCATGTATGCCAACTGGTACTCCGGTAATGATATTGGCCGCTCGGAAGGTTTGTTTAAAAACGTCTTTGATGGCGAGAAGAACTGGCCATTTTTTAATCCAGCATCACCTCATTATGACGCCGAATTAGATGCTGCCGTTGGCGCTTTCACTACACACAGTTATTATCCCAGCAACCGCGACATAAACGATTATACGGCCGGCTATCAATTAACTAACAAGGGACGTGATAACTGGATGACAGAATACTGTCTCTGGGGCGGGAAATATAATGAAATCCATACCCGCTATAACCAGGAACTGCTCCGCAAGTTTATATCGGATATGGTCTTTTTCCGGTTTAATTATTGGGAGTTTTGGAACATCTGGAACATCAGCAGCCCCGCTCCCTGTACGGATATCCTGTGTGGCGGAAGCGACCGTTTGCACCGCAAACCTGCCGTTTATTACGCGCTGGCGAAGATTTTTAAAAACATTACACCCGGTAAAACCCACGTGAGAAGGCTTACCACCGACATCCCCAGCCTGACCGTTTCGGATGCAACGGCTATGAACGGGGTAGCATTCGTCAGTCCTGACAAAATGACTATAGTGTTAGTAAACAGTTCAGCCGAAGAGGTCGCCACCCACCTGCAAGGACTGAACGGCAAATCGGCAGAAGTGTTTCAGATAGAAGGCGGTAACAATGAACTTTTCAATACCGACATGACCTTAACCGATACTCCCTCTATCCAAAAAGGCGCAATTGCAAACATTCGGCTTCCGGGACACACCATCACTATCGTAATAGCAAAGTAACCTAAGATGTTTAAATGCTCGTGCGGGTCTCCGACCCGTGCATCAATCGTTTGCCTACCATATTATTAAATGATTATGAACAAAAAATGTTTCACGTTTGTCTTTGTATTAACGTTCACTGTTTCAACAACAGTGGCGCAAACAAGCTATTCTTCCGATTTCACGAAAGGAACCTTAGGCGCCTTGCTATCAGACTGGTCATTGACCGTTTTTCAACAGGGAAGCAACCCCGCTTTTGTGCTCAAAGAAGATGTCTCCGGACGTTTTCTTTCCCTTAACGGTGGCGGCGACCCGAAAGCCAACGCCTATATTTCTACACGAATACGCCTGGCGCCCGGCACATACCTCTACAAAGTGCTTTTCTCTATGTCGGAGGATGTTAATCCACAACGTAACCTGCTCTTTCAATGCGACAAAGGTGGTATCCACAGCTTTTATCGGCTAAATGGGGGTATGGTTGAAGGACGCGAAACCATCGTCGTTACCGGTAATCAGCCTAAAGATTTGATATTACGGGTCTATTATCGTTTCAATGCGGGAGGTGAGGTAAAACTGCGTTCATTATCAATCACCCCGACCGAGCCGGTTCAGCCCCGTTGGGTTAGGTTTGCCTGTACGCAGGATACCATCAACTACGGCCAGATGGCGGCTATTGCCGAACAGGCAGCCAAAGACAATGCCGATTTACTGCTGTTCCCTGAAGGGGTCTCACAAATGGGACGTCATGTTACCGACAGCGATTCGTTGATAGCGCTAATGTCGTTTTTAGCGGCTAAACATCGCATGTATGTTAGCGCTTCCATTTATGTCACCGATAAGACAGATGGTAAAAAATACAACCGAGGCGTACTTTTCGATAGAAGCGGCAAGTTATGTGGCGTTTACGATAAGATACATCCTTACAGCCCTGAAGCCAACCTGCAAGGTGTCACGCCCGGCGCTAAAACGGATATTTTTGAAACCGATTTTGGGAAGATAGGAATGGTTATCTGCGCCGATGTCTGGTTTACCGATGTGACGCAGCTTTTTGCTCTAAAGGGGGCCGAAGTGATACTGTACCCTGTGGCAGGTTATTTTCGCAGTATCATCCCCGCCCGTTGTGCCGATAACCGCGTTAGTTTTGTCATTTCTGTTATAGACAAGCGTTTCGGTTATGGCATTTTTGATACTGCCGGTCGCGATGTTCAAGCGCCCGATAAAGACCAGACTGTTTTTGCACCTGCCGTTCAATCTTTCAAGGATGTACATACCTTCAATGTCAATGGAACAGGTTTGTTAGTAGCAAGCCTTGACCTTAACTGTAAGATTTCACCCCATTCATGGGGAGGCACTATGGTTGATGCCCCAGGTGGAAAAAGAAACCGTGACGACCAGGTTATCTATTTAGACGACATGATCAAAAAAGAGAAAGAACGATGGTGGGTAGAATAACTATTCCCCCTTTGAACGTTCCTTGATGTTAATATACAAATAATGTGTCTGTTTGCTTCACTTCGTAAAGCGACTACATTGATAGATTTTTACATTAAGGATTGTTCGCTTGTGGAACAAAGGGGGTCAGGGGGATGTTCTCTATTTATTAACGTTAAATAAATATAGATATGAAAAAAATTATGCTTGGAAATTCAGACATCTGCATACCTGTTATAACAGTTGGCTGCTGGCAGTTCGGCAGTGGCGACTATTGGGGCGAGATGTCGCAACAAAATGTCGACACCTTAGTTGCAACCGCCTTAGACATGGGCGTTGATGCTTTTGACACAGCCGAAGTGTATAATAACGGCGAAAGTGAGCGCTCTTTAGGCATAGCGTTAAAAGGACGGAGAGACAAAGCGGTTGTGATGTCGAAAATTAGCCCGTCAAACTGCCAAGACGTCCGTAAGCATTGTACCCAAAGTTTGCAACGGTTGGGTATGGACTACTTGGATGTGTACATGCCCCATTGGCCTATCAACACGCTTGCTGTGAAACATTTCACCTCAAATGAGCAAGTTATTGCCTGCTTGCCTTCCGTCGAAGAGACATTTTTTCAATTGGATGCTTTGAAAAAAGAAGGGTTGATACGTGCTATCGGCATCAGCAATTTCGGACGGAAACAAATGGAAGAAGTTAATGCGACAGGTATTAGGGTTGAGGTCAACGAACTGACATATAACATTGTATCACGCGCTATTGAAGCCGATATTGTCCCCTACTGCTCAGAACACCATATCAGCATCTTAGGCTCAATGGGGCTGATGCAGGGATTATTAGCAGGCATATATCAGACAGCAGACGATGTGCCTAAGCATCAAGCTCATTCGCGACATTATGCCCAATTTAGAGGCGCCGAGACTTCGCGACATCACGAGCCGGGCTGCGAAAAGGAATTATTCGAGGTTGTCGACCTTTTGCGCAAGATAGCCACCTACTTAAACATTCCCATTGCCCAACTTTCGATAGCGTGGCTCCTCAATAAACCGTTCATAGCCTCAACAATTGTCGGTTCGCGTAATGTAGACGAGTTAAAAATGAATATTGAAGCCTGCTCTATAACGTTACCCTACGAAATAGAAGCCCTCATTGATAAAATCAGCCTGCCGGTACTTAAACTGTTAGGCAACAGCCCTGATTATTACGAAAACCGCTCAAAAAGTCGAACTTTTTAAGACAAAACAATATGTTAAAAGGAATCATTAAATTAGTATCGCCCGAACTCTTGAAAGTTCTTATGGAGATGGGGCATGGTGATGAGCTTGTTTTGGGAGACGGTAATTTTCCGGCTGCTTCGCATGCACAAAGATTAGTTCGCGCTGATGGTCATTCGATACCAGCGTTGTTAGACGCTATATTACCGCTTTTCCCGCTTGACTATGCCGTTGATTATGCGGCTATTTTGATGGAGAGCCGTAATACAGAACCATCCGTATGGAAAATTTACAGGGAAAAGTTAAATACCTACCCTGATGGAACCAAACAGTTTTTG
Organism: uncultured Tannerella sp.; assembly: GCA_964442765.1. Taxonomy (GTDB): domain Bacteria; phylum Bacteroidota; class Bacteroidia; order Bacteroidales; family Tannerellaceae; genus Tannerella. The sequence continues at coordinate 3,670 of CAYUAK010000208.1, read as the reverse complement.
GTTATCCCTAAAAATGACTTTTATGAACGGGCAAAAAAAGCCTATTGCATTATTGCCACAGGCGAATCCGAACGATTTGCTAATATAATAATTCGTAAAGGGATCATTTAGTATCAACGGCATCCCTGCCGTTGCAAAAAAGTATCGACGGCATCCCTGCCGTTGCAAAAAAGCAAAACGAAATATCTTTATTATTTTATGTCAAAACCAAAATTAATCGCTCCAGGGTATGTATTTACCTTTGCTTTAGTTGCTACCCTTTTCTTTCTGTGGGCATTGCCCAATGTATTGAATGACGTCCTTATCAAGCAGTTTCAAAAATCGCTTGAGTTATCCCGGTTTCAAGCCGGTTTTATCCAGACAGCAATTAAGTTCGGCTATTTCTGTCTCGCCATCCCTGCCGGTCTTTTCATGCAGCGGTTTGGCTATAAGCAGGGAATACTTGCCGGATTATTGGCTTTCGCTGTAGGTTGTTTCCTATTTTATCCTGCCGCCTCCTCGCAAGTATACCTTGTGTTTTTGAGCGCTATCTTCGTCATTGGCGGCGGGTTATCTTTCCTCGAACTGGGGGCAAACAGTTTTATCACTGGGTTAGGCGACCCGTCTACTGCCGCGCGACGTCTGAACTTCGCGCAATCGTTCAATCCTATTGGCGCAATTATCGGCGTCTCGTTAGGTACGCTGTTTATCTTTTCTGGACACGAACCCGCAATAGATGAGATTGCCGTTATGAAAACGCAACTCACGTCTACCGGCAATGCTTATACCGACTTTCTCCAGACGGAAAACGCACGCGTATGGCCTACCTATTTTGTTATTGGGCTGTTAGTGTTGCTTGTCGCTTTCTTGATTTGGAGAGCCAAATTTCCAGCCGTCACTTCGTCCGAAACCTCAGCCACAGGTGAACAGAAAGGCAGTTACCGTAAACTGTTCAAATATCCGCACTGGTATGGCGCTATCATTTCTCAGTTCTTTTACTTAGGCGCTCAACTTGGCACTTGGAGCTACCTGATCACCTACGTACAGGAGAACAGTCCGATGCGCGAAAAACAGGCTGGGGGGTTGTTGATAATTAACATGGTTGTTTTTATGGTCGGACGTTTCACTGCCACCTACCTGATGAAATGGTTTCGGGCAACGCGTCTGATGGGTGTTTATGCCTTGATAAATATCGGGTTAGTTCTCATCGTCATTTTCGGTTCCCGATGGGCTTCGTGGACAGGTATTCACAGTTTATCCTACTGGTTTGGTATCGGCGCGATGATAGCTTCATCTTTCTTTATGTCGCTGATGTACCCTACCAACTTCGCTTCCGGCATCAAAGGGCTGGGGCCTCATACCAAGATAGGCGCTTCATTACTCATCATGAGCCTTATTGGAGGCGCCGTATTGACGCCGTTGATAGGCCTTATCGGCGACAGATGGGCAGGCGCTATTGCTCCGGGCATGGTGATTCCCCTCGTTGCCTACATCGTCATCTGCTGGTACGGATTCTATGGCTCCCGAATGAGAGGCCCTTGTTACCATATCGAATCCTGAACTAATAATTTAACACTGAACTATTGATTTCTACATCCCCCTACCCTTCAAAGGGGGAATCCGTTTGCCCCACATATCACTTTGATTCAGTGCAAATAAACAGACTGCGTAAAAACATTCTCCAAAAAAAACAGCGAAATAAAGCAAATAAGCGCTGCCAACACCGGAATAGCCACCCAACTCAGTGCGATTTTCCCTAATATTGACCACTTAATGCCGCGTCCCCCCTTTACCAACCCGATACCTATCACCGCCCCTATCACCGCCTGCGTACTCGAAACCGGCACTAAAGGGAGCGTCGGCAAATGAAGTCCAATTAAAAAGTCCTCCAATCCTTTAGAAGCAAACAACAGCAGTACAACGCTTTGTGAAAATACTACTACAAAGGCCATCACCGGCGTCATCTGCATGATACCCCTGCCTATCGTCTCCATCACTTTGTGCGAATAGGTAAAAACCCCTACACTAATCGCTATTGCGCCAATCAAAAACAACACTTGGGTCGGATTAAGCGAAAAGGCATATAAACTAAGACTTTGGAACGGGTTTGACGTCACAAAAACACCCATCACATTGGCGATGTTATTAGCGCCCAAGGCATAAGCTCCAAAAGCTCCGATAACAATCAGCCCAATCCGGGTATAATGATCCTGACGTATCAGGTGAATATTAGAGCGTTTGATAAGTTTCCGCGTTAAGTAAAATATTACCATCGCAATGCCTGCCGACAGTAGCGGACAAGAAACCCATGTACTGACAATCTTTGTCACAACGCCAATGTCGGTCGGTTTATTGGCGTACAAGTTCCACCCGATAATAGCTCCTACAATGGCTTGGGAGGTAGACACCGGCAGCCCGGATTTTGTAGCCGTGAAGATAGCTATGGCCGCCGACAACGCAACCATAAAAGCGCCCGGCAAAGCGTCGATACTACCCAATTCGCCAAGCGTCCCTGAAGCGCCCGAACCGGCAAAAACTGCTCCCATCACTACGAATATGGACGAAATAATGGCGGCTGTTCGGAATCGTACCATCTTGGTAGCCACCGCCGTACCAAAAATATTAGAAGCGTCCGAAGCGCCTAACGACCAGCCTAAGAACAAACCGCTGCTAAGGAATAACAGAAACAATGCATCCATCAGATATCCCGCTTGATAGTAAAGATAAGCAGCTTGTCGACACAGTCCTCCGAGATATCGGCGATGCTGGCCACATCGATTACAACCCAGTTGAGCTGATTTTTGTTGGCTAACGGCAGTTCCGAACTGTATATCTCCTCACGTAGACGCCCTGAGGTGATGTCGCTTTCATGCTCCAAAAAATATACCTTCTGCGCATAATCGCGGACTGCCGATATATTTCGGAAGAAAGCCCGCGAAGCTATCGCAATGTTCTCGCAGCAGTCGGCCACCTGACTGCACAGTTCCAACATGCGCTCGTGATACTCTGTCGGTATCATAGGCCTTTCAATATAAAAGCGATAGACAACCTCGTCTAACTTATTGATAATCTTATCCAAGCTCTCCGCCAGGTCCAATACATCCGCCCGCAGATCGGGGATAAGATTCTGTGTATAAAGGTTGTTCTCAATATCCCGCCTAAGCGAATCGGCGTCATGTTCTATCTGGCGTATCTGCTTATTGAGCTTTCTATAATCCTCGCTACGGCCTTCTTTCAAAAAGACCCGAATGGCCTTTTTAAACGTCAAAGCCGCCTCAATGAGCTTATCATGAAACAAGTCAATCTTGTTCTCTAACGCTTTAGTCTTCGAGAAAAGTGAAAAATTCGTCTTAAACATTTTATCCTTACTTCTTTAATTGATACAATTTTCTACAATTCTATGATTACAATCCGACATTAAAATTAAAAAGACTTTCTTTATCAATAAAATAGCAATACTTCTCGTCTATAAATATTAGGAAAATTCAGTGATATAATTGAAAATTTCGCTGCAAAGATAGTGTTTTCTGCTGTAAAAAGAAAAATCTTTGTAATTACTCAGGGTGTATAAAAGTCCGAAGGACTTGTATATGAATAACCCCGTGCAAACGAAGAGCAGCTCGGGGTGAAAGTGGCATCAGTTCCCTCTTTAACTACGTAGTAGTTCAACCCGCTACGGGGTTGAGGATTC
>CAYUAK010000207.1:0-17833 GCA_964442765.1 uncultured Tannerella sp. | reverse complement strand
TGGCATTATATTGATAAAAAACCCCGAATATTACGGAAAACAGTACTCGGAGAATTATCTACATAGCTGTATGATAGTGTATTAACAAAAGTGGAGGTAGATTTGGTGTTAGGGTTATCTATTGGCATGAAAATCTATGTTTAATGATAAAATATTTGTAAGATGAAATGTTTAATAATTACCACATTACTTGATACTGAAATAGTGCAGGAAAGGGAAATCGAAATGGAAGTATTCGATATGAATAACTATAAGATAGGTAATTGTATAGGCTGTAACAATTGCTGGCTGAAAACGCCCGGAGTTTGTGCTATCAAAGATGATTGGGAAAAGTTATTCAAGAAATTTCTGAAGGCGGATCATGTGATACTCGTTACGGAAGCGCGCTTAGGCTTTATATCCTTTCAAATGAAAAATGTCGTCGACAGGCTTATCGCGCTTATATTGCCCTATACGACAATTATTAAGGGCGAAGCGCGACATACAAGCCGTTATGGGAAGTGTTGGAAAATTGGTTTGGCTTATAGTGGCGAGGGGAATAAAGATTTTCTGAACGAATGGATGGAGCGTTTAGCACTCAATTATGCTTGCCAATCGCTTGGCGCTTATAAAATTAACGAAATGGAGGAACTTTATCATGGGATTAGTCATATTTAGTTGTTCGCCACGACCGGAGAAAACCAGCAATACCGCCGCTATTGTCGAAGCCTTCAAAAATGGCTATTTGACGGGTGATAGTCAGGGAGTTGATGTGTATTTTTTATACAGACGCTCCGAATGGAATAACTTTAGGAAAATATTCAACGAAAACAATGAGATTATTTTTGCATTGCCGCTGTTTGTTGAGTGTATCCCCGGTTTGATGATGGAGTTTATGGAGACTATAGAACCAAAAAACAACGTCGAGATAAAAACCAAAATAGGTTTTATTTTGAATGGCGGCTTTGAAGAAGCCTGTCAATTACGTACTTGCGAGAAATATCTCGAAACGTTACCAGCTTACTTCAACTGTGACTATTCGGGGACGCTGCTTAAAGGGGGTATGTTTCCTTTATCCTATATGCCTGAGAAGAAAAAAGCCAAAATGTTGCAACCATTTTATGAGATGGGCAAAATATATGCCAAAGAACGGATTTTTGAAAAATCAACTGTTACTAAACTTGCATCCCCCGAAAAATACTCCAAACAATTTTGTTTATTAATCTTTCTACTCGAGCCTCTCAGTAATTTGATGTGGAGGTATATGGCGCGAAAATTCGGGGCACAGGGTAAGTTAGACGGGCGTCCGTATGACGTGTAGCGAGACAGAGCAGTAGCCACACCGGTAGCACCGATGCAAGAAAGCCGTAAATGGGAATGCATTCATACAAACATCTAAAGGCTGCAAAAGTACATAAAATATAAAAAGCACAGATTATTTCTTATTACTCTAACAATTAATATACAACGTTATATGAAAGCGAAAAAAATCATTATTTTACTGACTGTAAGCCTCTTGTTTACATCATGCTTATCGAAAAGATATGTAGTAAATACACATTTTGAACGAAACGGAACGGGTCGGCAAATTATTTCGACCCAAGCCGACACCCTTTCCGGTCTATTCCCATATAACCTCGCTGCCGGGTGGGAAACATCCAGCACCGATACAGTTGCTAAAGCGTATCTTTCACAAAAAAACACGAAGATGATCCAAATCAGCAAAAAATTCAATACAGTAGAAGAACTGTCATCCGACTTGCTTCACGACATGATTTTCCCTGTCGCAAAAGAATCGCTGAAAAAGTGTTTCCGCTGGTTTTACACGTTTCATCGTTTCACGGCTATCTACCCCGAACTTTCCTATAAAGGGCAGGTGGCAATTGGGGATTTTTTGACCAAAGAGGAGCAGAAATTATATTTTCAGGGAGACCTGAGGGCATACAAAGGATTGACCGGGATGGAATTAAAAGAAATATTAGACGGCATCGAAGAGCGTTTCCTAAACTGGTATAATCGCACTGTGTACGAAGAATGTTTCCAAATCATAATAGACCATATTGAAAAAGCGATTCGTCCGGAACTTCTTGCCGTTAAAGACACGCTGTACAGTATCCATAGCAAACAACTCACAGAACTAAGTATTTCCTCTGCATTAAATGTGAAAGACCTCTGCCCTATTCTCGACAAGTATTTTGAAACAAACCGTTTTTCTAACTTATATGCAACCGATAGTCAAAAAATGGATGAGGAGCTGCAGCAACGCAACACGGTAGCCGACGAACTTTTGCGATACAGCATACAATACGAATTGACTTTTCCTGGGAAAGTCATAACCGCTAATACCCAACTGAAAAATAACGGAGCATTGGTATGGGAGGTACATCTCTTCAAGTATTTAGCAGATGATTATATACTCACTGCCGAATGGCGCACAGTCAACGTTTGGGCTTTTGCTGTTACTTTTTTGTTAATAGTTTTTGCTCTTTACTTTTTATTTCGCGGTTAGAAACGTCGCTTTTATACATTTTGCGGTTTTGCAGGTAAACACACAGCGCTTTTCTATATGTTGGCGACTGTTATTCCGTGGACGTTCTGGTTTGTGGTGGTTTATGTAAGTCATCACTTTACTCCCGAAAACAGGGCATCGAACATTGCTGTTGCTTTGGGATTGGCGGGACTTGTTGATAGCAAGAGTATTCAAACCTTTTTAATGTTGATTGTTTCGGCGATTGTTTTAAAAACATCTGATAAAACCGATTGAGTAAGTGTCATATAAATAGTCTTTTATTCCGTGTTTATACCTGAAAGAGAATATGTTTTTCCTGTATTCATAATTCAGTTTTGTACGCAGGACTAAGGGTCGGTCGCCGTTGTTGAGGTATCCATAGAAACCGGCTAAATCGGCATGTACAGACAAATTTTTAGAAACGCCGCTTATACCGGCAGCGTACAAGGGGGCATCGTCTTGCCGGTTCACTATACTGTTTGTCATCCAGCAGTAAAATCCCATAAGCCCCTGTAAGCGAATGAAAGACTTTGAATCAGCGCTTTTCAATAGATTACGACCGACGTTCAGCGAAAACCAATAACTCGCGGCATCCGTGTATCGCGCGTCGCTAAGTCGCTTACCGGTTGTGGTTTTTAATGTTGACTCAAACATAATATCCGCCCATTTATCACTTTTAAGCAATTTGAAAAAAGTACTGATTACCACGTCACCATGTGTGCCTTCCTTCCAAAACCGACCGGCTGCATGACGTTCTTCAACCGTTTCTTGCGTCATGTTATAATATTCGTAGAAAATACGGCTCACTTCAACCCCGACGCGTTCTTTCACGACAGGGATAAAAATTCTTGCAAAAATATCTTTTGTTCTATCTCCAGAATATATGTGATATTCTCCTCTGACTTCGACTTCCCAACTTGTACCAATGCGACCGCTTTGCAGTTCGGGTATTGGAAAAGCATTCGGACCAAAGTAACGGGGCGAATACGTTAAATGCTGCATATATTCCTGCCATGTATCATTTTGTGCAATAACGGATGTTAAACTTGCCGATAGAGCAAAAAACAGAAGAGCAATTTTCTTATTAATCATTTCAATCGATTTTTACATTTTTTGCTAATTTGTTTCTATAACGAAATTTCAAAATAAAAATTGTTTCAGACTAGTTTTCCGCCTGACAACGCAATTAATAAATAAGAAAATCCTCAAAAATTATACTTCAACCTCAAATATCCTATACCCATATTCGATAACGTTTGCTTTGAACCACCTGTAAAAACTTGTACCATGGCGCCTAAAGTGAGGTTATCGGAAAGGGAATAGTCAATGGACGGACCAAAATAAAAAGCCGGAAGATTGATGAAACTCACTACCGCCAATCCGCCTGTGAATAGAGGTGTGATAGGGTAAGTTACTTGTGTACATGCCGTCCAGTCGGTAATAGAAAGCATCTTAGGGGTTAACGGCACATAGTAAAGCGACATGAAATTGGCAGAACTGCCTGTTGGTTGTTGGTTGTATAAGACAGTTCCGGATAACGACAACGAGTTCTTGAAAATATAATCGGCTCCCAATGAGACGACTAATGTGTTTTTTAAGGGAGCATCCGCTTGTGTGTTGTGGAAAAAAGAGGTTTCACCCCGCAGATTGACGCCTCCCGCCTCGCCGCTAAAACCGACGCCTACGATGGCATCATACCGGTTGACAACACCTCCAAGCGTCTGTACATCCCATCCTGCCACATTAAAGCGGTATAAAGCGGCAATCGTCGGTTGTCGCCAACGGTTGAGTTTAGCGGCAAGTTCAATGACCGAAACAGCCGAGGGATAATACGATAGCCTCACCGCATCGCTACCTGCTTTTTCAGGATAATCGAAATCGAAAAATGAATAGCCGTTGAAGATGTCATTGGGATTGAACATGAGCGTTTGCGACCAGTTAATTCGTTGCCGCCCTACCACAACACCCCAATTATTGCCATTGTAGGATATGATCAGCCTTTCGATGGTACTGTTTAACAGATAACTGTCTCCATGCGCTATGTCCTGTGAAAGGTTCATCCAGCCGTTATCCTTCGTCAACATGGAGTAGTAGTCGGGACTGAATTTTGAAAAATTGCCGGCTATGAAACGGTTTCTGATTTCGGCGACAAACTTCCAGTTACTGCCGGGTGTGTATTTAAAATTCAACCGGTTATGCAACAAGCCGTTGTGTGCGAAAATATCGTTATCCATCAAATAGATGGGCGTGTACAATCCACTGACATATCCGTTAAGCGATACGTTTTCCTGCGCCGAAACATATAACAAGTTGGCGACTGTCATCAGTAGTAGAAACGCTGTTTTACGCTTTAATTTTGCCATCTTCCAAAGTGATTATGCGTTTCGCCAAGCCATTTTTAATATTGTTTTCATTGAATTGTCTTTAGATTTTGTTGTGAAAAGAAACTCTCCTGAATGGGGATATTATATTGCGCTTTCGTCGTGGTGATGACTGTTTTTTGTCCTGTTTTATCAGCCGGCGTCATCTCCATGCGCGAAGGTAATAAACGGTCGCCAAATTGTTTGAAATCATAATTTTCCATTGTCTGCTCTAACTCAAAATTCTCATCCATATTTTGCGTTCTGATAAAGTTGAATGTTTGCTTGTCAATCCAGGTGACGACTTTACCCCAAACCACAGGCGCATCGGGAAGGGGCGTGAGTTCTATCATATAGCAATTAAATCCGCGAACTTCTTCTTCGCCTAAAATTTTTTGTGTATAATCCTTTACCATTGAACTCTCACGTACCATGTCGTCGTTGGTAAAGTCAGACCCCATCCACGACTGCCCCATCACCGAAGAACTCATCTTTATCAGCCGGTCGATGGAGGGAATCCAGTTCCATAACTCTTTGTTGCGCTTCACAAAACCCGTTCCCTTATCTTTTGCCGGTTCGGTAATTTTTATCAGTGAAAAATCCGTTCCTTTTGTCCATACCTTCATTGAGATGGAACGTTGCCATGTGGGACGCACAATCGTCATGGTCATCTCGGAGTACGAACTCTCGCCGCGCAGGTTGCTGTCGGCTTTTTTTACAATATCGAACGCCGACAACAACTGCGCCGATAACGCCAAAGACAAACTAATGCCCATCAAACTGAAAATTAACTTTTTCATACGAGAATTTTTTTAAATAATAATACATAACCACGTCCAAGGATGTCAAATCGGCACAAAATTATGTCAAATTTTTTGTTTTCCAAAATTTTCTCTACTTTTACCGAGTTTTTCGGAAGGGTTTATCACGGACTTCGGCCTTTTTGGGGAACCTGTCAATAATCTTATTCCTTGAAGTCCACAAAAAAGAAACTTATGGAACGTCGTAATTTTTTAAAAACATCACTGCTCACAGCCGGCGCTTTAGGGCTTGGTAATCAGCTTTCTTTGGCTGACAAACCTATCCCTACTTATGGCGACCCAGCCGATCATCACTTGACGGCTTATCTGTATGACTCGGAGAAATCAGCGGTTTGGATTCGCTGGAACAACATGGTACTTACCTGTTATCGCGCCGAGGCTTTGCAGAAGTATCCTTATTTTTATCCGCTTCGCGCGCTCAAATCGGGCCTGTCGCTTACTGCGGAGACTGCCCATCCTTGGCCTCACCATCGCAGCGTCTTTTTCGGCCTCGACCGGGTCAATGGCGCTAACTATTGGCAAAACAATCCCGACAAGGATCGCATCGTTTCAACTAACCTTTCCTTAGGCGAATGTACGGAGAAATCTGCGGAGATTCTGAACGAATGTCTGTGGACGCCTTATCAGGGGGAGCCTGTTATTGCCGATAAACGCCGGTTTGTTATAAACATTATCAATGATGAGACCTATACGCTTGACAGTTACATCGAAATGACTGCATTGAAGGATGTCGTTGTTGATAAGACCAATCACGGTTTTTTCGGTGTGCGTTTAGAGCCTGACCTCTCCGTCGACCTTGGCGGTGTGCTTCTCAGCAGCGAAGGCCAGCAAACACAAGCCAACACACTTGACAAACCTGCCCGCTGGATGACCTCATACGGCAAGCGGTTCGGACGCAGTGACGGGTTAGTGGAGGGGGTGGCTATCATGTCACCGCCCTTCAAACGCTCACCTTTCGACCGTAACTTGTGGTTCACACGCGATTATGGAAATTTCTCGCCGATGCCTTTCAACGCATTTGCCAATAACGAGAAGTTCAACATGCCCAAAAATGACGTACTTCGGCTTGCTTACCGGATAGTGGCTTTTACCGGTGTTCCAACAACTGCTTTCCTCAACAATCAGTGGGACGAGTTCACAGCCCTCTCGGATGGAAAACGGTCGTGATCCCAATTCCCCCAATTTCACCATTTCCCCCTTTGAACATTCCTTGATGTTAAAATTAAAAATAATGTGTCTCTTTACGAAGTGAAGAAAAATGGGGGCAGGGGGATGTTGAAATCTGCGCGAGTTATTGGGTTAAAGTATTCCGCAGTCAAAAAGTATCTGGTTCACTTGGCGTGTCGCTTCGGCCGAGGCCTTGAAAGCTGCTCTTTCGGCTTCGGTAATAGGGAAATCGACGATTCTTTCGCAGCCGTTCTTGCCGAGAATGACAGGAACGCCGATAGCCAGATTGTTTTCGCCGTATTCGCCCTCTAAAAGAACACAGCAGGCGCAGATTCGTTTGGTGTCTTTTAAAATCGATTCGGCCATGAATGCAGCCGCTGCGCCGGGTGCATACCAGGCCGATGTGCCGAGTAGCCGCGTCAAGGTTGCGCCCCCTACTTTTGTGGCAGCCACGACCTCGTCAAGCTGCTCTTTTGATAGCAGTTGCGTCACCGGCACGCCCTTGCAGGTAGCTAAAGAGACTAAAGGCACCATCGTTGTATCGCCATGCCCGCCAATAACTGTGGCCTCAATATCATTCGTATTGATATCCAGCGCCTTGCTCAAGTAATACTTGAAACGGGAACCGTCCAATTTACCTCCCAAGCCAACGACCTTATTACGTGGTAATCCGGAGGTCTTAGATGCAAGATAACACATCGCATCCATTGGATTCGTGACAATTATCAACGTGGCGTCCGGCGAGTATTTTAACGCATTTTCAACTGCGCTCTTTACAATACCCGCGTTGATTCCTATCAATTCCTCACGTGTCATCCCCGGTTTGCGGGGGATACCTGAGGTGACAATAATTATCGACGAACCGGCGGTAGCGGCATAATCGCCTGTCACACCTTTAACGAAAATCTTAATATCCGTAAAGGCGGCGGTTTGCATGATATCCATCGCCTTACCCTCAGCAAAACCTTCCTTCACATCTAAGAGCACAATATCAGCCGTGACATTACGTTTGGCTAAAACATCAGCGCAGGTGGCTCCTACATTGCCTGCTCCAATAACTGTAATTTTTGACATGTTCTTCTAATTTTATAATTTTTCAAAGTCGCTTTTCTTCTAAAGCCACACAAAAGTACAACGACATTTTTTAATTGCACAAAATTGGCCAAAAAATTAAGATTTATGTACTTTTTTATACAAAATTTAAAAATATTTACTGAAAATTTTGCTGGTATAAAAAATACCCTTACCTTTGCGCACCGGAGAGAACCCTTCGTTACGTTTACTGATGTCCTTTTAATACATAAAACGGTATTTTGAAAAGACTTATTAACATATTAGGCTTCATATTATTATTGTTTTCATGCAACAATACGAATATTTATAAGGTAGAAGGAACGCTGTCGAATCTGAAGGATGCTACTTTGTATTTTGTCTTTGAATCAGCAGAAAAAAACCTGATTGATACGGTCGTATGCAATGATAAAGGGCGCTTTTCTCATTTCCGCGTACATGACTATGATTTTCAAACCATTACAGTCTTTTTTAATGACCGCAGCCAATGGTTTTCCCTGTATCCTGAAGTTGGCATACCGATTCATATCAAAGGCGATGCCGATTACCCGCAGTTATTTAAAATTACGGGCGGACAAATCCATGATAAGCTATCCCAGTTTCAAAAGAAAGCTGCCCCTCTACTCAAAGAGTTAGCTGATATCCAGAGAGATAGTCTAAACGACAAGCCATTTTCGGACGATGCCATGTATAAAATCACCGACCTGAAGCTCAAAATCCGTAAAACCGTACTCGATTTTATAGCTCAAAATCCTAAAGACGAAGCCTCTGCGGTTCTTTTCTACGAATATTTTGCTGCTCTCAATGACATTGAGCATACCGAACAATTACTCGAATATCTGTCGCCCGAACTGAATGATTTTTACCTTGTTAAAAATATTTTAAAGGATATTTATAAAGCCAAAACGACCCAGCCGGGCGCTGTTACACCCGAATTTCGGGTGACAACGGTTTTGGGTCAAACTTTTACCGTTGATTCATTTGCCAATAAACCTTTTGTCCTCGCTTTTACGGCTTCCTGGTGCGATATCTGTCAGGCGGAAATGAAAATCCTCGAACAGATAACTGCTATCCATTCCAAAGATTCATTAGGTTTATTAGTGATAAGCTTAGATGACGACCTGCATGCAATGCGTGAACGGTTACAGCAAGATTCGGTCAAATGGCATTTGGTGGCAGATTCGGCAGGTCAGGCCATTCATCTATTTGATATTTACAATGTTAAATCTCTGCCGAAAAATTTTCTTATTAGCCGTGATGGGAACATTATCCTCAACACGAAGAGCGGTGAAGAGTTACGGCAAACAATCGAAAAATTAATGGAAAATTAAGAACCGTGAGTTTACTGTTAATCACTATTCACTATTCACTATTCACTATAATAAATGTTAGTTAAGACTTATGCTGCGGCAGTAGCAGGAATTTCGGCAACCATCATCACCATTGAGGTGAGTTGCACCAAAGGCATCCAATTTTTTATGGTTGGATTGCCCGATATTGCTGTTCGTGAAAGCCATGAGCGTATCATCTCGGCCTTACAGGTTCACGGCTATAAGTTTCCGCGCAGTCGTATCGTCATTAACATGGCACCTGCCGACATCCGTAAAGAAGGCTCAGCTTACGACCTCCCGCTGTCTATCGGCATTTTAGCCGCAGCAGGGGATATAGATGCTTCTTTACTTGATAAATATTTGATAATGGGCGAACTATCGCTCGACGGCAGTCTACAACCGATAAAAGGGGCGCTATCAATAGCTATAAAAGCTAAGGAAGAAGGGTATAAGGGTTTTATCCTGCCCCGCAAGAATGCGCTTGAAGCGGCTGTTGTAGAGCAATTAGAAGTCTTAGGCGCGGACAACATCAAGGAGGTAGTCGGTTTCTTCAGTGGTAAAGGTACCATTAAGCCTACGGTTGTGAATGCTTACGAAGAATTTCTCAAACAACACCTCAATTTTGATACCGATTTTTCGGATGTTCGCGGTCAGGAGAACGTAAAACGCGCCCTTGAGGTAGCTGCTGCCGGCGGTCATAATATGATTATGATAGGCCCGCCGGGGAGCGGTAAATCCATGTTAGCCAAAAGGTTGCCGACTATCCTGCCACTCCTTTCGCTGCCCGAAGCATTAGAAACGACCAAGATTCATTCGGTGGCAGGGAAAATAAGCGAGCGGACATCCTTGATTGCTCAACGCCCCTTCCGCTCACCGCATCACACCATTTCAAACGTAGCCATGGTAGGGGGTGGCTCGTTCCCGCAACCGGGTGAAGTAAGCCTATCGCATAACGGCGTTTTGTTTCTTGACGAACTGCCGGAGTTTAACCGCAATGTCCTCGAAGTCTTACGCCAGCCGCTCGAAGACCGGCATATCACTATCTCCCGCGCACGCTTTTCTGTCGATTATCCGGCCAGTTTTATGCTCATCGCCTCGATGAACCCCTGTCCGTGTGGCTTTTACAACCACCCTACCCGCCCCTGCACCTGTCCGCCAGGCACTGTTCAGAAATACATGGGACGTATCTCCGGCCCCTTATTAGACCGTATCGACATCCAGATAGAGATAACACCCGTCCCTTTTGAGAAAATATCCGAACTCAAACCGGCGGAAACAAGTGCTTTGGTACGGGAACGGGTAGCCAAAGCACGGGAGATACAGAAAGAACGTTTCAAAACGCACAAGGGTATCCACTGTAACGCACAAATGGATTCCAAACAATTGCATCTTTATGCACTCCCCGACGCTGCCGGACTGTCATTGCTCAAAAACGCGATGCAACGGCTCAACCTCTCCGCACGCGCCTACAACCGTATCCTGAAACTGTCACGGACGATTGCCGACATGGATGCGATGAACACTATACAAGCCCATCACTTAGCCGAAGCTATCAACTACCGCAATTTGGACCGCGAAAGCTGGGGAGAGTGAAAGCGACACATTATAAACAACCCCCTGCCCCCATTTTTCTTCACTTCGTAAAGAGACATATTATTTTTAAACATCAAGGAACGTTCTTCACTTCGTAAAGAGACAGATTATTTTTAAACATCAAGGAACGTTGTTCCGCAAGCGTACATTCCATTGAGTAATCATTATTGTATCGTTCAACGAAGTGAAACAAACAGACATATTGCTTGATTTTAAACATTAAGGGACGTACAAAGGGGGAGTAACATCAAGAGCGTTATCAATTATATTCCGACTTCATGATAAATAAAGAACTTATCAATCCACAAAGTATTGTCGTTATTGGAGGGTCAAATAAGACCTCCAAGCCGGGCGGCAATTGTATTCGTAACCTGCTGAACGGTAATTATCAGGGCAGGCTATATGCTGTTAATCCGAACGAATCGGAGGTGCAGGGTTTAAAATGCTACAAAAATGTGTCGGAATTACCGCCGACAGACTTGGCTATTATCGCCATCCCTCCCGCCCTGTGTTTAAATGCCATAACCGTTCTGGCCCAAGAGAAAGGTGTTAAAGCCTTTATCATGTACACTGCCGGCTTCGGTGAAGAGAGTAAAGAGGGCGGCGCGCTCGAACAACAGCTTGTCGAAGTCATCAACAAGGCCGGCGCTAGCCTCATCGGGCCTAATTGTATCGGCATCCTCAACCGCTATCATCACAGTTTGTTTACGTTACCTATCCCGGAGATGAGTCCTTTCGGGGTAGATATGATATCGAGTTCGGGCGGTACGGCTATCTTCTTGATGGAATCGGCTATTAAGATGGGGCTACGTTTCAACTCGGTCTGGTCGGTGGGGAATGCGGCGCAGATATCGGTTGAGGACGTGTTGGAGTACATGGACACTAATTTCAACCCCGAAACCGATTCGAAAATCAAACTCCTCTATATTGAGAGCATCAAAGACCCTGACCGGCTGTTGGAGCATACCGCCTCTCTGATACGAAAGGGCTGTAAGATAGCCGCTATCAAATCGGGTGCATCCGAATCGGGTATCCGTGCCGCCTCTTCGCATACCGGCGCCATGGCCAGCTCTGACTTGGCTGTCGAAGCGCTCTTTCGCAAAGCGGGTGTAGTACGGTGCCACAGCCGCGAAGAATTAGCTACGCTTGGCGCTGTCTTCACCCTGAAAGAGCTGCGTGGCAAGAATATTGCCATCGTAACACATGCCGGCGGACCTGCCGTTATCTTAACCGACGCCCTGTCAAAAGGCGGAATGGACATCCCCAAACTGTCCGATTCGCCTTTTGCCAAAGAGCTGAAAGGCAAACTGCTGCCAGGCTCGTCGGTCAGCAACCCGATAGACATCTTAGGAACAGGCGAACCGACACACTTAGCCACCGCTATCGACTACTGCGAAAAGCAATTCACTACTATTGACGGAATAGCCGTTATCTTTGGCAGTCCCGGACTGACGCGCGTTTATGAAGCCTACGAGACCTTAGACGAAAAAATGAGGACCTGTAGCAAACCGATTTTCCCTATCCTGCCTTCGGTAAGTACGGCCTTAGACGAAACAGATTTCTTTGTCAAGAAGGGACATGTCAATTTCAGCGATGAGGTAGGACTTGCCAACGCGCTGACCAAAATACTTCAAACACCCCACCCGTTAGGCTATATCATCGAGCTTAAAGGCGTGGACATCCCGCTTATACGCCGCATCATAGACAACATCCCCGAATCGGGATATATCTCGCCCAAATACGTGCAACTGTTGTTCAAAGCCGCAAGCATCCCGATGGTCGCCGAACTCGTATCCAATCAGTGGGACGAGGTCAAAGCCTTTGCCGACAGGACAGACTTCCCCTTAGTAGCCAAGGTCGTAGGCCCTGTCCATAAATCGGACGTAGGCGGCGTAGTGTTGAACATACGCTCAACCGAGCATCTCGAAATAGAGTTTCGACGATTGATGAATATCCCCGATGCCCAAGCTGTTATGGTTCAACCCATGCTCAAAGGCATGGAGCTGTTTGCCGGCGCCAAATATGAAGACAAGTTCGGCCATATCGTTCTGTGTGGCTTAGGCGGCATATTTGTAGAGATTTTCAAGGACATAGCCTCCGGTTTGGCGCCACTCGCCTTTGAGGAAGCGCTCTCCATGATACGCTCCTTGCGAGGCTATAAAGTATTTGAAGGCGCACGCGGACAGGAAGGCATCGACGAGCGTCAGTTTGCCCGTATCATCGTGCAGTTATCCGCTCTGCTCCGTTTCGCCACCGAAATCAAAGAGTTAGACATCAACCCCTTAATCGCCACTCCCAAAGGCATCATCGCCGTCGACGCCCGTATCCGAATTGAAAAGTAGGTGTCAGGGTTCAGGTTTCAGGTGTCAGGGTTCAGATTTGGCTAACGCCGATTTTCAATTCAGGTATCAGAATTTATTCGTGAAATTTTTTTCCGTTCCGAAAAAGAAGAACGTTTATTCGTCCCCAAAATTCGTAGTTAAAAATTTCGCAGCAAAAAATTTCATGGTTTAAAAAAATGGAAAAAGAAAATTTTGACATACGGGAAGAGGCCCGTCGTATTCCCGAAAACGACAAGGAATACGAAAACCGGTTACGTCCCTTGACCTTTGCCGATTTCAACGGCCAGGCCAAAGTGACGGATAACCTCCGTGTATTTGTCACCGCAGCCCGTATGCGTGGCGAGGCGCTTGACCATGTCCTGCTGCACGGCCCGCCAGGGTTAGGTAAAACGACCCTATCCAATATCATCGCCAACGAACTCGGCGTAGGCATCAAGATTTCGTCCGGCCCTGTTTTGGACAAGCCGGGCGACTTGGCCGGCGTCTTAACCTCCTTAGACAAGAACGACGTACTTTTCATCGACGAGATACACCGTTTAAGCCCTATTGTAGAAGAATATCTATATTCGGCCATGGAAGACTATCGCATTGACATCATGATAGACAAAGGCCCTAGCGCCCGCTCCATACAAATCGACCTCTCACCTTTTACGCTGATAGGCGCCACTACCCGCAGCGGACTGCTTACCAGTCCCTTACGCGCCCGCTTCGGCATCAATATGCACTTCGAATATTATGATGTAGAAACGCTTACCGGTATCGTTCTGCGCAGCGCTCAGATACTCGGTATCCGGTGCGAGGCAGATGCAGCCAAAGAGATAGCAGGACGCAGCCGCGGTACGCCGCGCGTCTCCAACGCCCTGTTACGCCGCGTAAGGGATTTTGCACAGGTAAAAGGAAAAGGATACATCGACAAGGCGATTGCCTGTTACTCGCTCGAAGCGCTTAACATCGACCGTTACGGATTAGACCGGATAGACAACAAGCTACTCATCACGCTTATAGATAAGTTCAACGGCGGCCCTGTCGGACTGACAACCCTCGCTCCCGCGCTGAGCGAAGACCCCGGCACGCTCGAAGAAGTATACGAACCGTTCCTCATACAGGAAGGGTTTCTTAAACGCACCCCGCGCGGACGCGAAGCCACCGACCTCGCCTACCGCCACCTTGGCAAAAAACGGTTCACCCAACCAAGCGACCTGTTTGATTGATTTTGGTCACCTTCTTCGGAGAACGTGACCGATGGGGCAGCGCCCCTTTCGGAGTGTTCCATCATCTTTTCATCAGCATGAGAGAAACTTTAACCTCTCTCTCTCTTCGTGTAGCACACTCAAACCGCGTGTTTGGTGATGCGTTTCCCTCTCGCCTTTTTTTGTTTACTGTTTTATGTCATTGATGGTGTAAGGGTACACTGTCAAGATAAACAGTATCGGGACAAAGGGCTGCCTCGTTATCCCATTCTACGCTCAATCCGTCAGGGTGCACTGAATTGAATTTCGATATATCTTTTAATTCCTGAAATATTCCTTTATTCAAATAAGGATTAACATCAAATCTGCGAACTTCCCCATTTGAAAAGTTTAAAGTAAGAAAATACCCCTGTTCAGGTTTAACACTTATTACTGTTGGTGTCATATTCTGTTATCTAAGAGGTTCAACTTTAAATACAGGTTGTCCTGTTTTCGCTAATTCCCAGTTGGCGAGCAAATCTTCTTTGTGAATAAGTATCCATGCCTGAACAAGTTTTTACTTTATCAGCCTTCAAGATAAATAATCAATCCATAAAACATCGAAATAGCAGCCATAATATTTTTTTTATTAGTTTTACGGTGCAAAGATAGTAAAAAAAATTTTTTATAAGAAAATGCAAGTAAATATTAAAATTCTTTCTATCTTTGCTGCGTATTATAGACCTGCTGAGCTTGGCGATTTTTTTTATCAATTAAGAAGGCAGGGTGAGGTGAGAGAACGATGATAGAGTAATCAGAGACAGCGAAATCCGTACCGCCTACACCGACGGCGAATTCAAAGGAAAGAAATGAAACCTGCAACATGTCTGACGGAATAAAAAACTTAGCAAAAGATACAGCCATTTATGGGATGAGCAGTATACTCGGACGTATCCTGAACTGGTCGCTCGTCCCCTTCTATACCCGTGTCTTGACAAGCACCGGCGAATATGGCATCGTAACAAACATTTACGCATGGACAGCCTTATTGTTAGTCATCCTGACGTATGGAATGGAAACGGGCTTCTTCCGGTTCATCAACAAAAAAGACGAACAGGAACCGGTTCGCGTTTATACTACTTCATTGTATAGTTTAACTTTTAGTTCGTCGGTCTTTATTATCTTCTGTTTATTGTTTCTCGGCCCGTTGAGCGACCTGTTAGGATATGCGAATCATCCCGAATTTATAGGCATGATGGCCTGTATCGTTGCTGTCGATGCTATCTGTTGTATTCCTTTTGCCTATCTGCGCTATCAGAGAAAAGCTGTCCGGTTTGTCGCTATCAAATTATTCAATATCCTGTTCAACATCCTCTTAAATATCTTTTTTCTCGTACTGTGTCCCAAGATACATGATTGCTATCCCCGCCTAATCCAATGGTTTTACCGCCCCGAATATGGCGTCGGATATATTTTTATAGCCAATTCCTTCACGACAGCTATCACTTTTCTACTGCTTATTCCCGACATGCTGCCCGCATTACTGGCACGATTTGATTTTCAGAAGCTCAAGAACTTACTTTTTTATTCTTTGCCTCTTTTAATTTTAGGCGTTGCCGGCATCTTCAACCAGACAGCCGATAAAATCCTGTATCCGTTTCTTTTTGATGACAGGGATTATGCTGATTCTCAACTTGGAATCTACGGTGCATGTTTCAAGATTGCCGTTGTGATGGTTATGTGTATTCAGGCGTTCCGGTATGCTTACGAACCGTTTATCTTTTCAAGAAACAGAGACGCCGACCATAAGAAATCGTATAGCGACGCCATGAAATATTTTATCATCTTTGCGCTATTCATTTTTCTATGCGTCATGTTTTACATCGACATCATCAAACATTTTGTGCATTCCGATTATTATTCCGGTTTGATAGTGGTCCCTGTTGTCATGCTTGGCGAGTTGTTTTTCGGTATCTATTACAATTTGTCGATATGGTATAAGCTGACCGACAAGACCTATTGGGGCGCCTGTTTTTCTATCGCTGGCTGTTTACTGACCGTCGCCATTATTATAATTTTTGTTCCCCGTTATGGATTTATAGCCTGCGCTTGGGCATCCTTAGCCAGCAACCTGCTCATGATGCTCTTATCCTATTTTGTAGGACAAAAAAAGTTTCCAATTGTTTACAATCTCCGCTCCGCCCTCTTTTACTTTATCATCGCCGCCATTTTATATGCCTTCGCCATGCTCCCCCCGGTAGAATTGCTTATCCTACGCCTAATCTATCGCACCTTTTTCCTCCTCATTTTCATAGCTATCATCTGGAAAAAAGACCTCACGGGGCTGTGGTCACGTGGACGGAGCAATTGACCAAACACAGTTACCTGATTAAAATTATTAACTCTATGGCTTTAAGTCCTTTATTTAAGTACTCTTTTTTTATGAAAGCAGTTTTTAATATTACCCTGTTTATTTTTCTTTTTTTTAATAATTCGCATTCACAAACCTACATTGTCCCTGAGTTTATGGGTTACAGAAACTATGAAAATGTTACTTCATTAGATTCGGGAGTTTTCAGGATGCTTTATGCGATGAACGCAGTTGATGTCAATAACGTAAGAACTTATGATGATTTACAAAGGTTAGAAATAGGCGCTAAAATGTCTAAGTATTATAGTTTTTCTCTTTATAATTCAGATTCATTAAAAATTAATTATCTGAAAGATAATCCAACTGCTCCAGGAATTCCAACTTGGATGGGGGAAAGAGTTAAAAAAAGTTTCAGATGGGACTTAATAATGCAGTCTTTCTTTTACAAAGATTTTTCAAAAAAGGTCTTAACGGTTTTCAACAGAATGCCCCTTGGCGTTGATGCCTGCAAATACTCTGAAGATATTCCCGCTCAGGAATGGGAGTTGCAAAAAGATACCTTAACGGTCTGCGGTTATCTTTGCCAAAAAGCAACCTGTCATTTCAGAGGAAGAGATTTTGTGGCATGGTTTACACCCGAAATACCTATCCCAAACGGCCCTTGGAAGTTTGGAGGACTGCCCGGACTGATTCTAAAAGTTACTGATAGCGAAAAAATGTTCGATTTTGAATGTGTAAAGATTGAAAATCATACTGATAAGTATTCGATTATTCTGTTCGATGACAGCCGTTTTCAAAAAACTGATAGGGCAAAAGTCATGAAATTAGTGAAAGATATACACGAGGACTACTATAAAGTAGCTAACATGAAAAGAGTTGATGGACTTCCCTATGTTTTCACCCCCATTCCGTATCACCCTTTAGAAAAGGAATAAAATCAATGATTATGAAGTTAATACTGTTACCAATAGCGCTAATTTCCCCGTTTGTAGTCTTGGCTCAAACGGTGATAACCGGCCATGTGAAGAATAAGGCAGGCGACCCTCTGGCTGCTACGGTGACTGTGTCAGCCAAAGGGAGCGCTTTGATTGCCGGATATGTTTCGACAGATGCAAAAGGG
>CAYUAK010000206.1:0-3431 GCA_964442765.1 uncultured Tannerella sp. | reverse complement strand
TCCCCGTTTGTAGTCTTGGCTCAAACGGTGATAACCGGCCATGTGAAGAATAAGGCAGGCGACCCTCTGGCTGCTACGGTGACTGTGTCAGCCAAAGGGAGCGCTTTGATTGCCGGATATGTTTCGACAGATGCAAAAGGGTACTATTCTGTTACTTACAAAGGAACTACCGATAGTATTACGATTACTGTTGCGGGTATCAATATCGGCAAAAACAGTCAAAGCATTGCCAACCGAAACGCGACGGTTGATTTTAGCATCGAAGAGAAACCCTTGGAATTAAAAGAAGTATCGGTAGTAGCGCCAAAAATCTCTGCACGAGGTGATACAATCAATTACTTAGTGTCGTCGTTTACTGACCAGAGCGACCGCGTTATCGGCGATGTCCTTAAAAAAATGCCCGGTATTGAAGTCTTGCCTGCCGGAACTATCCGTTATCAGGGAAGAGCTATTAATAAGTTTTATATCGAAAACTTAGATTTACTGCAAGGCAGGTACGGGATTGCGACGAAAAACATTTCGGCGCGGGATGTGGCAACCGTGCAGATTTATGAAAATCACCAACCTGTTAAAGCCTTGAGAGATAAGATACCATCCGACCAGGCGGCTATCAACCTAAAACTAAAAGATAGCGCCAAAGGGACATGGGCATTGACAGGATTAGCAGGCATCGGCTACCAGCCCCTGATGTGGAACGCAGAATTAGTTGCCATGTATTTTGCGAAATCTCGGCAAAACATGAGCGTTTACAAAAGCAATAACGCAGGCGAAAATGTGGCGGATGAGTTTCTAACGCACTATGATTATGAACGCGTCTATATGAACCCCGGCAGTTCGCTTTACATACAAACGCCATCTACGCCGCCCGTTCCTGAAAAACGTTATTTGTACAATTCCACCCACACCGCTACTGTCAATCATCTGTTTAAGTTAGGCGAAGAAACGCAACTGACAGCCAATATCCTTTACCACGATGACAGGATAGAAAAGGAGGGTTATTCCCATTTTAAGCAGTACCTGCCAGGCGACAGCTTGCTAACTATCGAAGAGCGGGTGACATCGGTAAGCAAGATGCATAACGCCGAAGTAGCCCTGCGACTGAACGCCAATGCCTCGAATTATTACCTCAACAATGCCTTTAACGTGTCGGGCAACTGGAATAACGACATCGGGACAGGCATCACCCGCAGTGCGACAGCCCACATCGACGAAACGCTGAGACAACGCTTAGAAAAACCCTTTTTCTCAGCCGATAATACACTGAGCTTAATAAAAAACGTCAAAAACAACACCTATAACCTGTATTTTTCGGCCGGCTATGGACGCAAATCGCATAACCTGACAGTTAGCCCCGTGAACTATTTCAGTGACGAAACGCTTTCTACCCTCAACCAGCACGTTCTATCAGAAGATTTCTCGACAGTCGTCCGAACGACTTATCTATACAAAATGAAATATCTTCAGTTAAATTATATCCTCTGGGGACGGTTAGACGATAAAAATTTGGTATCAGAACTAATAGGCAAAGATTTCTTTAATCAAGCAACCCTGTTCGCTGATTCGCTGAAAAACAATCTCGGATACAACACCCTGCAAGCCGGATTCACACAGGAATATAAGTATGAAAAAGGGAAATTTCGTTCAAGTATCCAACTTCCGCTAACCTTTTATCGGCTTTCAATCAACGACCGTATCCCAGATAATGCGAACATATACAATAAAATGATAATCAACCCATCGCTATCAATCCGATACGAGGCGGCTCCCCAGATATCGCTGACCGCAGGTACATACTTAAACCGCTCTTTTGGCGACATCAATTCTACCTATACCGGTTATATCATGCATAGTTACCGTAGCCTTTTGTGTAACTCGGTTGACCGCCTGCGTGAATCGCGGTCGGGAGGCGGTAACGTTTCCTTTGCTTATCGAAATGTATTTACCTCCGTTTTTCTCAACGGAGGAGCCAACTACAACCGTTCATGGCAAAACCTGCTTTATGGCTATAACTATCAGGGCATCATGAGCGTTAAAACGGTCATCGACCAACCCACCCGGTCGGACAGCTACGGTGTAAACATCAACGGAAGCAAAGGCTTGAACTTTTGGAAGGCTACCGTCCGCGCTTCCGGGAGCTACAACGCCGGAACTGGCGAATTGCTGATACAGGATGCACGATTGAAAACCCAGTCGAAAGGGTATCATACAAACGGATCTATCAGCATAAATCCGATAGCTAAAATGGGGGTTTCTTATTCCCTGTCATACGGACAAAATAAAAGCTATACGTTAGAGCATCCTAAGAACTTTCCCGCTATACAATGGACATCTCAGGAACTGAAATTCGGCATTTATCCTGCTAACTCGCTGACAATTACCTTTAATGTCGAGCATCAGTACAACAGCGCAGCCAGCCCACGCTACACTTACTTCAGCGACGCCGGTATTAAGTTTAAATACAAACTGTGGGATTTGGAGCTGCTGGCAAACAACCTTTTCAATGCCAAACAGTACGTCTCAGCCTCGTACAGCGACATCAGCTCCTACTTTTATAGTTATAACCTCCGTCCGGCAAGCGTACTGCTAAAAGCCAGATTTAAAATTAAGTAGAGTATACAATTTTCAAAATATCAAAAATTATGGAGTATTGGTTTGCATTGAAATCATGCGTATATGTAGAATTTATTGAAGAAAAGATGTTGCTTTATGATACGCAAAGCGGCAACAGGATTGAAACGGGACAACAAGATGCTATTTCGTTAGTATCGCAGTTATATGAACCCCGAAACTTGGGTGTAACACTCTTTTCAACGGAATTGCAGGCGAATACTGTCGTCGCGTCGTTTGTCAATGAGGTGGCAGGAAAGAGAATGGGTGATGTAACGGAGGTAATAAAAATACCAAAAAAACCCGTTCGGTTAATTCCAATGCTAAACCTGCAAAAGGATGTGGAGCGATTGAAGAAAAGCGAAGAAAACTACCCGTTGATTGGTAATAATGTAAAGAATTATTTGATGGAATTGAATATCTATCTCAACAACTGCTGCACATCGAAGTGCAGACTTTGCGATTCCTGTTATAAACAGACCTACTGCTGTACAACGTATAATCCCAATAAGGAACTGACATTTGAAGAGATAGAAAGCATTTTGCATCAGATACAGATTTCATCGGTTAGAAAAATCAACCTCATGGGAGGCAATATTTTTGTGTATTCTTATATGGCGCAGTCATACAGACTGTTTGATTCGTTCAAAGATACCATTCGCTGTTTTTTCCACTACGGCAACTATCAACCAAAAGTGCTGCCGGATTCTTTGAAGTTAGTTGTTCTTGTCACTTTCCCTGTCATTGAGGATGTTTTCAAAAAGATGTGGGACTGTGTAGACAAAGCAAAAACGACCGTACATTTTCTGATAGAAAACGAAGAA
>CAYUAK010000205.1:0-12996 GCA_964442765.1 uncultured Tannerella sp. | reverse complement strand
GATGACGGTTTGATGGAGAGAACGAAAGCGAAATCAATCATTAACATTGATTGTCAGTTTGGATTGGAAGCCGGGCTTCAACTGAAAAAGAAATTCCCCGACGCCCGTTTGATTGCCTGCTCGATGGGACCACTTTCATTTGAGACAGCTTTAAAGACGGCTATTTCGATGGGGTACGACGATGCTTACCTGCTATCTGACAGGAAGCTGGGGGGTAGCGATACGTTTGCTACGGGGCTGGCTATCTCTACGATGCTGAAGCATTTGGGATTTACGAAAGACAGCAAAGAGCCGTTTATCATCTTTGCCGGACGGCAGACCAGCGACGGCGATACGGCGCATGTGCCTTCGCAAGTGGCCGAAAACTTGGGCATCCCGCAGGCTACATTTGTCGAAAGGGTGCAGGCGGACGAAAATGGTAACATCATTGCTCGACGTATCATCGAAGGAGGGCATCAAATGATGAAACTGCCGATGCCTTGTGTTATTTCTTTTACACCGACAGGGGTAGCGCCACGAAAACCCTCATTAGTAGGAGCTATCAAAGCGCGACAGGCAAAAGTGAATGTGTTTGGCGTCGCCGACATCAACTTAGCGACGGATAAAATAGGACTGTCAGGGTCGCCTACCATCGTTTCGTCCGTTTATAATATCGTGAGCGACCGCCCACCGGTGATGCTTGCAGAAGGACACGGAGAAAAACAAATCGTGGACGATTTTATCTGTAAATTTAACACCGGCGGCAATACGTTAGAAAAGACGGAAACGAAAGAAAAGGAAGCCAAAGAACTGCCCGATTTCCCCGTTGTGGATATTCGGAACGGCGCAAAAGGCATCCTGACCTGGGCGGAGGTTACGAATGGCAAGATTGCCCGTCCGTCTATCGAACTGCTTACGCCGGCGCGCAACTTAGCCAACCAATTGGATGAAGACACAAAAATCACGACCCTGTTGATAGGCAAAAACGTTGAACCGTTAGCGCCTATACTTTTCGAACACGGTTCGGACGAAGTGATTATCGTCGAAGACGACCGTCTGGAAGAATACTTGGTATTACCTTTCTCAGATATTTTCGCCCAGGTAATTAAAGAACGAAAACCGGAGATCGCCCTTTTTGCCGCAACGACTTCGGGACGTGAATTAGCGCCTCGTATCGGCGTCAAGACCGGTAGCGGTGTGACAGCCGACTGTACCGGGTTGGAAATAGGTAACCACATCGACAAAAAGAAGAAACAGATTATCTATCCCATTCTGTACTCACGCCGCCCGACGTATGGCGAAAGCAAATTGGCAACCATTCTCGGATTTGAATTTCCGCAGGTCTCTACCGCGCGTCCGGGCACCTTCGAGATGCCTGCCGAACAAAAAGGACGTACCGGTATCCTGTCCCATTTTACGCCGCTGTTGAAAGACGAACATTTTATCGTCGAGATACTGAATACGGTACGCGGTTCCGGCGGTTTGCAGGGATTGTTCGATGCCGAAGTCATCGTTTCGGGCGGTCGTGGAACGGTCGGCGACGAGTTAGGGTTAGTGAAAGAATTAGCAGAAGCGCTCAAAGCACAGGGTATCAAAGCCGAATGGTCATGTAGCCGCGTTGTGGTGGACGAAGGGTTTGCCGAATATGCGCGTCAAGTGGGACAAACCGGCAAGACCGTCCGCCCAAAAATATATGTAGCTATCGGTATCTCCGGCGCTATCCAGCACATTGCAGGTATCAAGGAATCGGGTAAGATCGTTGCTATCAACCACAACGCCAAAGCCTCCATTTTCCACCATGCCGATTTCGGTATCGTAGGCGAATACCAGGATGTTGTGCCCGAATTGATAGAGCGCGTGAAAGGCGGCTTTACCTTCGGGGTAGATGCTGGTAAATAGGAAATATAATGAGACAAATGATTGTTTAGTAGGTTGGAAGCCTATCGAATTGAAATCGGATAATAATCATTATTTTTGCTATGACGATCAGCAAAAAATGGCTTATATTTTCCAATTTTTAATGGAAGAGTCCACTCCGAAAAGTTTTTTTAACTACAAAGAACACAAAGCTAACACAAAGGACACAAAGAAAAGAGTCTGTATTACAACACTTTGTGCACTTTGTGAAATCTCTTTGTGTACTTTGTGGTATAACTTTTTGTTTTACCGGAGTGTACTCAATGAAAAAGAGTTGGAAGACGCCTTAGTAGCAAATATTACCCGATTTTTATTGGAATTGGGACAAGGCATAGCATACGTTGGACAAGTCTTGACATCACCTGGCTCAAATCCGGCGAGGAGGAAGTCGATTATTCGCTTGCCGAACTGATGGCAATGATAGAGGAGAAAAGCCAAAATATTGTCGAAGCGGTAGCATCGTTAAAGGATATTGTTGGTGGCATTAGTACAGAATATAATTAACTGCTTGTCCCCTTTGTTCAAGTTCTTTTTTGACGATAAGAAAACTGAAAATTATTTTCCCCGAATTATTTTGCAAACCTAATAAGATTCTGATTATCTTTGCGGCAAAATTAGCAACAAATGAAGAATCGTAGTTTAAGTGAATGGATTAGACATTTGGATGTTCATGGTATTAACGCCTTTTCTTTTGAGAAGGTACGTGAAGATTTTTCAACTGTTTCGGAACAATGTCTCTTTAATTCTTTATACCGTTTGACAGTAAAAAAGAGAATTGTATCCGTTTATAAAGGTTTTTACGTTATCATTCCCCTCAGTATGCTGCAAAAGGAATAGTCGCGCCGGTTTATTACATTGATCAATTGATGGATTACCTATGCAAGCCTTACTATATCTGCTTAATCACTGCGGCAGAATTCTTTGGAGCAGCCCATCAACGCTCACAGCGTTTTTCTATTATGACGGTTTATCCGCAAGTAAACGTATCAATAGCTAAAAATAATCAGATTGATTGGGTTCACAGAAAAGTCTTCCTGTCCGGATTGATAGAAAAATATAAGAATAGTAAAACTATTGAATAAAAGTTCGTACCTTTGCATACTTACTGTGCGAAAAAAATATGGAAGCGTCTTTATTGAACATAAAATCTATCAAGCAGGCGTTGAATCCCGCTTTTCTAAAACAAAAGCATAGTCGGGACGAGATAGAACTTTTCAAAAAAGAGTTCGGCGTTTTGCTTGACCGTATCAATCCGAAAGAAAGCGAGGAATATCATAAAAACCTGCTAAAAGACTTCCTTAATGCGGTCTATTACAGGGATAAACATTATATTAACACCAAAGGACGAGCCGATTTAGTCGTTCATAACGACAGCTATACTTCGTCGCCGGTCGGTGTGTTAATAGAAACTAAAAGCCCTGCTAACAAAACTGAAATGCCCCGCAGAGGCGGCCCCGACCCGCTCGCGCGGATTTCGACATCCCCGACTTCCCCCACTTCCCCCTTTCTGAACGTAAAATCCTTTCACGAAATAGTACTATACTACCTCCGCGAGCGAAAAACGGGCAAAAACTTTGAACTGCGCTACCTTATCATTACCAATGTGTACGAATGGTTTGTGTTTGATGCGCAAGATTTTGAGAAACTGTTTTATCAAAACAAAACACTCCTTTACCGCTTCGAGCAGTTTCAGGCAGGCAAACTGTCGGGAACAAGCACCGATTTTTTCTATAAAGAGATCATTTCGCCCGAAGTCGAAAAAATACAGCATGAAATCCCTTTTACACACGTCGATATCCGCGATTACCAGAAGATTATCAGCAGCCCCGACGCAGAGAACGACCGAAAACTGATAACACTGTATAAATTTTTCTCCCCCGTCCATTTATTAAAACGCGCTTTTGCGCACGACAGCAACCAACTGAACCGGGAGTTCTACTCCGAGCTGTTGCATATCATCGGCTTGGAAGAAGTGACGAAAGACAACCTTAAAATCATTGTCCGTAAAAAAGAAGGCGACCGCTCCGGCGGCTCCCTTATCGAAAATGCCATTGAACGTATTAACGCAAAAAATAAATGGTCTAACCTGCCGCCGGTTGAGACATGGCGCGCCGCGTCTCTACAATTCGAGGTAGCATTGGAGCTGGCTATCACCTGGATAAACAGGATATTGTTTCTTAAACTGCTCGAATCGCAAATTCTCAAATACCACAAAGGGAACAGGGAGTATGCCTTCCTCTCGTATGCAGATAGCGACGGGGCACGCCACGTCGCTACCTATCAGGATTTGGATACGCTGTTTTTTTCGGTCTTAGCGCAGAGGGAAGATGACAGGACGCCCGGCATCCGGTCTATGTTTCCGCATGTCCCTTACCTCAACAGCTCACTGTTCGAGATGACCGACATGGAAAATAAAACGATTTGCATCGACAGCCTTCTCGATAACATTGCGTTGGAACTCTATCCGAAATCCGTTCTGTACAACCGGTCATTAGCGCTCGATGTCCCTTCGACGTTACGTCCGGCTGAGTACTTGTTGCGTTTCTTAGACGCTTTCGACTTCAGCAGTGAAGGCGACGACGATATGCAGGAAGCTAACAAACCGCTGATATCGGCGTCGGTATTGGGATTAATTTTTGAGAAAATAAACGGCTATCAAGACGGCTCCTTCTTCACGCCCTCGTTTATAACGATGTATATGTGTCGCGAAACGCTCCAAAAGGCGGTCATCCGGAAATTCAACGAGGCATGGTCAGCAACCGGTTATCAACCGGTTCACACCATGACCGACCTGTACAACCGAATAAGCGATATCCAGGAAGCAAACGCCATTTTTAATTCGTTACGTATCTGCGACCCGTCAGTCGGCTCAGGACATTTCCTTGTCTCGGCATTGAACGAAATGATTTTCTTGAAGTCGGAGCTGGGGCTGCTGATGGATAAAAACGGAAAACGACTGAAAGATTACCGCGTTATAATCGAAAACGATGAGTTGATAGTTACGGATAAGGAAGGTAATTTTTTCGCCTATAATCCAAAGGACAGAGAAAGCCAGCGGGTACAGGAAACGCTGTTCCATGAAAAACAAACGATTATCGAAAATTGTCTTTTTGGCGTGGACATCAACCCTAACTCGGTAAAAATATGTCAGTTACGGCTATGGATAGAACTCCTTAAACATGCTTATTATATCCCTGTGGCAGAGACGCGGCGCACCACGTCTCTACAAACGCTGCCTAATATCGACATCAATATCAAGTGTGGCAACTCGCTGATGAGCCGTTTCAACTGGGCGGACAAAAACTACGATGTACCTGCATTGGAACTGCGACTGAAATCGGCAACCCAAAAATACAAGGAATGGGTCTCTCTCTACAAAAGAGTGGACAACAAAGAATCCAAACGGCAGATTGTCAAAGTGATAGAAAACGAAAAGGCTATCTTCTATCAAAACGACAACCCGTTAGACCCCGATTATGCCAGCCTCAAAAAGGCGCAAAGCGAGTTGCTGCTACTGACTGTTTCGGGAAACATCGCCGAATTTCAGTCCGAGCAATGGAAAAAGAAAACCGCCGAGCTGACCGAAAAAGTAGACCGGTTGGAAGCGGCTTACAACGAAAAAAAACGCGTTTGCTTTGAGTGGCGCTTTGAGTTTCCCGAAGTATTGGACGACACCGGCAATTTTGAAGGGTTTGACGCCGTTATAGGAAACCCGCCGTATATCCGCTTAGAACAAACGCGGGAGTTGTCGAAAGCATTGGAATCACAAAACTACCGGACGTTTGATAAACGGGGCGACCTGTACGGCTTGTTCGTCGAACGCGGCTTCCAACTGCTCCGGCCCGGCGGATATGCTTCGCTTATCATACCCAACAAATGGATGCAAACGGGCTACGGCAAACCGGTACGGGAACTCTTTCTATCGAAACGAATGCTCAACTTGGTAGACTTCGGCAATACCAAAGTCTTTGACGAGGCAGGTATTACGGTCTGTGTGTATTTGGCGCAAAACTTATCCGGCGTTTCCAAGATAGATACGCAAGAACCTGAAAACAATGATTTGGATAGCTGTTTTACGATTTCGGTACTTCCTTCGCTTACCCATTCCGATTACCAGGCTGCTATCCGGCAGACGGCAGAGTACTATGACAGAGCGCAGTTTTCGGGCGAGCCATGGGTCATTGCACCCCAAAGAGAAAAACAACTTTTCAATAAAATACATCATGAATGTTTAACGCTTGAATCCTTTATCGGAGGCGAAGCTTGTAGAGGAATTGTCACCGGCTTAACCGAAGCCTTTATCATCGACGAGCCGACAAGGGACCGGCTCATAACCGAAGACGACCGTTCGGCAGACCTGCTCAAACCGGTTCTGCGGGGGCGCGATATCAAGCCTTACCTCGCAGCCGAACCGACCGTTTATCTAATTACCACCTTCCCAAGTCTGAAGATTGACATAGAAAGGTATCCTGCCATCAAAAATTACTTGCTGACAAACTACGGCTATGACCGGCTGAAACAGACCGGCGAAAATGGAGCGCGCAAGAAAACAGGCAACCAATGGTTTGAGACGCAGGACACCATTGCCTACTACCCAAAGTTTGCCTGTCCCAAAATCATGTATCAGACATTTCAACGCAAGCCCTGTTTTCTCTTCGATGAAAAAGGTTTGTTTTGCAACAATTCAATGTGGATCATTCCGACAGACGATCTGGCATTATTGGGTATTTTAAACTCCCGGATGGGCTGGTGGCTGACTACCAAATGCTGTTCCAACTTAGAGGGTATGTACCAGTTGATATGGCAATATTTCGGTAAGTTTCCCGTTCCTGTCATTCCTCCCGAACAACGCCGGACGCTTGCCACTCTTGTCAAGGAAATCCTCGCCGTCAAAGCTGCCCGCCCCGCCGCCGACACCGCAGCTCTCGAACAGCAAATAGATGAAATCGTCTATAGGTTATACGGCTTAATGTCCGAAGAAACAGCGCTAATCGACGTTTCCGAAATATAACATGACATTAAAAAATCTGCTTGCCGTTCCATTCAACCCATCGGAAATCAGGGAGGTTGTTGTCGTGTGTTTTGAAGAAGTCGAAGGTCAGCAAGTAGCCGCGGTCATTGTCCTTCGAGGTCAGGTAGCCGGCTATTGAGTGAGATACCAAAACATCCTTCCATAGCATCCCCGTTGGGTGTCAGTTCAAACGTTAGTTTCAGAATCTTATTTGTATATTGAAATTTTCAGTACCGTTAAAAGAGTATCATCGCTTTCATCACGCCGTCATTATAACCGGCGAGAAGGTCGAAAGCCTGTTTACTGTTCTCCAAATCAAACCGATGCGTAATCCAATGCTCAACAGTTACACGCCCGTCGGCTATCAACCTCAGCGCCTCCCTGTCGAACCCGTTTTGCCGGCGTACATTCAGGATGCTTATCTCTTTCCGGCGCAGGTCTTCGGCAGGAAAGGTAAACCTTGCAAATGGTGGGATACCCACAATCATCAGTTTGCCTCCGGGCTTCAACAAGTCGATGGCCTGGTCGAGCGCTTCTTGCTGTCCGCAACACTCGAAAACGATGTCTAACAATAGCGGTTCCTGCTTTTCAATCTCTTCTACTGCATTTACCCGTGAAACATTGTACACGAAGGTAGCCCCACTTTTGTCGGATATCGCTAGCCTTTCGTCAATCTTGTCGGTGACATATACGCGCTTAGCGCCGGCAAGCCGCACTCCGGATAAAACCGAAAGACCAATCGGACCCGAACCGAGGACAGCAACGTTCTTGCCGTTCAACTCGCCTGCAAGATGTGTAGCATACAGCCCAATAGCCAATGGCTCGGATATAGTTGCCTGCTCAAAACTCAGATGCGCCGGTATCGGCAAACAACTGCTTTGTGGCATAACAATATATTCCGACAAACACCCAACGGACTGTCCGGGGCAGCCTAAGAATCGCAAGTAACGACAGGTATGCGGCCTTCCGGAAATACACTGGTCACAACATCCACAAGGCATTGCCGGCTCAATAGCTATACGGTCGCCCACACGTACCGAACGAACGGAGCTACCTGTCTTTTCTACAACCCCCGCGCCTTCATGCCCTACCGGAAAGGGGTACTGTACAACTTGAGAACCTATTTTCCCTAAGGTATAATAATGGACATCCGAACCGCAAACACCTACGGCCTGCATCCGAATCAGCACATCGGTATCGCTCTGAATGTCCGGTTTGGACGCTTCCATCATCTCCATCTGCCGGATACCGGTTAATAACATGGACTTCATATCTGTAAAAAATTTTTGACAAAGATAACGCAAGTTGAGATAAGAACAAAAGAAACGAATTTTTTTATGAAATAAATCGTATATTTGTAGAAAATTTTGACAGGGTTTTATTTGTTATTCTCTGTATAACACAGACTTATTAATAAATTGAAACAGAAATTACTCAAACAAAACGGAGTAAAACTTATTAAATTCATATAAAATGAAAATTGAAAAAGACAAATTTGTATCGGTTGCATACGACCTGAATGTAGGCAACGACAGTGAACAGGAGCTAATGGAAAGCGCAACAAAAGAGCGTCCGTTACAGTTCATTTACGGCACAGGTTCTATGTTGCCCGCTTTTGAAGAAAACATTGAAAATCTTGAAAAAGATAACAAGTTTAACTTCACTCTCACTCCCGCACAAGCATACGGGGAATATGTTGATGAGCATGTCGTCGAACTGCCAAAAAGCGTTTTCTTTGTAAATGGGAAATTCGACGCAAAACGTATCGCCGAAGGTATGACTCTTCCGATGATGACAGCCGACGGCGAACGTATGGTCGGCTCGGTACTTGAAGTCAAAGAAGATGTCGTTATCATGGATTTTAACCATCCATTAGCTGGCGAGACCTTACACTTCAACGGCGTAGTCTTAGATGTTCACGACCCAACACAAGAAGAACTCGATGCAATAAACCGCTCAATGTCAGGCGGATGTGGATGCAGTTGCGACGAATGTGGCGATAGCAAGGATTGCGGTATATAGTGGTTAATGGTTATTAAAATTTCCGACTGCTGAAAACTGACTCCCGACTACTGAACCCTGAATTGAAAATCGGCCTTAGCCACACCTGTAAATAAATGAATACTTTCGGAGATAGATTTAGATTGACCTCTTTCGGCGAATCGCATGGGCTGGCGTTAGGTGGCGTTATTGATGGTTGTCCAGCGGGGCTGACCTTAGATATGGATTTTATCCAGCATGAATTAGACCGTCGCCGTCCCGGACAGTCTTCGCTGACGACACCGCGTAGCGAAGCAGATAAAGTTATTTTTCTATCAGGCATCTACGAAGGTAAAACAACCGGCGCTCCTATCGGTTTTATTATCCGAAATGAAGGCCAACATTCCGTTGATTATGAAGCGCTTAAAGATGTATTCCGCCCTTCACATGCCGATTTTACTTACCAAACGAAATACGGGATTCGCGACCCGCGCGGTGGCGGACGCAGTTCGGCACGGGAAACGGTTGCCCGTTGCGTAGCGGGAGCTATTGCCAAATTAGTTCTTAATCTAAAAGGTATCGTTATTCAAGCCTATACTTCACAAATTGGACACATCTGTTTAGAAGGAACTTACAAAGACTATAATCTGAACCTGATTGAAACAAACGCGGTGCGATGCCCCGACTCCCAAACGGCATCTGCTATGGAAGCGCTTATCCATCATACAAAAGACGAAGGCGATTCTGTCGGTGGCGTAATCAGTTGCGTCGTAAAAGGTGTCCCGGCAGGCATTGGCGAACCGGTTTTCGGCAAGCTACATGCCATGTTGGGTGCAGCTATGTTAAGTATTCCGGCTGCCAAAGGTTTTGACTATGGCGACGGATTTAACGCTCCTTATTTTAAAGGCTCGGAACATAACGACCTGTTTTTCAATGATAAAGGAGTAATCAACACCCGTATTAACAGCTCCGGAGGTATTCAGGGAGGTATCTCTAACGGGCAGGACATCTATTTTCGCGTCGCATTCAAAGCTACTGCTACCATTTTACGCGAACAACAAACCGTTGATAAGGATGGTAATGATACGCTGCTGCAAGCAAAAGGCCGCCACGACCCCTGCGTCATTCCCCGCGCAGTACCCGTCGTCGAAGCTATGACCGCAATCACCCTGTTAGATTCCTTCTTTCTTTCTACCAACAATTTGTCCCCTAAGGGACTGGGAACAACAGGCTGACCATCTATTCAAACATCCTTTTGTCCCTAATGAAAATCTTTTTTATCCCATTTGACCGGCGTTGTTATCATCAGCCCGTCAACAAACTTTTTCGGAGAAGGAAGTTGGGCCAGCGGTAGAGCCATTGTTGCCGACCGTTTCTCGGAATAAGACACCCCCATGATATGCGCTAACGCTTGACCTAATAAGGGGTCATCCTCATCACCAAACGGTTTTAAGTTCAGCACATCCTCTTTTACTACAATATCCGGAGCAATAGGACCGGCAAACGAAGCTATACCATTGATATTGGCGTATCTGTAAATCATGATATACATGCCCCAATTGGAAAATCCCGAATAATAACTCTTGTTTTTTTCGCCGTAAAGGTCTTCCGGAGAAAGTAAAAACCCCCCACAAAACTTCCCCGAAGTGGTATCGCCTATCTGAGTAACCTGCATATATGGCTTCAATCCTACAATCGTTGCTTCCGAAGCCGATGCCGTATTCTTTCCCGTAAGGAAATAAACGCGGCTTAAATTCATATTGACAGGTAGCGTGTCAATAAAAGTCTCGTTTAGAGCATATTTATTTTCCTTGAGATAAGCCGTATAGGCCGCATTGTAATAATGTTCCAAATAAACGCTTTTATTTTTGACCGTCGCCGCCGGAGCCAATATACTGCTTAGTATCTGCGCCGTCCGTGCATAACCGCCTGGGTTATACCGTAAATCAAGCACTATATCGTTCACCCCTGCCGACTTGAACGAGGCAAACAACTCAAAAAGCTCCCTTTCCGATTCACTCTGATAGCCGGTATAACACAAATAACCGATTTTTTTGACCCCTTTCTCGATGATTGAATAGGTATTGACTGGATTCTCATACATCGTAACCGCGCTGAGACTATACAACTCCGGTAAAAGTGTAAAGGTTTTGGATTCCGTAATAGCTTTTCCGCATCGTACCTGAATAGACGATGAATAGTACAGCTCCAAGCGATTATTGACAGTTATTTTTTTGCCATTCATCTCAATAAGGATATCACCCCGTTTTAATCCCGCCTTTGCCGCCGGTGAATTGTACGAAGTATAATAGACAACGGCAATCACCTCGTCATTGTTTGTAAACGGATTGTAATAAAAGCCAAGCGTATAACCGAATGTGGTTGATATGCCTGCAAACTGATTTTCAAGACCATCTATATCATCTGTCAAAGTAGACCATTTGTCGTCAATAAAACGTAGTTGTCCGAACAACTTGTCGTGATCTTTGTATTCGGAATAAGTACTTCTGTTATCATACTTCTTCCAATCTGTTTCTGCTTCCCAAAGGTAATAGGTTTGAACGCCATCGATGATAAATTTATTGATACGCTCATAACCGGCAAGCGATTCATCTACTTGCTCTACAGTACAACTCGCCAAAAAAAGCGTTAGTGTAGCGGTGATTAATAACTTAATTTTTCTCATAAAATATTGTTTAATAGACTGATCGGGAGACGGTGAAAAATGCGGGGACTTTCTTATACTTCCCACGACCCCCTCAAAGGGTGAGTTTAGCTATGGTGGTAAGCCTCGCCTCGCAGGATGGTCATTGCACGGTATAGTTGTTCCACAAATACCGGTCGCACCATCTGATGCGAAAAGGTCATCTTACTTAATGAAATCTTCTCGGAGGCGTGTTCAAAAACCGCGTCGCTGACACCATACGGGCCGCCTGTCACAAAGACAAGACGACGGGGGGATGATTGGAGCTTTTTATCTACAAATAAAGCAAACTCTAAAGAAGTGTATTGTTTCCCGCGTTCGTCCAGCAGGATACAGTCGTCGCCCACCTGTAACGACTTTACTATCAAACGACCCTCATGCTCTTTTTTTTGTATCTCAGAAAGGTTTTTCCCATTCTTATTATCAGGAATTACCTTCACCTCAAAAGGAATATAATGCTTCAGCCGTTCCGAATAATCGGCGAGCGCATCGCTCCAATAACCGACATCCGACCTTCCTACTACGAGTAAAACTACCTTCATTTTCCCTTATTTTGGCCGTAAATTTAGCGCTTTTCGGACAAAACACCAACTAATAAGCGTATTTTTTTGATATTTAAGTTTTTTTAAGTTTTTATTCTGATTTATATTCATACCTTTGTGATGTTTAACAGCTAAAAATAGGAGAATATACGTATGAAAAAGATTCTATTTACCGCTATGATAATCCTCATAGCCCTTCATTCGCAAGCGGCAGATATTACCCCAGTTACGAATGCTTTTAAGGCAGGTAGCGCAGAAATGTTTAAAGATATGCTGGCCGCCGAAGTGGACATTGTTACGCCGAGCAATTCAAAAAAAGGAAACCCCGACGACGTTATACCCATCCTCAAATCGTTTTTTCAGGACAATAAACCTACGGGTTTTACGGTCTCACATCACGCCGATAAGAACGATTCTGGCTTTGTTGTTGGTAAACTGGCGACCGACAGCAAGGAGTTTCGGGTGAATGTCACCTATACCGCAAAAGACGGAAAAATCAGTATCACTATTATCCGAATTGAATAAAAACTCCCCCTTTAAACGTTCCTTTGAAAATTAATCAACGTTCCTTAGTGTCAATAATCAGACAATGTGTCTGTTTGTTTCACTTCGTAAAACGACACAATAATTATTATTCAATGGAATGTTCGCGTAACTACTCAGGGTGTATAAAAGTCCGAAGGACTTGTATATGAATAACCCCGTGCAAACGAAGTGCAGCACGGGGTGAAAGTGGCATCAGTTCCCTCTTTAACTACGTAGTAGTTCAACCCGCTACGGGGTTGAGGATTCGGGTGGCACATCTACCCTGAGTGACGCTTCGCTTACTCAGGGTTATCCATGTCAGTCTCCTACGGAGACCT
>CAYUAK010000204.1:0-1939 GCA_964442765.1 uncultured Tannerella sp. | reverse complement strand
GCGATTACCGAAACCCCGATTACAATCTTTGTTCTCGACACATCAATTCCTCCTTGTATTATAATGACAGAGTTTTCAAGCCCTGCCTATGAAACTAAAACCCATCTTAAATACTAAAACTAATGAAAACTCCCAATAATTAACGCAGACGCTGTAGTACGTTTTTTCCTCCTACGGCGGGGTTTCCCGACTGTTTTCTAAAGGCTACGACCGCAGACTTATGCTTGATTGTTGATTAGTTGGATAACGCTGGACGTTTTATATCGGACAAGGATACAAGTCGCATAAACACCCTGCGGAACCCAAAACAGCGTTAATAATCGTAAAGGAGTTCGTTTTATGCTCTATATTGGCATTGATGTCGCCTCTAAAAAGCACGATTGCTGTATCATCGGGGACGGCGCCGAAATTTTAGCCCCCGTTTTTACCTTTGAAAATAATGCCGAAGGTTACGACGTTCTGTTGAAAGCTGTCCGTAACCATTGCCGTGATTTCAAAGATGTTCGGATCGGCATCGAATCAACCGGACACTACAGCAACAACCTCATTTCATTCTTGCAAGGCAAAGGTTTCTGCCTCGCTGTGTTCAACCCACTTCAAGTCAACCTGTTTAGGAAAGCCCAGTCACTTCGCAAAACCAAGACCGACAAAGCGGACGCGCGGTTTTTGGCACAAATGCTAATGTCCTCCGACCACCCCATCTACGCTCCGCAATCACTTGAAATCTCTGAACTCAAAGCATTGGTGCGTCATAGATTCCGTTTGGTTTCTATGCGAACAAAGCTAAAAATCTCCGTTTCAAGGCTCGTAGCGATATTGTTTCCCGAACTGCCCGATGCCGTTAGTACCATTCATCAGACTTCCGTCTATTCGCTTTTGCTCGAACTGCCGACAGCGAAAGCGATTGCAACTTGTCATTTGACAAGACTGTCAAATCTTTTATACCAAAGTTCCAAACACCGTCACGGCAAGGATAAAGCTCTTGAAATAAAGGTTCTTGCCGCCAAATCTATCGGCAGTAACAGTATCGCTACCGGCTTTGAATTACAGCAAACCATCCGGCTTTTAACCAATCTCCGTGTTGAAATCGACGTTCTCGACAAGCAAATCAAGAAGTTTATGTTGGAGATTAATTCGCCGATACTCACCGTTCCGGGTATATCGTTCACATTAGGTTCGATAATCCTTTCGGAGATCGGCAACATCGAAAACTTCAGCAATCCCAACAAGCTGCTTGCCTTCGCCGGGCTTGAACCTTCCACCCATCAGTCCGGCAAGTATGCCGCTACCAATACGCCGATGGTCAAGCGTGGTTCATCGTATTTGCGTTGGGCTTTGTTGCAAGCTGCTTTACTTTCCATACAATACGACCCGACGTTCAGAACCTACGCAACCAAGAAAGAATCGGAAGGTAAGCACCACTTTGTTGTTTTGAATCATGTCGGTAGAAAACTGGTTAGGGTGATTTTTCACTTGCTTAAAAATAACGTAGCCTTTGACCCTGCCGCTTAACCGATAACACTAATTCTTTTTTGAAACCTTCCGAATGATAGGTTTATTTGTCATGCCTTCATTTGTATATTCCCTCATTAATCCGGCAAAACTTTCAATGCAGCCGTGAGGATAAGGCTCTGCGGAAGCGCAACCTGAGCGCATTGGCTGTCCTTGTTGCATAGCCGGATAAATTGATTCCGGCTTTTTTATATGCAATAAGGCATTTTGCGACAAACTTTCTTTTCCTTTAATTCCCTATTGACATTTGATAGTTGGTCTTAAAACTTACTGCCGGACATTATAACACATAAAACGCGATTCGACAATTATTTATTGACGTAATATTATTATTGCTGTAATATGGTAATAATATTATTCAGGAGGTTTTTATGCCCGAAGACACCAATTTAGCCCTGACAGGAAATTTTATCCATAATTATATACG
>CAYUAK010000203.1:0-1707 GCA_964442765.1 uncultured Tannerella sp. | reverse complement strand
GTCATTTTCTATTCAGGCGAATTCGGAGTCGATGTGGACAGTGAATTCGGAATCGAACCGCTGCCGGCAAAATCGGGCAGCGAGGGCTAAAGCTGCATTAGCATGATATGCGAGCCAATTTGCGTGATCTGCGAGTCAATTAGCGCGATCTTCTGGCAGCGAAGCTGAAATACATGAAATAACGCTCGATCTTATCCGCGTCCGTGTCAAAAGTTCCGTCAAAGAACAAACGAAGGAATTCGTCCCTGGCTCGGAAAACCTCTTTTAGCCGGTACGAATATTTCGTGCCAATAAGGACCTCCGCCGTAGCGCTGAACAAATCTATCGCCCGATCGATGGCGCGAGCTTCTCGGTCAGGTTTATCAGAACGATGCGCGATGATCGCGCGCCCAACTTCCGCGCCTATATTTCCCATCTGTTCTTCAAAAGATAACCCGGCCCATTTTGAGCGGTCAAAAGCATATTCACTCATCGATTTTCCCAAAAACAATTTCGTAAATCTTTTGTCTGATACCCGCATCTTCTACTCCGCGTGAGCGGTTGTTTTGAGAAGGCCGTATATTGATCATTGAATCGAATTCGATGAATTCCTCTGTTCCGTATGATTCAGGCCAGAGGTTGATACCCCATAAGTCAGACTGCTTCGAACCTCGCTCAAGCAAAAAAAGTTCCTCGTCGGAATGCAGGCCGGCATCCAACACGAGTATACGTTTTGAAACGTCTACAACGCCTTTGACCAGAGGCTCAAACATATTTTCTGCCATTACCGATAATTCCGCGATCGTTACTTTCTCTATGATTTTCATAATTCGTTATTTTACCATAATGAAAAGGCTAAAGGCATATTCGGTTTACTTGACGTAATTTGTCAAATAAATTTATAATTCTTGAAATTTTCTACTGAAAATATGTTTAAAACAAGAAAACGCGGGTAAGAAAGAGTTACCAAATAAATTTTAGAGGGACATTTGAGATTCGTTATTATAGTTTCGCGCTAATCGTGTTGTATAGGTGCAACACGGGGAAAGGTAGGAAAAGATGTTTAATTCGAAGACTCGCAGGAAGAATCATAACCTTAGAGCCATCGTAGTAGGGGTTCTTGTAGTTGCGTTAATAGGTTCTTACATAATCCCTGCACAGGTTACATTCGCAGACGATGGATCGTATGAAGTAACTGAGCCGCTCGTGACCGGTACTTCAGGTAATGACGGAGAAACCGGCGCCGGAGAAAATCCCGGCGGCGACGTCACCGGAGGCGGTGAAAGTATTGGCAACTTTGGAGAAACCGATGTTGCCATAGACGCAAGCAGCGATGACACCGGCAGCGCTGATAATAACGGCGGCGATCCGGAAGACGCAGTCGTAAGTGAGAACGACGAAGGTGAAGAGGCTGTCTCTGAAGATGAAGATTCACCGGAATCGGATGACATTGTCTTTGCTTCGGTCGAGGTGCTGCAGGTAATTATAGACACTGAAGGTTCAGGCAAAGCGGTACTGTACAATACAGACAATTATGAAGAAGAAATAGAGGCGGAAACGTTTGTCGAAGTCGAAGACCTCACGGACGAAGGGCTGTTAAACAAGGGTTACGAGCTTATTAATATTCTTATCGACAATGAAAAAGTCGAAAGCGATAAGCTTTTCGTTCCGACCTCCGGTCTGAGCATTGAACTTCAGTACGCGCCCGCGGTCGCAGAGTCGTTTACG